>CAKREL010000006.1 GCA_934317205.1 uncultured Eubacterium sp.
CATACACAGGAGCGTGGAAGCACACCACGCTCCTTGAAGTGTTTCAAGAGGTTGGAATCACGCAGGTACATGCGCCCTGTGGCGGAAACGGAACATGCAGGAAATGTATGGTGAAGGTAGATGGAATCGGAGAGGTGCTTGCCTGCCAGATATTGTGTGAGGATGGTATGTGTATCACCATACCGGAAGAACAGAAGTCTTTGATCGCGGAGAGAGGAAATTGTTATCTGTATCCGGCAGATGGCATAGAAGGGTTGGTGGCAGCCTGTGATATCGGAACCACGACAGTCGTATGCCATCTGTTGGATGGATCGACCGGAGAACGGCTAGGAACGGTCAGTGCGCCAAATGCACAGCGAAGCTTTGGTGCAGATGTAATCTCAAGGATACAGGCATCCTCAGAATATGGCTTGAACCGGCTGCGGGATGCTATAGTGGCACAGCTCAACCTGATGCTGATGCAGCTGAAAGCGCAGACAGGAAGGACAGAATCTATACGGATGCTGGCTGTTGCAGGAAATACTGTGATGTGTCATCTGTTCTGTGGGCTTTCTCCTGAGAGCATCGGTGTGGTACCATTTACGCCATTATCACTGTTTGGAGAGATTTATGATGCGGATACAATTGGAATACGAAACTGTGAGAAGGTATATGTGCTCCCATCAGTAGCAGGATATGTGGGTGGAGATATTGTATCAGATTTGGCAGCTGTTCAGATGCATTCTTCAGAGTTGGCGAGAGATGGTGAAAAGGAAACATTGCTTCTGGATATTGGCACAAACGGTGAAATGGTACTTGGAAGATCGGGTGAATTTGTCTGCTGTGCGACAGCCGCAGGACCGGCGTTTGAAGGAGCGGAGATCGCAATGGGAATGCCGGCCGCTTCCGGGGCAATTTCAAAAGTATGGCTGGAAGATGAAAAAATCTGTTGTTCTACCATTGATGATGCCACGGCTGTCGGAATCTGCGGATCCGGTCTGATCGATGCACTGGCTGTTTTTCTGGAAACAGGATTGCTTGATGAAACCGGTCTGATAGCAGATGAGAATGATGTGGATAAAGACTTTGCCGGATATCTTGGAAAGGATGAAAACGGAAGCTGTATCTGGCTGACCGAAGAGGTAAAAGTGACCCAGGCAGATGTGAGAAAACTGCAGCTGGCCAAGGCCTCCATTGCAGCGGGCATTCAGATTTTGCTGGAGGAGAGACAGATTGCTGTCACGGATGTGGAACAAGTGATCCTGGCCGGTGGATTTGGCAGCTTTTTGAATAAAAAAAGTGCTGCAGCCATTGGATTGATACCTGCAAAACTGGAGCAGATGACAGTTTCTGTCGGAAATGCCGCCGGAGAAGGCGCAGTATCGGCGGCTTTGTCAGAGGATGCTCGCCAGGAACTTACGCATCTGCAGCAGGAAATGCGCTATGTGGAATTATCCACACATAAGAAGTTCAGCGATGCCTATATGGCGGAGATGTTCTTCGAATAAGATTATGATTATAGAAAAAAGAGCATATATATTATTTCAGAGAAAGGGGAACTTAAGATGAGAGGAATTTTATACGGAGTAGGAGTAGGACCGGGAGATCCGGAATTGATGACAGTAAAGGCAGTTCGAATGATTCGTGAGGCAGAGGTGATCGCAGTGCCTGGGGCTGACGCGAAAGAAACGGTAGCTTACAAGATTGCTGTGCAGGCAGCACCGGAACTGGCAGACAAGGAACTGCTTTCGATTTATATGCCTATGACACACGATGCAGAGGAACTGGAAGAAAATCACAAAAAAGGTGCAAAGGCACTGGAGGAAGTATTGGATCAGGGACGCGATATCGTATTTCTGACACTGGGTGATCCGACGATATATTCCACATTTTCCTATTTGCAGAAACGCGTAGAGAAAGATGGCTATGAGACAGCATTGGTAAGCGGTATCACATCGTTCTGCGCAGCAGCTGCCAGAACGAATCAGCCGTTGGTAGAGTGGAATCAGACGCTGCATATTGTACCGGCTGTTCATCGCCTGGGTGATACACCGGATGCGGAGGGAAATTATGTCTTTATGAAGTCTGGTAGAAAGATGAAACAGGTAAAAGACATTTTGCGAGAGAGTGGAAAACAGGTGTCCATGGTGGAAAATTGTGGTATGGAGACGGAGCATGTATACCGCAGCGTAGAAGAAATTCCGGATGATGCAGGATACTATTCCCTGATCATTGCAAAAGATGCGGAGTCCGGAAAATGATTGAACTGATAAATCTGACAAAGAAGTTTGATACGTTTACTGCAGTGGACAATCTGAATCTGAAGATTGAGACAGGAGAATTTTTTGGACTTCTTGGGCCAAACGGAGCGGGAAAGACAACGACGATCAGTCTGATGTCCACACTGCTCCTCCCGACTGCCGGTGAAATCCGGGTGGATGGGGAAGTGCTTTCTCGTAAAAATCCGGGACTGAAGCGAAAAATCAGTGTGATCACACAGGAATATTCCATGCGGCAGGATATGACTATGGATGAAGTGATGGAATATCAGGGGCGGTTATATTTTATGCCCCGTAAAAAGATTCGGGAAAAGACAGAAGAATTGCTGGAGTTTTGTGGTCTGATTGATTTCAGGCGAAGGACAGTGCGAAAACTATCTGGTGGAATGAAGAGAAAACTGATGGTTTGCCGGGCACTTCTGACCGAGCCTGAGATTTTATTGCTGGATGAGCCGACAGCAGGCATGGATGCCATTTCCAGAAGACAGATGTGGAATCTGCTGCGACAGCTCAATGACCACAATCTGACAATCCTTTTGACCACACATTATATGGAAGAAGCGGAAAGTCTGTGTCAGCGGGTGGCCTTTATGGACCGTGGACATCTGGAAGAAGTGAATGAACCGAAGAAAATGGTAGAGCAATTGGGTCATTTTGCGGTAGATGAGACGACACAGGACGGATTAAGAAGTCATTATTTCCAAAACAGAGAAGAAGCAATCGCTCATTTAAGCAGGCTCTCCGGTCAGACTGCTTTGCGTAATACAACGCTGGAAGATGTGTTTGTGGCACGGGCAGAGCAGAAAGAGAGGCAACAGTAACGATGGGAATTATAACAGTATTATGGGAAAAATGGACAGAGTTCCGTCGTGATTTTTATAAGATCACTCTTGCAGCTATGATAGCGCCATTGATGTATCTGATCGTTTTTGGAATGGGAATTCAAATGGTTTCTCATGGAGAACCGTACCTGAATTTCCTGATTCCGGGTGTGGTCTCACTGACAACTATGACAGGAAGCTTTAATGCAATTGCACAAAATCTGAATGTGCAGCGGTTGTATGAGAAAGCTTTCGACCAGGTTATGATATCACCGACACCGTTGTGGCAGTTTATTGTAGGGCAGGTCATTGCCGGAAGTTTGCGCGGATTGTATGCAGGATGTGTGATCATGCTCTTGATTCTGCCAATCAGAACAGGCGTTGTATTTAACGGTTTTTCCTTTTTGATCATGTTTTTGAACGGGGCAGTATTTTCAACAATTGCTGTTGTGGTTTCTTTTATCGCAAAAAATCATACGGATGTACCGCGTTTTTCTAATTATGTCATTATGCCGATGTCATATTTGTGTAATACATTTTTTTCTATGGATAATATGCCGGAAGGAATTCGCCAGGTGATCGGTGCATTGCCATTATCACAGACCAGTGCTATGATCCGGAGTATTGCCAAGCAGGAAGCAATTAATCCAATTGGAATATTGATCCTTGTAATTTATCTGGTGATATTTTTGTTTCTTGCGTTCTGGTTTATTTATAAACGGAAAAATCTATAGGGCAATGTGGAAACAGATAGAACGGATATTCACATCTGATGATGCTATAAAAACAGGAATATTCTATGAGATTTTGTAAATATCAGATTTTGTAAATATGAGAAAAGGAAAAATGACAGTATGAAAAAGTGGAATATGGTTAAGAAAAAATTGCTTTCTCCGCTGATAGTGCTGTGCTTTGGCTTACTGTTAGGTGTCTGTCTGTGTGAGAAAAATGTGCAGGCAGAGCCACTTTCAGTGGAAAAAGAAGACGGGGAATATGCCATTGATGTAACACTAAAAGGCGGAAGTGGAAAGGCTACGGTGGTTTCACCTACAATATTTATTGTAAAAGATGGAAATGCCTATGCACAGCTGCAATGGAGCAGTTCAAATTATGATTATATGATCGTAGACGGAGAAAAATTTCTGAATGAAAATAAAAATGAAAGTGGCTACTCTACGTTTACGATTCCGGTTACGGTGTTTGATGAAGAGATGCCAGTGATTGCGGATACGACAGCTATGGGAACGCCTCATGAGATTTCCTATACACTGACATTTTATGCGGATTCGATTGAAAGTAAGGGCGCATTGCCACAGGAGGCAGCCAAGCGGGTACTTGTAGTGGCAGCAATCATTATCGTGGGCGGTGGAATCCTGAATTATTTTGTGACAAAACGAAGAAACCGGGATTTTACTCCGCATAAGAAAAAACATTAGATTGTGAGGAAGATGATATGGAATTAAATGCAATGAAAGAGCGCGAGGAAATCTGTGATGTGTGCCATAAAATGTGGCAGCGCGGTATTGTAGCAGCAAATGATGGAAATGTATCTGTGAAATTAGAGGATGGTACATTTTTGTGTACTCCGTCCGGTGTAAGCAAAGCTGCTATGACACCGGAAATCCTGGTGCATATGAAGGCAGATGGTACAGTGATTTCGGCAGCGGAAGGATATAAACCGTCTTCCGAGATGAAAATGCATTTCCGTTGTTATAAAGAGCGCGAGGATGTAAAGGCTGTAGTTCATGCACATCCACCGATTGCTACCACTTTTGCATCCATGGGGCGTCCGCTGGATGGTTATCAGGTGATGGAATTTATCGTAAATCTCGGTGCGGTTCCGATTGCACCGTATGCAGAGCCATCCACTGAGGAGGTGCCGGATTCTGTCGCACCGTTTCTTAAGGAGCATGACGCGGTATTGCTTGCAAATCACGGAGCACTTACGGTAGGTGACAGTCTGACCCGTGCATATTTTCGTATGGAGTCACTTGAAATGTATGCAAAAACGTCCTTGTATATCCATTTACTTGGTGGGGCACCTGATATGCCAAAGGACAAGATTGACGGACTGATAAACCTGCGTGAAAATGGATACAAGATCCCGGGCAGACATCCGGGATATGTCAAATACAACAAACCGGAAGGTGAGAAGTAGAAATGAACAGCAGACAACTGGAATATTTTCTGGCAGTGGCTCATGAATTGAATTTTACCAAAGCGGCGGAATCTATGTATGTATCACAGACAGCAGTAACCCAACAGATTAAAGCGCTGGAAGAACAGTTGGGGGTGAGTCTGTTTGAACGTACCAAGAAAAAAGTCGTACTGACACCGGCGGGAAAAGTATTTTTGCAGGAGGCATCTTCCATTTTAAAACGTATTGATACGGCGGTGAAACGGACTCGTGAGGCATCCAGCGGATTTATCGGTTCTCTGGAAATTGGTTTTTCTGTTGGAATTGGCAATACAGGACTTGCGGAGAAAATTCAGGCTTTTAATGAGAAATATCCGAATATTGCAATGAAATTCACAAGCCAGAGTCCTTCCATGCTGCTGAAGCTTTTAAAAAATGGTGAATTGGACCTGGTACTGATGCCAATGTTTGAAGAGCGGTATTATAAGGATGTAGAAGTGTTAAAAATCAGCACAGAACGTATGTCAGCAGTATTCCCACGCAGCCATGTGCTGGCGCAGAAGCCATATGTAACAAGGACTGATCTAAAGGATGAAAACCTGATCCTGGCCGCTACGCCGGAATGTGAGATCGGTGAGGATAAGCAGATTATCGAGACATTTTGGAAGCGTGGATATCATCCGAATGTGGTGGCAAAAATTGAGGATGTAGAGACGATCCTGCTGATGCTTTCTGCAAATATGGGAGTGACGATTCTTCCGGCTTATCTGTCTATTCCATTGCAGTCAAGAGGAAGACTTGTTTCTGTGCCTTTTGGAGGACCAGAAGATACGATTGATATCATTGCTGCATGGATGCCGAATGCAGAGAATCCGTCTCTGGAAAAAATCTTACCGTTTCTTCAACCGGATCAGCAGGAGAATTAGAACAGAAGTGCGATAATACAGCACAAGCTGGAAAAATAGTAACATAGGAAAAATGTTGGAGCACAGATAAAGATGAAAAATGGACTGGAAGAGTATTTTATTATCAAAGACAATAAAAAAATGCGATTCGGCTACACCACGGGAAGCTGTGCAGCAGCGGCAGCAAAGGCAGCAGCAGCGATGCTATTTGCCAGAAAAGAGATTCCGGTTGTGGAACTTCTGACACCAAAAGGCATTCGCATCTGGCTTGAAGTGCTGGATGTGACCCGGAAGCAGAATGCAGTATCATGTGCCATCCGCAAAGATGGAGGAGATGATCCGGATGTGACCAGTGGGCTCCTGGTTTATGCGGATGTGTGTCTGTGTGAAGTACAAGAAGCAGAAAGATTGCAACAGGTATTTATGCATCATACAGAACAGGAATATATGGAGAAGAAAGAGTCCTATCAGAAGCATATACAAAAGGAATCTGATGAAGTTACATGCAAAAAAGATGCAGCGTTTTCTGAAAAAAAAGCTGTGGTTGGAATTACATCAGGTGAAGGCGTGGGAATGATCACTCTTCCTGGACTGGAACAGCCAGTGGGTGCACCTGCGATCAATAAGGTTCCACGACAGATGATCACGCAGGCAGTGCAGGAAATTTGTGAAAAATATGATTATACTGGTGGTATCCGTGTGCAGATCCGTGTGCCGGAAGGGGCAGACACTGCGAAACGGACTTTTAATCCACGACTCGGAATCGAAGGAGGAATTTCCATCCTTGGAACAAGTGGTATCGTGGAGCCTATGAGTGAAAAAGCATTGATTTCAAGTATTGAAGTTGAAATGAAACAGAAAGCTTCCGGTGGAAAGCAGTATTTGCTGATCGCACCGGGAAATTATGGACTGCAGTATCTGTCCGGGCATTTTCCTTTCGAAGCGGAAGAAGCAGTTAAGTGCAGTAATTATGTGGGACAGACGATTGATTTTGCAGTAAATATGGGCTTGAAAGGAATTTTGTTTGTTGCCCATATCGGAAAATTTATCAAAGTAGCCGGTGGAATTATGAATACTCATTCCAGGGATGCAGATGCCCGTATGGAAATTATGGCCGCCTGTGCGCTGCGTGCCGGGGCGGATGCAAAAACGGCGAATCAGATTCTGGCTGCAGTGACCACAGATGAAGGTCTTGCAATTTTGAAGCAGACAGCATTCTGGGAGAAAACACTGCAGATCATAACAGAGAAAGTTGCGTATTATCTGAATCATCGGGCACAGGGACAGCTGCAGATCGGTGCAGTATTGTATTCTAATGCTATGGGTGAACTGGGGCGGACAGATCTGGCGGAGGAATTACTGAAATGCCTGCTCTCAGAACGATAATGCGATAAATTACAAAAAATTGATAGAAAAAGAGTGAATATAGATTTGAAAAAATCAGGAGGAGGAAAAACAAATGGTATATTTTGTTGGAGCAGGTAGTGGAGCACCGGATCTGATTACCGTAAGGGGAAAAAACCTGCTGGAACAGGCAGATGTGATTATTTATGCAGGGTCTTTGGTAAACCCGCAGCTGCTTGATTACAAAAAAGAGGGTTGTGAGGTATATAACAGTGCAACCATGACGTTGGAAGAAGTGTTGGAAGTAATAAAAGAGGCGTACGCAAATGGTAAAATGATCGTTCGTCTGCACACCGGTGATCCGTGTATTTATGGTGCAATACGGGAGCAGATGGATCAATTAGATGTGATGGAAATTCCGTACGAGAGTTGCCCGGGTGTCAGTGCTTTTTGTGGTGCAGCATCAGCACTGAATCTGGAATACACATTGCCAAATGTGTCCCAGAGCGTGATTATCACACGAATGGCAGGCCGGACACCGGTGCCTGATCGTGAAAGCATCGCTTCTTTTGCGGCACATCAGGCGACGATGGTTGTTTTTTTAAGTACCGGACTGTTAGAGGAGTTATCCAGAGAACTCATTGAAGGAGGATATACTGCAGATACACCGGCAGCAATCGTATACAAAGCAACCTGGCCGGAGGAAGAAAAGTATATTTGTACTGTGGGAACACTGGCACAGACAGCAAAAGAACATAATATTACAAAAACTGCATTGATGATCATTGGTGATGCGGTGACACATACAAATTATGATAGATCAGAACTGTATCATCCTGAGTTTACGACAGAATTCAGAAAAGCGAAACAGTAAGAGAAAGTGAAAAGTGATGAACAGAGTCAGAATCATATCCTTTACGGAAGCCGGTTATAAGCTGTCCTGCCGGATGCAAAAGGCACTGTGCAGACAGAAACAGACAGATGTTATTTTGTACAGTGGGAAAAAGGAGATTGTGGAAAAATATAAGGCAGAAGACTTACAGCCTGTGTCAGATGGGCTGCAAGCCTGGTGCAGGGATGTTTTTACACAGTCAGAGTTGATGGTTTTTATTGGAGCCTGTGGAATTGCAGTGCGCACCATTGCGCCCTATGTGTGTAATAAATACAGTGACCCGGCTGTTTTGGTGGCAGATGAGTGTGGCAAGCATGTGATCTCACTGCTGTCCGGACATTTGGGAGGCGGTAATGCATGGACGAGGCTGGTGGCAGATGCAATCGGGGCAGATCCGGTGATCACTACAGCTTCGGATGTCAATGGAAAGCTGGCTGTAGATGTGTGGGCGCAGAAGCAAAACCTGCGAATTAAGGATCGCGTACTTGCAAAATATGCGGCAGCTGTATTTGTGACTGGGCAAAAACTTCCATTTTATGCGGAATCAGGTGTGAAAATATGCGACGACTGGCCAACCGAATATATGCGTTTCGAGGAAAAAGACAAGTTTTTGGAAGCTGTAAATGACAGAAAGACAAAAGAAATTGCAGGTATTGTGGTGTCTGTTCATGGTGGCTGGCCGGGGAATGTGCTCGTGCTGGTTCCACAAGTTGTGATTCTTGGTATCGGGTGTCGAAAAGATAAGGATCCGCAGGAACTTTTCAAACAGGTAAGAAAGGTATTGGATTCCTGTCAGATTTTGCCGGAGAGCATTAGCAAAATTGCTTCTATTGATCTGAAGGCAGAAGAAGCGGCAATCTGTCAGCTGGCAGATTGCTGGAATGTGCCATTTGTGACGTTCTCAGCGGATGTATTGCTTGAAATGCCCGGAGATTATCCGATTTCTGAATTTGTAAAAAAAACAACTGGGGTTGGAAATGTATGTGAACGGGCAGCAGTGGCAGCGTTGCCAGAAGACTGTCAGGAGCATCCATGCTGGATTTGCAGAAAGCAGGCAGAAAATGGAGTTACAGTGGCATTATTGAGACAGGATGCTCAAAGTGAATGGGAGGAAAAAATATCGTGAAAAAAATATATGTAGTAGGAATTGGACCAGGGGCTTATGAACAGATGACGATCCGTGCTGCAAAGGCACTGGAATCCTGTGATGTGATCATAGGTTATACTGTGTATGTGGATCTGGTGCGGGAGCATTTTGCAGGAAAAGAATTCTTAACCACACCGATGAAGCAGGAAGTAGAGCGTTGTCGGATGGCTTTTGAAACGGCCCAGGAAGGAAAGACAACGGCAATGATCTGCAGTGGAGATGCAGGGGTATATGGTATGAGCGGACTGATGCTGGAAATTGGTCAGGAATATCCGGAAGTAGAAGTAGAATGTGTGCCGGGTGTGACAGCAGCCATCGGTGGAGCAGCAGTTCTTGGAGCACCCCTGATCCATGATTTTGCATTGATCAGTCTTAGTGATCTACTGACTCCATGGGAAAAGATTGAGAAACGTCTGCTGGCAGCAGCAGCGGCAGATTTTGTCATCTGTCTCTATAATCCGTCCAGTAAAAAGCGGCATGATTATTTGCAGAAAGCCTGTGATCTGATCATGCAGTATCAGCCGGAGACACTGGTATGTGCGACTGTCAGCCAGATTGGCCGTGATGGCGAGGAAAAACATATCTATACTTTAAGAGAGTTACGTGATCTGCAGGTAGATATGTTTACTACAGTATTTATCGGAAATTCTCAGACAAAAGAAATCAATGGATGTATGGTGACACCGAGGGGATATCGGATATGAGAAACAAAACAGCCTGGCTGGTGTTTGCCGGAACGAGCGAGGGGCGGCAACTGGCAGGATTTTTGAAAAAACATCATATATATGCGCAGCTGTGTGTGGCAACGGAATACGGTGAGGAATTGTTAGAATCAGAAATTTCTGAATATGTGCAGGTACATACCGGGCGCATGAGTGAATCTGAAATGGAGCACCGGATCAGGGAATTGGCCGAGAATGGTTTAAAAGCTGTCATAGATGCAACGCATCCGCATGCAGTGGAAGTGACTGCAAATATCAGACAGGCCTGCGAAAAGGCAGGATTGCGTTATGTTCGGTTACTGCGGGATACCCTGGAACTGTCAAAGTTTGAGCATATCGTGCCGTTTGCAACCTGTGCCGAGGCAGCAGACTGGCTTGAGACACAGCAGGGAAATATCTTACTGACTACTGGTTTGAAAGAGTTGCCGGAGATTGCCGGACGTATTTCAGATGGCAGCCGTATATATGCAAGGGTATTGCCACAGGCAGAAGCATTTACCACTGCAGAGCAGATCGGACTGCAAAAGAGACAGCTGATCTGCATGCAGGGACCATTTTCGAAAAATCTGAATGTAGCAATGCTGCAGGAGACAAAGGCTTCCTTTTTACTGACAAAGGAATCGGGAGCAGCCGGAGGCTTTGCGGACAAAGTGCAGGCTGCGCAGGAAGCAGGAGTAACCTGTGTGGTTATTTTGCGACCAAAACAAGAAAATGGTTATACCATGCAGGAAGTAAAGCAACTAATCTTACAGGAAGAAGGGCTGGCGGATACTTTTTCTGAACATTTGGAAAAAGAAAAAGTTGCGGAAAATGAAAGTGAAAAGAAGAGCCTGAAAAAAACTGAAATCACGCTGCTTGGTATTGGAATGGGTGCACCGGAGACGATGACACTAGAAGGATTGCAGGCTTGTGAACAGGCAGATTGCATCATTGGTGCAAAGCGAATGCTGGAGGCAGTGAAGGAGAGTCTGGATAATTGGAAAATCAGTTGTAGAGGCGATGGGAAGAAGGAAGCAAAAGGAATTTGCCAGATTGCAAAAGATGATTTAGAAGGAACAGTTTCCGGGCATTGTATACAAAAACAGATGGTTTCCATGTATCTGAGTACAGAGATTGCGGAATATATCAAAATGCACGGAGAATACAGGCGCATTGTGATTGCTTTGTCCGGAGATGTCGGATTTTATAGTGGAGCCAAGAAATTGACAGATGCACTGTCCGAATATCCGCTTCATCTGATCTGTGGTATTTCAAGTGGTGTGTATTTTGCTTCAAAACTTCAGACATCCTGGGATGATATGTTTCTGACGAGTATGCATGGACGTCAGATGAACATTCTTGCAGTATTGAAAAAGCACCGAAAAGTGTTTACACTGGCATCAGATGCAAAAAGTATCCGTGAATTGGCAGAAATGCTTTTAACTTATAAGATGGATACGCTTACTATGTCAGTGGGAACAAATCTGAGTTATCCAGAAGAACAGATCACAACCGGGAGACCAGAAGATTTCCTGCATTACGATAAGGCAGGAGTCAGTGTGGTGCTGTTGGAGAAAAAAGAGCATATGCCACCAGTCCTCACTCACGGAATCCCGGATGAATTGTTTATCCGGGCAAAAGTGCCGATGACTAAGGAGGAAGTGCGCAGCATTTCTCTGTCAAAATTGCAGCTTTGCGAAGATTCTGTTGTATATGATGTGGGAGCCGGAACCGGTTCTATTTCCATTGAGGCAGCATGCATAGCAGATCAGGGTATGGTCTATGCCATTGAGCAGAAAGAAGAAGCTGCGGAACTGATCGGGGAAAATCAGAAGAAATTTGGTGTATCTAATCTTCAGATTATTCATGGAAAAGCACCGGAAGCTTTTGAGGGACTTCCGATACCAACGCATGCATTTTTAGGTGGAACCGGTGGGAATATGCGGGAAATCATTGGATTATTGCAGGAGAAAAACCCGCAGATCCGTATTGTGGTGAACTGCATTGCGCTGGAGACACTGGCAGAGATCACTGCACTTTTGCAGGAGTTAGACATTTCAGATGCAGACATCGCATCTGTGAATATATCAAAAGCAAAGAAACTGGGACAGTACCATCTTATGATGGGACAGAATCCTGTTTATGTTATTTCTTTTGGAGGAAAAAGAAAAGGGGAGTAGTGAACAGAAAGGGGGAGCAGCAACATGAAGATACCGCGTATCATGCTGGCGGCACCAAACAGTGGCAGTGGGAAGACATTGATCACTTGTGGATTGTTGCAGGCACTGAAAAATAGAGGCTTAAAACTGGCTTCTTTTAAGTGCGGACCGGATTATATAGATCCATTGTTTCATACCAGAGTGCTGGGGGTACCTTCGCGAAATCTGGATACTTATTTTTCGGGAAAGGAATTAACCCGTTCGCTGTTCGGCACGCATGCGAAAGAGGCAGATCTGGCAGTGATGGAAGGTGTTATGGGATTTTATGACGGTGTGGCAGGTGTTACATTGACAGCTTCTTCCTGGGAATTAGCAGATGTCACGGATACACCGGTCATTCTGGTGGTTAATATGCGTGGCATGAGTCTGTCAGTAGCAGCATTGATTCAGGGATTTATGCAGATGCAGCCAAAATCTCATATTGGAGGGGTGATCCTGAATCAGACGTCAGAATTTATGTGCCGGCAATTAGAACCAGTCATTCAGGAATATTGCAAAATCCCGGTACTTGGTTTTGTACCGAAAGTAGCAGACTGTGTCATTGAGAGCCGGCATCTGGGACTTGTGACACCGGCAGAACTGACAAATCTGCAGGAGCGGATTGAAAAACTGGCAAAGATCCTGGCAGATACGCTGGATCTGGATGCCATTATCCGACTGGCGCAAGGGGCTTCAGATATGACATGGACTCCGTTGGAACAGTTTTTACCAGAGGAGTATCAGCAGCATAAAACGATTGCAAAAGATTCCAAAAAGACAGCATTGCGTATTGGAGTGGCAAGAGATGAAGCATTTTGTTTTTATTATGAAGATAATCTGGATCTGCTACGGTTGCTTGGAGCAGAAACTATCTTTTTTTCTCCGCTTCATGATCAGAAGCTTCCGGAAAATCTGCATGGATTACTGATAGGAGGCGGCTATCCGGAATTATATGCAAGGCAGCTAAGCGAAAATGAAAGTATGCGCAGGGATATCCGGGAAAAAATAGAAATAGGAATGCCATATTTGGCAGAGTGCGGAGGTTTTATGTATCTGCATGAATCTATGGAAGATATGCAGAAATGCAATTGGCCGATGGCAGGCGTTTTAAAAGGAAACGTATATTATACTGGAAAGCTGGGACGGTTTGGATATGTGGAACTGACAGCGAAGAAGGATCAGATGCTTTGTTGCAGCGGAGCACAGATCAAAGCCCATGAATTTCATTATTTTGACAGTACAGAGAATGGAGCAGCATTTCATGCAGCAAAACCGCAGCGGAGCCGGGGATGGGATTGTATCCAGGCGGGAGATAGTTATGCAGCAGGATTTCCGCATTTATATTATTATTCCAATCCCGGATTTGCAGCGAATTTTGTGGAGGCGTGCAGGAGGTATGACAGATGACACTGGAAGAGACCATAGAGAAAATACAGCCTGTGGATGAGACTGCCATAATGGCAGCCAAAAAACATTGGGACAGCCTTGGAAAACCACTGGGAAGTCTTGGACGTCTGGAGCAGGCAATCATTCAGATTGCAGGGATCCAGCGTACAGGTGAAGTACATATTGATCGGAAAGCTCTGGTCATCATGTGTGCTGATAACGGCGTTGTGGAAGAAGGAGTAACTCAGTGTGGGCAGGAAGTGACAGCCACAGTGGCAGAAAACTTTTTAGATGAAAAGTCCTGCGTTGCTATCATGTGTGAACGGGCACATACTAAAATATGTCCGGTGGACATCGGAATGGCAGTGGATACACCAAGGGTGGAAAAACGAAAGATTGCTTATGGAACAAAAAATATGGCTAAAGAAGCAGCTATGACCAGAGAACAGGCTATTGCAGCCATTGAAGTCGGCATTTCCAAAGCAGAACAATTAAAAGCAGAAGGATATGAGATGCTGGCAACCGGAGAGATGGGAATTGGAAATACGACCACAAGCAGTGCTATGACAGCGGTATATCTGGGAATGGATGTGGAGACAGTGACCGGACGGGGCGCCGGGCTATCCACGGATGGCCTGCACCGGAAAGTTCAGGCGATAAAAAAAGCAATTGCCTGCAATCAGCCAGATTCCAAGGATCCGCTTGATGTGCTGGCAAAAGTCGGTGGTTTGGACATTGCTGGAATGTGTGGCTTGTTTCTTGGTGGCGCGGCGTTACAAATGCCGGTGGTCATGGACGGATTTATTTCTCAGGTGGCGGCACTTACGGCAGTGCGTCTTGTACCTGAGTGCGCTGATTACATTTTGGCTTCTCATGTTTCAGAAGAACCGGGAGCAAATATTTTGCTTAAGGCACTAAAAAAAGATGCGTTTCTTACCTGCGGGATGAGGTTGGGAGAGGGAAGTGGTGCAGTAGCGCTATTTCCAATTCTTGATTTTGCATCAGATATTTATCATAAAATGAGTACCTTCCAACAGGCAGATATTGTGGAATATCAGCCATTACATTAGAAAATAAAACAGAAAGTGGAAGTATAAGAACATGATTGTATTTGTAATTGGGGGAAGCGGCAGCGGAAAATCAGAATTTGCAGAATACATCTGTACAAAACTGCCATCGAAGGAAAAGCGGTATATTGCAACGATGCAGGCCTATGATGAGGAGAGTCGTGCCCGCGTGAAAAAGCACAGAAAAGCCAGAAGCGGTAAGGGATTTGAGACAATCGAACAAGGTACGCATATGGAGAATATCTGTCTGCCGGAAGAATGTACGGTACTGTTGGAATGTATGTCCAATTTAGTCGCAAATGAAGTGTTTGCACCGGAAGGCCGGGGTGTATGCTGTGAATCAGTGTTAAAAGAAGGAATGCATCATTTGACCGGGCAGGCAGAACACCTGGTGATTGTCAGCAATGATATTTTTTCAGATGGTGTAACATATGATCCTGAGACAGAAGAATATCTGAGGATTCTGGGAATCCTCAATCAGGAGGCGGTAGCCATGGCGGATTATGCTTATGAAGTAGTGTGTGGTATTCCTGTATGTATCAAGGGAAAAGAACTGGGTAGAGAAGCGATGCATGATATAGAGAATCAACCAGACAGACAAGTATGTGCTGACAAAATGAAACAACCAGACAGAGCATTTGAGACAGGGAGTGTGAACGTATGAATATTCTGGAAAGTATTGTGGTTGCATTTTCCATGTATTCCAAAATTCCGATGCCACAAATTGAGTGGAATGAAAAAAATATGAAAAATACACTCTGCTTTTTCCCTTGGGTTGGGGCAGCTGTTGGAGTTCTGGTATGGCTCTGGTTTTTGCTCAGTGATCAGCTTGGAGTAGGGATGATCCTGAAAGCAGCTGTAGCAGTCCTGATTCCGGTACTTGTCACCGGAGGAATCCATCTGGACGGTTTATTGGATACCTCAGATGCCTTAAGTTCCTGGCAGCCCATGGAGCGACGACTCGAAATACTGAAGGATTCTCATGCAGGAGCCTTTGCTATTATTGTTTGTTGTGGATATTTTCTGGCACTTTTTGGAATTTGGACAGAAGCCGGACCGGAAGACATTGGTGTATTGGCATTTGGATTTTTTCTCAGTCGGGCACTTAGCGGATTTGGAATCTGTACCTTTCATTGTGCAAGAAACAGTGGATTGGCAGCTACTTTTGCACAGGCTGCTGACCGAAAAAGGTGTCAGATTGTTTTGGTGATAGAGGTGATACTCTGCATAGCTGGTATGATCTGGATGGGACCTGTGCGTGGAGTGACAGCAGCAACAGCGGCAGTTATCGTCTGCATTTGCTGCAGACGGATGGCAATGAAAAAATTTGGTGGCATCACAGGAGATATTCAGGGATTTTTCTTGCAGATCTGCGAACTGGTTATGGCCTACGTGGTAATTTTACAGTAACAGAAGTTTATCTCAGTCGAGAAGACTCCCATTTTTGCAAGTGGTGAGTAATAACAAGTCTTTCTCAGTGGGAGTGCAATCTCCGACTGAAAGGAAAAGGAGGTATTTGGATATGATACTTGTGATCGGTGGTGCTTATCAGGGAAAAACTGCATTTGCAGAAACACTTCTGGAACAGCAAAAGCAGGCTGGAACAGAAAGTGTAGTATTTCCACAGTTTCATGTATGGGTGAAGGAATGCATGAAGGCGGAACGAAATATAGAAGAGGAGCTGCGGGAAAAGTTAGAACAGGATCCGGCACAGATTATTGTATGTAATGAGCTGGGATGTGGTGTTGTTCCTATGGATGCGTTTGAGCGTGCATGGAGGGAACGTACCGGTCGTCTGACCTGTGAACTGGCAAAACAGGCAGAAGCGGTATACCGTGTGACCTGTGGAATCGGAACCCGCATAAAATAATGATGTACATGTATGCAACGATTGGAGCCCTTGTGGCTGGATATGTGCTGGATCTCGTTATCGGAGATCCTCACGGGATGTGGCATCCCATCTGTTTTATCGGAAATATGATCTCTTTTTTTGAAAAGAGACTCCGTAGAGGAAAAAGCGAAACCAGAGATCTCATGGCAGGTGTGCTGTTGGTGATTCTTGTGACTGGTATTTCTACGATAATTCCACTTGTATTATTACTTTTGTGTTACCGGATCTATTTTTGGCTTGGATTTGCGCTTGAGACCTATATGTGTTATACAATTCTGGCAACAAAATCTCTGAAGACGGAGAGTATGAAAGTGGCAAAAGCGTTGGAGATGGAAGGCCTGGATGCCGGCAGGTATGCCGTATCCATGATCGTGGGCCGGGATACGAAAGACCTGACAGAGACCGGAGTAGTAAAAGCTGCGGTGGAAACCGTGGCGGAAAATACGTCCGATGGAATTCTGGCACCGATGTTTTATATGGTGATCGGGGGACCTGTACTAGGATATTTTTATAAAGCAGTCAATACGATGGATTCTATGGTTGGTTATAAAAATGATAAATTCCTGTATTTTGGCCGGGCTGCAGCAAAATTTGATGATGTCATGAATTTTATTCCGTCAAGAATTTCCGGGATTTTGATGATATTGGCAGCACCTCTGGTGAAATTAGATGGAAAAAATGCCTGGAAGATTTTTAAGAGAGACCGGCTGTGTCATGCAAGTCCAAATTCTGCGCAGACGGAGGCCGTTATGGCAGGAGCCCTGAAGGTGCAGTTGGCAGGAGATGCCTGGTACTTTGGAAAAAAGCATGAGAAACCGACCATTGGAGATCCGATTCGGCCGGTGGAAATTGCGGATATTGCACGGGCAAACCGGTTGCTTTATGCGTCAAGTGCCATGGGAATGGTTGTATTTAATGGAATAAAGTTTCTTTTGCTGGTTATCTGTTGATGGAAAACGGTAAGAGAAGAAGTTTGAAACTATGAAACGAGGTGAGGCCAATGCATAAGCATGGTGGAGATATCTACCGCAATCAGGGACTGGTGGATTATTCTGCAAATATAAATTTTCTGGGAATGCCGGAGCGCGTCAGACAGGCGGCAAAAGATGCCATTGACGCATCGGTCTGCTATCCCGATCCTGAGTGTGAGGCACTCGAGGAGGCTATTGCAAAAAAGGAAAATGTTCCAAAGGAATGGATTTTCTGTGGAAATGGTGCGGCGGATGTGATTTTTTCTTTTGTGTTGGCATTAAAGCCGAAGGAAGCACTTCTTCCAGTGCCATCTTTTTATGAATATCGGCAGGCACTGGAGAGTGTTGACTGTCATCTGCGGGAAGTAATGCTGCGGGAAGAAGAGGATTTCTGTCTGCAGGACACTTTTACAGAACAGATTCAGGAAGATACGGATGTGGTAGTTTTGTGTAATCCAAACAATCCGACAGGACAGCTGATCGATCAGAGCTTGTCAGAACAGATTGCAGACCGGTGTGCCAAAACCGGCACATATCTTCTGATGGATGAATGTTTCCATGATTTCCTTGAAGACGGTAAACAGCACACATTGGTGCCAAAACAGGCACAGAATGACAGGATTTTTGTGTTGAAGGCATTTACAAAGATGTATGGCATGGCTGGACTTCGCCTGGGATATGGCATCTGCAGTGATACGGCTTTGATCCGGAGAATGGAACAGGTGTCACAGCCCTGGAATGTGTCAGTTCCGGCTCAGGCAGCAGGAATTGCAGCTACAAAGGAGAAGGAATTTGTACATAAAAGCCGAACACTGATGGAAGAGCAGAAAAAAGTGCTGCTTGCGGGTCTGCGTGATGCGGGGCTCAAAGTGTATGGTTTTGCAGCAAATTATATCTTTTTCCAGGCAGAACCGGAATTTGAAGCGGACATGAGAACGTTTGGATTTATGATTCGCAACTGCGGTAATTATGATGGTTTAAGAGACGGATTTTTCCGGATCGCAGTGAGGGGAGAAGCAGATAATCAGGCGTTTTTGAAGGCACTGAGGAAAATTACAGCAGGAAAGAGGGGGATTTAGATGGCAAAAGCAATTATGATACAGGGAACCATGTCAAATGCAGGAAAAAGCCTGCTGGCAGCAGGCTTGTGCCGGATTTTTAAGCAGGATGGCTATCGTGTAGCACCTTTTAAATCACAGAACATGGCTCTGAATTCTTTCATTACGAGAGAGGGGCTTGAAATGGGCCGGGCGCAGGTGATGCAGGCGGAAGCAGCAGGAATTGAGCCTTCTGTTCTGATGAATCCGATATTATTAAAACCGACGAATGATACAGGTTCTCAGGTGATCGTTAATGGGGAAGTACTTTCGACCATGAGTGCCAGAGATTATTTTAAATATAAAAAGCAGCTGATTCCGGACATTATGAAAGCATATCATGCACTGGAAGAGCAGGCAGATATCATTGTTATAGAGGGTGCTGGTTCCCCGGCAGAAATCAATCTGAAAAACGATGATATTGTTAATATGGGAATGGCAAAAATGGCAAAAGCCCCGGTGCTTTTAGTGGGAGATATTGACCGCGGCGGTGTGTTTGCACAGTTAGCGGGAACGATGATGCTGCTGGAAGAAGAGGAAAAAAATATCGTAAAAGGACTGATCATTAATAAATTCCGCGGAGATAAAACGATACTGGATCCGGGTATTGAAATGCTGGAAAATATTTGTGACCGCCCGGTGGTGGGAGTAGCTCCGTATATGGATATTGATGTGGAGGATGAGGACAGCTTAAGTGAGCGGATGAGTGATCATAAAGAAGTTGGTCAGATTGACATTGCAGCGATCCGACTGCCGCGTATCTCGAATTTTACTGATTTTAATATATTTGAAAGTATTCCGGGTGTGTCCGTGCGTTATGTGTCCCGGGCTGCACAGCTTGGACATCCGGATCTGATCCTGCTTCCGGGAACAAAAAATACAATGCACGATCTGGCATGGATGCGCCAGTCCGGTGTGGAGGCGGCAGTGCTGAAAGCACATGCGGCAGGCTGCCCGGTATTTGGTATCTGTGGCGGATATCAGATGCTGGGAGAAACGCTGGAAGACCCTTATGGTGTGGAAGAAGGCGGCAGCATGCGTGGCATGGGTCTGCTTCCTATGCGGACCGTGTTTACAGAGGAAAAGACAAGAACACGGGTAGAAGGTACCTTTGGAACAGTGACTGGAATTTTACAGGGACTTTCTGGTGTGGCTTTCCATGGATATGAGATTCATATGGGACAGAGTAATGGAACAGAAGGCACAAAAGCATTGACAGATATCCGGGATACGAATGTGGAACAGTCAGAGACAAAATCAGAAGGGGCTATAGGTGTAAATGTCTATGGAACATATGTGCACGGTATTTTTGACAGCATGGATGTAGTTAATGCAGTGGTACATGCTCTGGCTGAGCGAAAAGGGATAGATCCGGAAGGGTTGGCGCAGGTGGATTATGCGGCTTACAAGGAGACACAATATAACAAGATGGCGGATATTTTGCGACAGCATCTGGATATGGAGGCTATTTACCGGATCCTGGAAGCTGGTGTGTAACGCATGGCAGGGCAAATCCGGGATTGAAAGAACTAAGAGATAAACATGGTACTATATGAGGAGACGAGAGATGGAGTTTGAACATGTAAAACCAATGGATATAGAAAAAAGGAGTATGGAGATCATCAGCCAGGAACTGGAAGAAATGGGAATTCAGCTGCCGGCAGATAAGGAACATATTATCAAAAGAGTGATCCATACAAGTGCAGACTTTGATTATGCCAGCACACTGACATTTTCTGAAAATGCAATGGAGAGTGCAAGAGAGGCACTGCTGCAGGGGGCAAGCATTATTACAGATACCAAAATGGCCTGGTCCGGCATCAACAAACGTGCTCTGGAAAATCTGGGTGGTCAGGCGTATAACTTTATTACGGATGAGGATGTAGTTGCGATGGCAAAAGCGCAGGGATGTACGAGATCAGCAGCAAGTATTGACAAAGCAGCATCGCTTTCTGGACCGCTGATTTTTGCCGTAGGAAATGCACCTACTGCACTGATCCGCCTGCATGAACTCATTGCAGAAGGGAAACTTGCACCGGCATTGATCATTGGTGTCCCGGTGGGCTTTGTAAATGTGGTACAGGCAAAAGAGCTTATTATGGAGAGTGGTGTGCCTTATATTGTAGCAAGAGGCAGAAAAGGCGGCAGTAATGTGGCAGCGGCTATCTGCAATGCGTTATTATATGATCTTGACAGTAGCAGAGGTGCAAAGAAACCATGATAAATATACAGATGATAGGAATTGATCACAGCAGAGCGACAGTTGCAGAACGTGAGCTGTTTTCATTGACAAAAGTGAAGCAAAAAGAATTTATGGAGGCAGTCATCCGTCAGCAGGGCGTGGATGGCTGCGTGTTGCTGTCCACTTGTAATAGGACAGAATTGTATGTATCACTGGAAGATGACAGAAAAATTGATTTATACAGATTACTCTGTCATGTTCGTGAAATTCCGGAAATGGATCAGGAGCATTTAAAAGAGCTGTTTTGCGAACGGAATGGAGAAGAAGCAGCCCGCCATCTGTTTTTACTGACAGGCGGACTAAAATCCAGAATTATTGGCGAGGATCAGATTTTGACGCAGGTGAGGGAAGCACTGGAATATGCCCGTCTGTGTGATGTGGCAGATACTGTGCTAAAGACACTGTTTCGAATGGCTGTTACCATAGGAAAAAAAGTTAAGACACAGGTGGCAATACCGAAAGGAAACACATCTGCCATTGCAGCGGCATTATGCCAGCTGGAAGAGCAGGGACATTGTTTTGAGGGACAGGAATGTCTGGTTATTGGAAATGGTGAAATGGGCAGGCTGACTGCACGGGCCTTTCAGGAGCGTGGCGCAAATGTGACCGTGACAGTGCGGCAATACCATAGCGGTCAGGTACAGATTCCGGAAGGATGTGGGCGCATCCATTACGGGGAACGCTATATCAAGATTCCAGAGTGTCGATATGTGGTATCTGCCACAGCAAGTCCGAATCTGACATTGGAAAAGGATGGGATACAGGGCTTGCGACCGGAACAAAATCTGACATTTATTGATCTGGCAGTACCGCGAGATATCGATCCACAGATTGGAGAACTGTCTCAGGTAGAAGTGTATAATATCGATGATTTTCAGACCGGCTGCGGTGTATCTAAGGAACAGAAAGAGCAGATTGCAGCGGCGGAGGAACTGGTGGAAGAAGAAGTGATGGAATTTACCTCCTGGTATGAGTGCAAGGATATGATACCGGAAATCCAGGAACTTGGTACGTTAGCGGCACAGGATGTAAGCTGGCGGATGGGAAGGACTTTCCATAAGATGAACTTCTCACCGGAAGTCTGTCATCAGCTGGCAGATGCGGTGGAACAGACAGCTGCAAAGGTATTTCAGAAGATGCTCTTTGGCGTACGGGATCATGCAGACACCGATGTAATGCGTGAGTGTCTGGATGCACTGGAACAAGTGTGGGAAAAGGAGTAAGACGGAATGGAGCAGAACTATTTTCCGTTTTTTATTGATATTACAGGAAAAAAGGTGCTTATGGCTGGCGCAGGCAGTATAGCACTGCGCAGAGTGTCAGCATTGCTGCGGTTTGGAGCAGTGATTACTGTGGTGGCGCCGCAAATGAGGGAAGAATTTCAGATACTTCAGCAAAAGTATGGGACAGAGCGTCTTCGACTGGAACAAAAAGAGTGCGGGCCGGAGCATATCAAAGGGTATGATCTGGTACTGACAGCTACGGATAGTACCAAGATAGACCGGATGATCTGGGAGACATGCAAAAAGCAGCATATCTGGGTCAATGTGGCTTCTGACCAGTCTTTGTGTGATTTTCGATTTCCGGCACTGGCGGAGACCGAAGAGCTGATAGTTGGAATTACATCAAATACAGGCGATCATAAGAAAGTCCGGAGCGTCAGTGCACAGATCCGCAAGGTCCTTGAAACAAAAAATTATAATCTGGAATAAATATATGGAGGGATGGCAGTGAAACAAATTCGAATTGGAAGCAGAGAGAGCCGTCTCGCAGTCGTGCAAAGTGAGATGGTCATAGATTATATAAAAGAAAACTGTCCGGAATATGACCCGGAGCTTGTTACCATGAAAACAACTGGTGATAAGATCCTTGATCGGAATCTGGACAAAATTGGCGGGAAGGGATTGTTTGTAAAGGAACTGGATGCAGCATTGATGGATGGACGCAGTGATGTGTCGGTACATAGTCTGAAAGATATGCCGGCAGAAGTTCCGGAAGAACTTCCGTTGATCGGATTTTCCAGACGAGAAGATCCCAGGGATGTACTTGTGCTGCCGGAAGGGGCGACGGAACTTGATTTTTCAAAGCCAGTAGGATGTTCTAGCCGGCGTAGAATGCTGCAGTTTCAGGCGATGTATCCGGAAGCAACGTTTGCACCGATCAGGGGAAATGTATACACGCGTCTGGCAAAGGTGGATTCTGGAGATTATGCGGCTACGATCCTGGCAGCGGCAGGATTGAAGCGACTTGGACTGGAGCAGAGAATCAGCAGGTATTTTACCATAGATGAGATGATCCCGGCAGCAGGACAGGGAGTGCTTGCACTGCAGGGACGTGCCGGAGTGGATTATACATTTTTGCAGGAATTCTGTTCAGAGGAGAGTCGTGTCACATCTGTGTGTGAGCGTGCTTTTATCAGGGAGTTGGATGGAGGATGCTCTTCGCCAATCGCGGCCTATGCGAAATTAGAAGGAGATATAGTTATACTGCGTGGCTTGTATTACGAGGAATGCACTGGAAAAGCAGTGAAAGAGATTCAGAAAATGCCAGTTTCTGCGGCAGAAGAACTTGGAATTACACTGGCCCGCAAGTTAAAGCAGTTAGTACAGGAGGAACGATAGATGAAGAAGGGGAAAGTCTGGCTGGTTGGAGCTGGTCCATCAGATGCAGAGCTTTTGACAGTAAAGGCAAAACGAGTATTGGAACAGGCTGAAGTGGTGGTATATGACCGCCTGGTAGGAGACAGTATTTTACTGATGATGCCGGAATCAGCAGAAAAAATAGATGCGGGAAAACGATCTGGTGATCATACAATGCCGCAGGAAGAAATGAACCGCCTGTTGCTGCAAAAAGCACAGGAAGGAAAAAGAGTTGTTCGTTTAAAAGGCGGAGATCCATTCCTTTTCGGACGGGGCGGTGAGGAACTGACATTACTGGCTGAGCATGGAATCCCATTTGAGGTGGTGCCTGGGGTGACATCTGCTATTGCGGTAGCTGCTTATAACGGAATACCGATCACGCATCGTGATTTTGCCTCCAGTGTACATATTATCACAGGTCATAAGAAAAAAGATGAACCGTTGGAGCTGGATTTTGCAACATTGGCTAAACTTGAGGGGACACTTGTATTTCTTATGGGAGTTTCCGCACTGGAAGATATTTGTACTGGTCTTGTGAGAGCTGGAAAGGAAAAAGAGACACCGGCTGCTTTACTGAGTCGTGGAACTACTTCACGTCAGGCAAGAATTGTGAGCACACTGGATAAATTACCGGAAGAAGTAAAGAAACATCCATTAATGACACCAGCTATCATTGTAATTGGAAAAGTCTGTGCGCTGTCAGAAGAATTTGCGTGGTATGAGAAGCTGCCTCTTTTTGGCAGAAAAATTATTGTGACCCGACCAAAGGAGCGCATGGCGCCAATTGCAGCCAGTCTGCGCAACCTGGGCGCAGAAGTCCTGGAACTTCCGACGATTGCCATTGCACCGTGTACGATAGAGATGCTGCCGGAGCAGGGAAGTGCGTTGGAACAATTAGATACTTATCAGTATCTGGTATTTACATCACCTTCCGGTGTGGACAGCTTTTTTGAACTATTGCGTGAAAAACGGATGGATATCCGTCGGTTCTCTAATGGGAAAATTGCAGTGATCGGTGCCGGTACATCTGCTCAGCTGCGAAAATACGGATTGATCGCGGATCTGATGCCGGAAATATATGATGCAGTTCATTTAGGACGTTGCATAGAAGCAGATTGTAAAGATGGAGATAAGATTCTGATTCCACGGGCGCGCATCGGAAGTCAGGAACTGATAGAAGAAATTACAAAGCGAAAAAAAGTTACGATTGCAGATTTACCGATTTATGATACCATAGAAAAGGAAACACCGGTGCTGGAATTGCCGGATCTGACAAAAGAAGATGCAATGGTTGTATTTACCAGTGCATCTACCGTGCGTGGGTTTGCAAAAATGACAACCGGAGCGGATTATAGTCATTTACAGGCTGTCTGTATTGGAATTCAGACAAAGACTGCAGCGGAGAAGGCCGGTTTTTCTAATATTGTTGTGGCGAAGGAAGCAACCGTCGAAGCCATTGTTTCTGCAATTGAAAAACAATAAGAATAGATTACCAGATAGGTATGAGTTAGAAGAATGAAATAACAGATTGATACGTGAGGAGGAAGTAAAAATGGAAATGATCAATCGTTCCCGCAGACTGCGGACAAGTCCAAATTTAAGAAAGATGGTACGGGAGACTAGAATGGATAAATCTTCTCTGATCTACCCGATGTTTATTGTAGAAGGAACGAATATTAAAGAAGAAATCCCATCCATGATGGGACAGTACCGTTATAGTGTGGATCGTATGGGAGAAAAATTAGAAGAGCTGACAAAAGCAGGGATTGGCGGCGTTATGCTTTTTGGTATCCCAAATCACAAGGATGAACTGGGAAGCGGAGCTTATGCGCAGGATGGTATTGTGCAGCAGGGATTTCGCAAAGCGAAAGAATTATTTCCAGATTTGTATATGATCGGTGATGTGTGCATGTGTGAGTATACTTCTCATGGTCATTGCGGTGTGCTCTGTGGACATGACGTAGATAACGACAAGACACTGGAATTGCTGCAAAAGACAGCATTGTCCCAGGTGCAGGCAGGTGCTGATATGGTAGCTCCTTCTGATATGATGGATGGCAGAGTTGGGGCAATCCGCCAGATTTTAGATCAGAACGGATATATTAATACACCAATCATGGCATATTCTGCAAAATTTGCTTCCGCATTTTATGGCCCGTTCCGAGATGCAGCAGAGTCTGCACCGGCCTTTGGTGACCGTAAAACCTATCAGATGGATTATCATAATCGCAGAGAAGCATTAAAAGAAGTAGATCAGGATGTGATCGAGGGTGCAGATATCGTTATGGTAAAACCGGCCATGGCTTATGGTGATCTGATCCGTGAAGTAAAGGATATGACAGATATTCCGGTAGCAGCTTACAGTGTCAGCGGAGAGTATTCTATGGTAAAAACTACCGCAGCGGCAGGATATATTGATGAGGAAGCTATCATGTGTGAGATGGCTGTGTCTGCTTACCGCGCAGGTACAGATATTTATATCACTTATTTTGCCAAAGAACTGGCAAAATGCATGGATGAAGGGAGAATCGGATAATGGAGATCAAAAAATCAGAGGCTCTTTTTAAAGAGGCAGTTAAATATATTCCCGGAGGTGTCAATTCACCGGTTCGTGCCTTTGGCTCTATCGGTTCTACGCCACGTTTTATCAAAAAAGCCGACAAAGCACTTATGTGGGATGAGGATGATAACGAGTATATTGATTTTATCGGTTCCTGGGGACCGATGATCCTCGGACACAATCATCCACTGGTACTGGATGCGGTAATGGAGTATGCAAAACGTGGATTAAGCTATGGAGCGGCTACATCGATCGAGGTTGATATGGCAAAATTGGTCTGCAGTATGGTGCCATCGATTGATATGGTGCGTATGGTAAATTCCGGCACAGAGGCTGTTATGAGTGCAATCCGTGTTGCCCGTGGTTTTACACGCAGAGATAAGATCATCAAATTTGACGGGTGCTATCATGGACATTCGGATGCCTTACTTGTAAAGGCTGGTTCTGGTGTTATGACAGCAGGTGTACCGGGCTCTCTGGGCGTTCCGGCAGGCTGTACTGCGGATACTGTAACAGCAGACTATAATTCACTGGAAAGTGTGCAGAATTGCTTTGATACTTATGGTGAGCAGATTGCAGCGATCATCGTTGAACCTGTTGGTGCAAATATGGGTACTGTTCCGCCAAAGCCAGGATTTTTACAGGGATTACGTGACATTTGCGATAAATATGGCGCTCTCCTGATTTTTGATGAAGTTATCACTGGATTCCGTATGCAGGCAGATGGTGCACAGGGGTATTTTGGCGTGACACCGGATCTGACCACTTTTGGAAAAATCATTGGCGCAGGAATGCCGGTTGGTGCATATGGCGGACGCAGAGAGATCATGGAAATGGTATCTCCGGTTGGTGCTGTTTATCAGGCTGGTACTTTAAGTGGTAACCCGGTAGCTATGGCGGCCGGTATCGCACAGCTTTCCTACTTAAAAGAGCATCCGGAAGTATATACACAGTTAAATGAAAAATCAGATCGGTTTTTCACAGAATTGCAGAAGATTGTAGATGAGAGTGGAAGAGGATATCATGTAAATCATATTTGCTCTCTTGGAAGTCTGTTCTGTACAACGCAGGAAGTGTATGATTATGAGACTGCAAAGACATCTGACACAAAGGCGTATGCAGATTATTGTAATTATATGCAAAATCGTGGTATTTATCTGGCTCCGGCACAGTTTGAAGCAATGTTTATCTCAGCAGCACATACGGAAGAGCAGCTGGCACAGACACTGGAACTTGCAAGAGACTATTTTATCTCAGTCGAGAAGACTCCCACTTCTGCAAGTGGTGAGTAATAACAAGTTTTTCTCAGTGGGAGTACAATCTCCGACTGAGATAAACGCTCCGCGAGGATGTGCAGTGATTCTGAGAAGAATATGTCAGCTTTCGCTGACCAGAATCACGCACCAAGTCTCACGTGAGTTCGACTTGAACTCAGCCTGAGTACAATTGAGAATATGGCATCTGGCAGTTTTTTGGAAATAGCCCGGCATAGAGACGAAGGACATAAAAACAGGAATGACAGTACAGAAGAACACAAGAAAACGTAGATCAAAAAATGTGAAAACAAAACGGAAAAATAAGCGGAAAAGATATGATATGTCAAGATTCTGGATTGCATTAGGACTTTTGGCAGTGATACTTTTTCTCATTTTGGGTGTGACACGCCATCAGAGAAAAATTGCTGCAAATCAGCAGACAATGCGGCTGTCTCAGATTGATGAGAGCAGACCAGAATTGGATGTCGAGCTTTTGACTGTGAATCCATATTCAAGACCGGGAACGGCACTTGAGAAAGTTAACGGAATTGTGATTCATTACACTGCAAATCCGGGAGCTACTGCGATTGCGAATCGAAACTATTTTGAAAATCTGAAAGATACGCATACAACGAAGGCAAGTGCGCATTTTATTGTGGGACTGGATGGTGAAATCGTGCAGTGCATTCCGACAGCCGAAATTGCATATGCATCGAATGAACGCAACAGTGACACAATTTCTATAGAGTGTTGTTATCAGAAGGAAGATGGCTCCTTTGAACAGGCCACATATGATTCTGTGATTCGACTCACAGCCTGGCTCTGCGCCAAATTTGGGCTGACATCGGAGGATGTGATCCGTCATTATGATGTGACTGGAAAGCTTTGCCCGAAGTATTATGTAGAACATGAGGATGCCTGGGCATATTTTAGAGAAGATGTAAAGACATATTTAGACGCTTTACAATAGACCAGACGGGAGATGAAAACGGATGAGAGATCTTTATGAAAAAATTAAAAAAGGAACAGATCGCAGAGCAAGTCTGATTGCTCTGAAAAAAGAACTAAAGGATGAAGCAAAGAAAAAGGTGTTTCTCACCATGACAGGAAACCGTCTGGATGAAATTATGAAATGCCTGGTGGATGAAGATCCGAAAGTGCGTAAAAATGCTGCAGCGATCCTTGGTGAATTGCATTGTCAGGATGCACTGGAAGTGCTGATGGATGCCTATGAGGAAGAGGATAAACTATTTGTCCGGGAGGCTTATGTGCAGGCTCTCGCTGCAATTGATTGCAACGAATATCTGCCGCAGCTGGAGAAACGTCTGCACGAACTGGCTGCTTATGATGCACCGGAAGAAGAGAAAAAGCATATTCAGGCAGAATTACATGCATTACAGGAACTGCTTCTCCAGAAAAAAGGAACAAAAAAACATACATTTAATGGATGGAATCGTTCCAGCGAAGTTCTGTTACTGACATTGCCGGCTTTCCGAGAAGTACTGGCAGAGGACGTGATCGGAAAGAAAAAAGTGTTAAAATCAGGTGTGCGGACCATTGTATCAGATTTTGCTGCAACTATGAAAATCCGCACGTTTCAGGAACTGTTGTTTGTTATTCATACGCAGACAGAAAAAAATGTACTTTCCGCCAAACCACAACAGCTGGCTGAGCAGCTTCTGCAGTCTGATCTGCTGCAGCTTCTGACAGAGACACACAAAGGAGATATGCCTTTTTATTTCCGTATCGGTGTGTCCGGAAGTATGGCTTTGGAAGAGCGCAGTGCATTTGCAAAGCGGACAGCATCAGCCATCGAAGAAGCATTTGACCGGAAGTTGATCAATTCTACCTCTCATTATGAGGTTGAAATTCGTCTGCTTCAAAACCGGGAAGGCGGATTTGTGCCATTGCTGAAATTGTATACATTACCAGATCACCGTTTTGATTATCGCCGATATTATGTGGCAGCCAGTATGAAACCGACCATGGCAGCAGGCCTGATGGCACTGGCCAAGCCATATCTAAAGGAACATGCGCAGATCCTTGATCCGTTTTGCGGTGTAGGTACATTACTGATGGAACGCAGATTTCTTGTTCCGGCGCGCAATGCTTATGGCATTGACAGTTTTGGAGAAGCGATCGAAAAAGCACGGGTAAATAGCAAAATTGCCGGAATGCAGACGAACTATATCAATCGTGACTATTTTGACTTTGTACATGATTATAAATTTGATGAGATTGTCACAGATCTGCCGGCGGGAAATCTGACCAAACCGGAACTGGATGTGTTGTATCGGAGATTTTTTGAAAAATCGGAAGAGGTACTGGCGAATGACGGTCGCATGATATTCTTCTCCAGGGAGCTGGGACTGGTGAAAAAGCAGCTGCGTCTGCATCCACAGTTCCGTCTGGCGCAGGAATTCTGTATTCAGGAGAAAAACGGAAGTTATTTGTTTATTGTGGAAAAACGTCAGTAGGAAATATCAGAGGTGAGATATGAGTTGTGAGCATTTTCGGGAACAACTGGAAGACTGCCCTGTCATCGCAGCGGCAAGGGATATGGAAGGTCTGGCACACTGCTGTCGGTCTGAGAGTGGCATCATCTTTATTCTATTTGGAGATGTCTGCACCATTTCAGAAATCGTAGATCAGGTAAAAGCTGCAGGAAAGCTGGCTTTTGTGCATATGGATCTGGTGAACGGCCTTTCCAGCCGGGAGATCAGTGTGGATTATATCCGGAAAGAAACGAGCGCTGATGGTATTATTTCCACAAAACAGCCACAGATCCGAAGGGCAAAAGAACTTGGTCTATACACGGTGCACCGCTTTTTTGTCATTGATTCCGCAGCTTATGAAAATGTGGAAAAATGCACAAAAGCGATTCAACCGGACTGTGTGGAACTGATGCCGGGTGTGATGCCGAAAGTCATCCAACAGATGACCAAAAAGTTGTCTGTCCCGGTGATTGCAGGTGGGCTGATCTCTGATAAAGAGGATATTATTGCAGCGCTGGATGCAGGAGCAACGGCGATATCGACGACAAAGGAAGCGTTGTGGTTTCTGTGACATGCTGGGAACAAAATATAAAGACAGTATAATTCACAATGGATAAACCATAAAACAAAGGAAACAATGAAAATGTGCACTTGGAAATTTTCGTTAAAAGACTCCAGGTGTATATAAAAAGTCACGGAGGTGCAGCGAAGATGTATGATTGCATTATTATCGGAACCGGCCCGGCAGGCTTATCTGCGGCACTGAACCTGAAACCATACAAAAAGAGTTTTGTGTGGTTTGGTTCCAAAAATCTGAGTGATAAAGTACAGAAAGCGGAAAAAATCACAAATTATCCGGGATTCCCGGAATTGACCGGACAGGAGCTGTTTGCACATTTTGAGGAACATATACAGTCAGCAGAGTTGGAAATCACAGAAAAGACCGTGACAAATGTAATGGCAGCAGGTAATTATTACATGGTACTGGCAGACAATGAAGTCTACGAGGCAAAAACACTGATTCTTGCTATGGGCGTGATGACAGCAAAACTACTGAAGGGTGAAGACGAGTTACTTGGCAGAGGCGTCAGCTATTGTGCTACCTGTGACGGTATGTTTTACAAAGATAAAGAAATTGCAGTATTATGCAACGATCCAAAATATGAGCATGAGGTAGAATATCTGGCAGATCTGGCAGAAAAAGTAACGTATTTTCCACTGTTTTCAGACAGCCAAGTGAAAAAGGAGAACGTTACGATTTCCAAAGACTTCCCAGTGGAAGTAAACGGTATTGACCGGGTGACAGGTCTTACCTTAAAAAGCGGTGAAATTTTGAAGGTGGATGGAATTTTCTGTCTGCGCAATGCAATCGCACCGTCAAAACTGATTCCGGGACTGGAAATTGAGAACGGACACATCGTAGTAGATCGTGCCCAGAAAACAAATTTACCAGGTTGTTTTGCAGCAGGAGACTGCACAGGACGTCCATATCAGTATACGAAAGCCGTAGGTGAGGGGAATGTGGCAGCACATAGCTGCATCAGTTATCTGCAATAAAAATATGAGTATCATGCAGTTATGGATATTTGTGCCACAAACGCTCCGTGAGATGGTAACAGACAAGTAAAATAATTCTATATTCACAAAGTTAAGATGCTATGGTATAATGCAAGGTGCTGTATTAGGGCTTCTTATAGAAGAAGCTGAAATATGGGAAAGATTTAGAAGACAAAGAACTTGGCAAGGGTATCACTCAGTTCATACTATCGAGGAATAAAAAATGGAATTGGTAGCGAAAGCGGATTGCGAATGTCCGCTTTACATCCCTTGAAATCAAAGGATTTATAGGAGGAAATATAAAAAATGAAATTAGGAATCGTAGGACTTCCAAATGTTGGAAAAAGTACCCTTTTCAATTCGTTGACAAAAGCCGGTGCTGAATCAGCCAACTATCCGTTCTGTACCATCGATCCAAACGTTGGTGTTGTAGCAGTACCGGATGAGCGTTTAAAATTACTGGGAGATATGTATAAGTCCAAGAAAGTTACCCCGGCTGTCATCGAGTTTGTAGACATTGCAGGTCTGGTAAAAGGAGCCAGTAAAGGAGAGGGACTTGGAAACCAGTTCCTTGCGAATATCCGTGAAGTAGATGCGATTGTTCATGTAGTACGTTGTTTCGAGGATCCGAACGTTGTCCATGTAGACGGAAGCGTAGATCCGGCCAGAGACATTGAAACCATCAACCTGGAACTGATCTTCTCTGATATTGAGATTCTGGATCGTCGTATTGCAAAGACAACCAAAGGCGCAAGAATGGATAAAAAACTTGCCAAAGAGCTGGAACTGTTACAGAAGATCAAAGCACATCTGGAAGATGGAAAACTTGCAAAAACTTTTGAAGTAGGCGATGATGAGGATGATCAGGAATGGTTTGCATCCTACAATCTGCTGACAGCAAAACCAGTTATTTATGCCGCAAATGTTTCAGAGGATGATCTGGCAGATGATGGCGCAAATAATCCGCATGTAGCGAATGTTCGTAAACTTGCTGCCGAGGAAGGATCCGAAGTATTTGTTATCTGTGCACAGATTGAGCAGGAAATCGCAGAGCTGGATGATGATGAAAAAGCTATGTTTTTAGAGGATCTTGGATTGAAGCAGTCTGGACTGGAGAAACTGATCCAGGCAAGTTACAGCTTACTCGGATTGTTAAGTTATTTGACCGCAGGTGAGGATGAGACACGTGCCTGGACCATCAAAAAAGGAACAAAAGCACCGCAGGCAGCGGGAAAAATTCATACCGATTTCGAACGTGGATTTATCCGCGCAGAGGTTGTAAACTACAAAGATCTGCTTGAATGTGGTTCATTGGCAGCAGCCCGCGAAAAAGGTCTGGTAGGACTGGAAGGAAAAGAGTATGTGGTTCAGGACGGAGATGTCATCCTGTTCCGTTTTAATGTATAATAATACAGGAGTGCACTTTATTTGCCAATGTGAATAATATAAAGAAACAGAGAGTGAAGGTAAGTGCACTATGCGTCTATGTGATTTTTCAAGGAAAGAGGTAATCAATACCTCTGACTGCAGATGTCTGGGAAATGTCTGTGATCTGGAGTTTGATGAGTGCAGCGGACAGATATGTGCAATGATCATAAAGGGGCCTCCGAAGTGGTTTCATCTGGTGGGATGTGATACAGAATACGTCATAGACTGGAAAAAAATTGTTCGGATTGGACCGGATGTAATACTGGTAGATATATGTGCGGAGAGATGTCTGCGCAAACTTTAAAAAGTACGGAGGAAAAAACAATGAAATGCCCTTACTGCAGCAGTGATAATACACGCGTTATTGATTCCAGACCGGCGGAGGATAACTGTTCCATCCGTCGCAGAAGACTTTGCGATGATTGTTCAAAACGTTTTACAACTTATGAAAAAGTGGAGACCATTCCGCTGATCATCATAAAGAAAGATAATACCAGAGAGCAGTATAACCGTTCGAAGATCGAGGACGGAGTGCTCAGAGCCTGCCATAAACGGCCGGTATCTGTCAATCAGATTAATCAGCTCATTGATGATGTGGAAACAGAAATTTTCAATATGGAAGAAAAAGAGATTCCGAGCAGTGTGATTGGTGAATTGGTGATGGATAAGTTAAAAGATCTGGAAGCAGTGGCTTATGTGAGATTTGCGTCTGTGTACAGGGAGTTTAAAGATGTGAATACTTTTGTGGAAGAACTGAAGAAAGTTCTGGATAAATAATACAACGGAGGTAACTTATGTTTCAAAAATTTTATCCGGATCTGTATATTTCATCTACATATGAAATTGATTTTGACCGGCTCTACCGGAACGGATATCGGGGACTGATTTTTGACATTGATAATACACTGGTGCCACATGGTGCACCGGCGGATGAAAAGGCGAAAAAGCTGTTTGCCCATCTGCATGAGCTGGGATTTGCGACTTGCCTGATTTCCAATAATCAGGAGCCAAGAGTAAAACCATTTGCGGATGCAGTACAATCAATGTATATCTATGATGCGCACAAACCGTCCACAAAAAATTATGAAAAAGCAATGGAACGCATGCATACGGATAAGAAAAATACGATTTTTATCGGTGATCAGATGTTTACGGATGTGTTTGGGGCCAATCGGACAGGAATTCCATCCATTATGGTCAAAAAAATCCATTGGAAAGAGGAAATCCAGATTGTATTAAAACGCAGACTGGAGGCCATTGTTCTGATTGGCTATCGCAGATACAGAAAGACACATAAAAGTATTATCGGATAAAGTCCGATAATAAAAACAAGGGATACGGAGGGAAGAAGAATGAAACTTGTAATTGGAAACGATCATGCAGCAGTAGAGTTGAAAAATGAGATTAAGGCATATTTAGAAGAGAAAGGTCATGAAGTGATCAATATCGGAACTGATACACATGACAGCTGTAATTATCCGGAGTACGGCGAGAAAGCTGGACGTATGGTAGCAGCAGGCGAAGTAGATGGCGGTGTGCTGATCTGTGGAACAGGTGTTGGCATCTCAATTGCAGCAAATAAGGTAAAAGGGATCCGTGCAGCAGTATGTTCTGAACCTGTCACAGCTCGTCTTGTAAAAGAACATAACAATGCAAATATCATTGCATTCGGTGCAAGAATCGTTGGAAGTGAGACTGCAAAAGCAATCGTGGATGCATGGCTTGATGCCGAGTTTCAGGGGGGGCGTCACCAGACAAGAGTTGATATGATTCATAAAATTGAGGAATAGGCCATAAAAAGGTTGAAAAATCGCGGTTTTTCATATAGAATAGAGAGAAGTAATAATTACCATTTTATTGTGGTAATAGAAGAAAAGACAGAATGTCTTAACATACAAGGAGGATTTTTGAATGGCAAACGCAGGAAAGGTAATCGGAAAAGGTGTTACAATCGAGCTGGAAGGCAACGTATACAGAGTAGATGATTTTCAGCATGTAAAACCTGGAAAAGGCGCAGCTTTTATCAGAACAAGATTAAAAAATATTAAAACCGGTGGTGTTGTAGAGAAGACTTTCCGTCCGACAGAGGATGTAGAGACAGCACACGTTGACAGATCTGAGAAACAGTATCTGTACAATGATGGTGATTTATATTATTTCATGGATACAGAGACATATGATCAGATCGCTCTGAGCACAGATGCAATTGGTGATGCCCTGAAATTTGTAAAAGAGAACGAGGCAGTTACAATGCTTGCTCATAATGGAGATATCTTTGCAGTAGAACCACCTATGTTCGTTGAACTTGTTATCACAGAGACAGAGCCGGGATTCAAAGGCGATACAGCTACAGGTGCGACAAAACCTGCTACCGTTGAGACAGGTGCTACTGTATATGTTCCGTTATTCGTAAACGAAGGCGATATGATCAAAATTGATACAAGAACAGGTGAGTACTTATCACGAGTATAAGAAATTGTGAGAGAAGCGAACAATTTCTTATGAGCAAGTAACGAAGTGGATTGCGAATATCCGCTGTTGATACTATGAAAAGTAATGGAGTGGATGATAAATATCCGCTCCGTTTTCAGTTTGAGGAGAAAATATGAAATACGATTTTGACAGAATGGTAAACCGTTATGGAACAGACTGCTACAAATGGGATATGATCACAAAACGAAAACTGGATTCGAATACACTGCCACTCTGGGTAGCAGATATGGATTTTGAGACCGTCCCAGAAGTAAAAGACCGGTTAAAAGAAGTAGCAGATCGAGGCATTTATGGATATTCTATGTTAGGAGATGGCTATTACAATGCACTGAAAAACTGGTTTTCCAATCGCTTTGGCTGGCAGATTGAAAATGACTGGGTGATTGTTACGCCTGGTGTAGTATTTGCATTGGCAGCAGCTGTCCGCGCTTATACAAAAGAGGGCGATGGTGTCATGATCCAGCGCCCTGTGTATCATCCGTTTACAAATGTAGTAAAAGAGAACGGACGTAAATTAGTCAATAATCCACTGGTGTTGGAAAATGGAAAATACCATATGGATTATGAAGATATGGAGCGTAAAATCACAGAAGAGCAGGTGAAACTGTTTCTGCTTTGCAGCCCACACAATCCGGTGTCCCGTGTATGGACAAAGGAAGAACTGTGCAAGACTGCCGAAATCTGCAAAAAGCATGGTGTCATCATGATCGTGGATGAGATCCACTGTGATTTTGTATATGAAGGGTATCACCATATCAGTTTTGGCACATTGAGCGAATATGCAGACAATGCAATAATCTGCACTGCACCGAGTAAAACATTCAATCTGGCGGAATTACAGCTTTCCAACATCATGATCCCCAATCCGGAATTGAGAAAAACATTCCAGAATGAGATGAACAAAGTATTTTATTCCGATGCGAACCTGTTTGGACAGGTATCCTGTCAGGCTGCCTACGAGCACGGTGCACAGTGGCTGGATGAGCTACTTGTATATCTGCAGGGGAATATCACATACATTTGTGATTATCTAGCAGAGCATCTGCCGAAAGTCCATGTGATTGAGCCGGAAGGAACGTATCTGCTCTGGATGGATTTCAGAGAGTATGGTCTTACTCCGGAAGCATTAAATGCAAAAATCTTAAAAGATGCAAAAATCTGGTTTAATGAAGGATCTATGTTTGGCCCAGAAGGAGCTGGTTTCATGCGTGTTAATATTGCAAGTCCGCGTGGTATGATCATTGAGGCGATGGAACGTCTTGGCGAAGTTTTCGGAGAGTGATAAAAGCCAGACCGGAGATCAGAATCTGACTGGCAAGCATGCCCCACAGATAGGCAGACAGACCAATTTGTGGGATACCGATAAAAATGAAACCGATGCGGAGTAATGCACCAGATAGATGAAATAACAAAGTGAGAGTTGCTTTTCCAAGCCCATGCAGAATGCTGCAAAGCGTACTGGAAAGGAACAGAAACGGGCAGATCCAACTTAACGTCCGGACATAGATTCCGGCGAGCGTGTTGTGAAACAGATGGATGCCAATCCAGTTTCCACACAATAAAAAACCGAAGGTACACAACAGTCCGAGGATTACGCAAAGCTGCGTGGTCTTTCGGACTGCTTTTTTTACCATATTTTGCCTGTGAGTGCTGTTTGCCTCAGAAATAGCAGGCAGCAGCATGACAGAAAGTGAATTACTGAGTACACAGGGAAACATGATTGTAGAGAAAACCATACCAGTCAAAATACCGTAGACGCTTAATGCATCACTATTTGTGTAACCAAAATCCCGCAATTTCATCGGAATCAGTATTGCTTCTGCACTTTGACAGATGCTTAATAAGATACGATTACAAGTGAGCGGGATAGCCATGGAACAAAGATTAGCAGTAATAGTGGAAATCTGTACGGGTGCAGATACAGTAGAAGTATTCTCTAATGACTTTTTTCTGCCCGTAGAGAAGAAAAACATTATTACAGAGTACAGAGAAGAAGCCAGTTCTCCAAATAAAATTCCCCAGACAGCGACATCCGGTGTTGGTACAATATTTTGCTCTAGCAGAATACGAAGGAGTATCCATACACCCAAAAAACGTACAAGCTGCTCCAAAATCTGGGAAAAAGCTGGAATATCAGCCTTTTTTTTCCCATAATAATAGCCATTGATGCAAGCGTGAATGCAGGCAAAGGGCAGTGACCAGGTCATAAGACGCAGCAAAGAGATGGTTCTGGCATCTTCCAGAAGATGCAGACCAATTTGTGGTGCATATTTTTGAATGATCAGGATAAAGCAACCAGAGAGAAAAAGAGAAGCAGCAAGACCAATCATCAGATAAATCCTTGCTTCCCGATCTGTTTCACATTGGGCACAATACCGGGAGAGGGAAGTCTGGATCCCAGCTGCAGAAATTGAGATGATCAGGGCAAATATAGGAAAAATAAGCTGATAAATACCAAGTCCTTCTGCACCAATAGAGCGGGCAAGGAATATTTTATAATAAAAACCGATAATCCTGCTTAAAATTCCGGTCAGCGTTAGTAGTAATGTACCGGAAACAAGTTTATTTTGAAATGAATTTGTATGTAATCTCATAAATATAGAACCGATCAGATCACAAACTTGTGGTCTGTTGCATTTTTTTATATTATATGCAATTGGATTGCAGGTGAGAACCGGAAGGAAAGTGAAGGAAGTATGAAACGATTAGTCTATCTGGATAATGCAGCTACTACACAGCCTTTTCCGGAAGTGCTGGATGCCATGATTCCTTATTATAGTAGATATTATGGAAATCCTTCATCTCGCTATGAGCTTGGGGAGGAGAGTAAACGTGCAATATCTTTGTCGAGAAAGTGGATTGCCGACACCTTGCAGGTTGCACCGGAAACGATTTATTTCACTTCAGGTGGAACAGAGTCAGATAACTGGGTTCTTATGTTTGCTGCAAAAATCAGTGGAAAGCGAAGACCGCATATCATAACTTCGGCGATAGAACATCCGGCAATTTTAAATACATGCAAAAATCTTGAAAAAAATGGAGTGCGGGTGACGTATCTCCCGGTAAATAGAGAAGGACTGGTTTCCCCAGAACATGTCGAACGGGCAATTTGCCCGGATACAGTTCTTGTTTCTGTGATGTATGCCAATAATGAGATTGGAAGCATCCAGCCTATAAGCGCAATCGCAAAAATAGCGCATAAATATCAGGTGTTATTTCATACCGATGCAGTGCAGGCATATGGGCAGATTCCGATTCGGGTAAAGGAGGAAGAAATTGATCTGCTTTCTGCCAGCGGACATAAATTCAACGGCCCGAAAGGAACCGGATTTTTGTATGCACGTCGGGAGGTGAATCTGCAGCCGATGATCCATGGTGGAGGACAGGAGCGGAAAATGCGTTCAGGAACGGAAAACGTGCCGGGAATTGTAGGAATTGGAAGAGCGGCACGTTATTCCGCAGAAATTCTTGAAAAAAAGATGCGTTATGAGAAAATGCTTCAGAACTATTTGATTGACAGGATTTTGAAGGAAATTCCGGGGAGCAGTCTGAATGGTTCCCCGACAAAACGCCTGCCAAACAATATTAATATCAGTATTGCAGGAATTAACGGACCGGCAGTAGTTGCTTTGCTGGATCTTGAAGGAATCTGTGCATCCTCAGCGTCAGCTTGCCAGGCAGGAATGCAGAAGGCGTCCCATGTGCAGCTGGCTATTGGAAAAAGTGAACAGCAGGCATACGAGGCAGTACGTTTTACCCTTGGAGTTCACAATACACGCGAGGAAATGGATTACACTGTTGATATCTTAAAAAAATGCGTAGCAAAACTGCGGGATTCTTCTTGAAAATATAATAAGATTACAGTGTCAAAAGGTCTGAGTCTACCTGTGCTTGCACAAGGGTGGATGAATGACCTTGGGGCACGCCCCGATTTTTGACACCAAAATCATAATAATGGATTTCCTGCAAATGTTAGCAAATCGGAATAAATTCTGGTTTTCGCTTCGTGAAAACAGTGAAATAATCAAATCCGGCTGCTTTCAGAATTTCAGGGACTTTTTCAAAATCCCAGGCAATCTGCTCCGGTGCATGACCATCTGCTCCCACAGTGATGATTTCACCGCCAAGCTCCCGGTAACGGTGCAGGATTTCTTCGGTGGGATTCGGGTGCCCGAGCCCGTATTTGAAACCAGCCATGTTTAATTCGATGCCTTTTCCACGGACAATCAGCTGGCGCAGAATCTCATCGATGACATCTTTATATTTTTCGTAAGTGTAGTCAGCATTTTTATTTGGACCATAGCGGACCACATAATCGATATGTCCGTATACATCAAACTCATCAAAAGCGACAATGTTTTCCAGAATAGATTCAAAATATTCACGGTAAGCAGCAGATTGTGTGCGTCCCTCGTAATATGACGGATAGTAAGGATCAATGCCGTGCACAACGTGAGAAGATCCGATCACAAAATCAAAATTTTCATTCAGCAGAAGCTCGTGGTGAATTCTTGCCAGATGCGGCTGCAATCCAAGCTCGATTCCATGATTGATTTTGATGGAATCTGAAAAATCAGCCTGCAGCTGTGAGATTTCCTTTCGGTATTGTGCAAAATCAATGATGAATAAATCTGGATCATCCGGGTAATCATAATCAAGGTGATCTGTAATACAGATTCCAGCCAGATTTTTTGCGATAGCAGCCTGTGCCATGGCAGCAGGATCAGCATCACTGTCTCCGGAGAAATGTGTGTGCATATGTGTATCCCAAAGCATAAAACAGCTCCTTCCATAGTAATTATAAGTTATATATTGTATATTATGCAAAAAACAAACCGTCACAAATAGCGTATTTATGCGGTTTTATGAAACTATGATATACACAGCATCATGTTTTTGTCAATCCAATCCGTGCATTTTGAATAGGAAAAAAAATAAAAAAACTAAAAAATGGAAAAAGTTTTATGCAATTAGCATAAAAAGAAAGCGAGATACATGGTATATAACATAAAAAATGGAAAATAACCATTGTGAAATCTTGTGCAAATTGCTAAAAAAAGCGAAAAAAAGAATCAAGATGGTGAAAAAATTAACAAAGTTAAAATAAGCCGTTGAAAAGTATTGAAAAAGTCGGTCATATTCGTTAAAATATAAGCAGATTGGATGAGACATCAAGAAACAACAGATGAGACATCCAAAAATAAACAACCGGATGATCCGGATACATTTTAATTCTAGGAGGAATGAAAAAATGGCAGTAAAAGTAGCAATTAATGGATTTGGACGTATTGGACGTCTTGCTTTCAGACAGATGTTTGGTGCAGAGGGATATGAAATCGTAGCAATCAACGATCTTACAAGCCCGAAAATGCTTGCTCATTTATTAAAATATGACTCTTCTCAGGGTAAATATGCAAAAGCTGATACAGTTTCTGCAGGAGAAGATTCTATCACAGTTGATGGAAAAGAAATCAAAATCTACAAAGAGCCAGATGCAAATAATTGCCCATGGGGTGCTTTAGACGTAGACGTAGTTTTAGAGTGTTCCGGATTCTACACATCCAAAGAAAAAGCACAGGCTCATATCAATGCAGGTGCTAAGAAAGTTGTTATTTCCGCTCCGGCTGGAAACGACCTTCCTACAGTAGTTTACAATGTAAACCACGACGTATTAACAAAAGAAGATACAATCATTTCTGCAGCTTCTTGTACAACAAACTGCCTTGCTCCGATGACAAAGGCATTAAATGATCTTGTTAAAATCAAATCCGGTATTATGTGTACAATCCATGCTTACACAGGTGATCAGATGACACTTGATGGACCGCAGAGAAAAGGCGATTTAAGAAGAAGCCGTGCTGCAGCAGTTAATATTGTTCCAAACAGCACAGGTGCTGCAAAAGCAATCGGTCTGGTAATCCCAGAGTTATCCGGTAAATTAATCGGAGCTGCTCAGCGTGTACCGACCCCTACAGGTTCTACAACAATCTTAAATGCAGTTGTTGAAGGCAACGTAACAGTTGATGAGATCAACGCAGCTATGAAAGCAGCTTCTAACGAGTCCTTCGGTTACAACGTAGATGAGATCGTTTCTTCCGATATCGTAGGAATGACATATGGTTCTCTCTTCGATGCAACTCAGACAATGGTTCTTCCATTAGATAACGGAACAACTCAGGTTCAGGTTGTTTCTTGGTATGACAATGAGAACAGCTACACAAGCCAGATGGTTCGTACAATCAAATACTTCGCAGAGTTAGCATAATTGACACTCTATAAAGTATAACAAAGACTCACTGCAGGGTCCGGTCTTTTGGACCGGATCCTGCTTTTGAATTTATCAGAGATAAATTTAAAAGCAGGATGAAAATACGTACTCGCAATAAATATAGAAAACAGGATAAGGAGACAATATCATGGGATTAAATAAAAAAACAGTAGATGATATTAACGTAAAAGGACTCAGAGTTCTTTGCAGATGCGACTTTAACGTACCGTTAAAGGATGGCAAGATTACAGACGAGAACCGTCTGGTTGCAGCTCTTCCGACAATCAAAAAACTGATTGCTGACGGGGGCAAAGTAATTCTTTGCTCTCATCTTGGTAAAGTAAAAACAGAAGAAGATAAAAAGACAAAAACTCTTGCACCAGTTGCAGCACGTTTATCTGAGCTGTTAGGACAGGAAGTTAAATTTGCAGCTGATCCGGAAGTAGTCGGACCGAATGCAAAAGCAGCAGTAGAAGCAATGAAAGACGGTGATGTGATCCTTCTTGAGAATACACGTTTCAGACCGGAAGAGACAAAGAATGGAGAAGCTTTCTCCAAAGATCTTGCTTCTATCTGTGATGTATTTGTAAATGATGCATTTGGTACTGCTCACAGAGCACACTGCTCCAACGTAGGTGTTGCTGGTCTGGTTGATACAGCTGTTGTTGGTTACTTAATGCAGAAGGAAATTGACTTCCTTGGAAATGCAGTAAATAATCCGGAAAGACCGTTCGTAGCAATCCTTGGCGGTGCAAAAGTTGCAGATAAATTAAATGTAATTTCCAACCTGCTTGAGAAATGCGATACTCTGATTATCGGTGGAGGTATGGCATTTACATTCCTGAAAGCAAAAGGATATGAGGTAGGTAATTCCTTAGTAGATGATTCCAAGATCGATTACTGCAAAGAGATGATGGACAAAGCTGAGAAACTTGGCAAGAAATTACTTCTTCCGGTTGATACTACAGTAGCAGACAGCTTCCCGAACCCAATCGATGCAGAGATTGCTGTAGAAGTAGTTTCATCTGATGCAATTCCGGCTGACAAAGAAGGTCTTGATATCGGAACAAAAACAGCTGAATTATATGCAGATGCAGTAAAATCTGCGAAAACAGTTGTATGGAACGGACCGATGGGTGTATTCGAAAACCCAATTCTTGCAAAAGGTACGATTGCAGTTGCAAAATCTCTTGCAGAGACAGATGCTACAACTATCATTGGTGGTGGTGATTCCGCAGCAGCTGTAAATCAGCTTGGTTTTGGTGACAAAATGACACATATTTCTACAGGTGGCGGAGCTTCTCTTGAATTCCTTGAAGGAAAGGAACTGCCTGGTGTAGCAGCAGCAAACGACAAGTAAAAATCCCATATATGAAATAATTGCTTCGTTAGATGAGACTTGACGTACCGTTA
>CAKREL010000007.1 GCA_934317205.1 uncultured Eubacterium sp.
ATACCATGTTCCTGTAAAATATTGCAGATTCCCTCACACCATGCATCGTAAGGTACGTTGTCCATGAACGTTTCATAAACCTGCGCAAATTCTGTATAAGCCTCCATATTTCCTCCACTACTTCAACTATGGTTCTATCGGTTAAACAGACTCTTGATAAATGCAATAATTTTTGCAAAAAATCCCTGTGCCTGCTGTCCAAGAGCATCTGTGTCTATATTCAGCCCCATATCTTGTAATTTTCCATACAGATTCTGTGCCTGATTTTTCAGATTATCCCAGTTAAGGTCCAGACCCTGCAGTTTTTTCAGTAAAGCCAGCAGCTGATCTATCTGTTCCTGTGTCAATGTCACATTAAATTTCTCAGAAGCCTGATCAATGGCATCTGTGATCTGACTGTCAGATAAATTTTTTCCACCCACCTGGTCCTTCAGGTAAGCTACCATACCTGCGATCTCGTCAGTATTTCCAGTCTCATCACCAATCTCACCGGTCACAACAATCTCATTGATGGCACCATCAATGACATCGGTATCTACTTCTTTCCCGGTCATTGTGGAGTATGCTTTAATTGCTCCGATCAATGCAGCGGTTCCTGACATATCAAATGGACCCACAACAATGACATCCGCATCCTTCACTCCAGCTGTCGCCAATGCATTTTCATACATACTTGTCGTACAGTAATTGATATTTTTTGTAGTAACAGTAATACCGCTTCCTTTCTTTGCCTTCATCACAGCTACCGAAGATAATGCGCGGCTTCCAATATGGTCATTTGTAATATAAGCATCCAGGTACTGATGCTCCTCCGCATTTGTTACGGTATTCACATCGTAGTTCTCCAAATCTGCTTCTGTAATGCCAAAAAGATCCAGAACCTTGGCTTTCTCATCCTCACGCAGGTCAGCACCAAAAGAAATGTAAGGCTTATCGCCATCTTCGATCGTCACCTGTGTCTTTTCATCAGTATTACTATTTTGGGCAAACGCACTAACGGCGAGTCCCATTACCATTACAGCTGTCAGAGCAACAGCCAGTCCTCTTCGTAAAAATCCTTTCATACGGCTCCTCCTTCTTTACAGGCATTACTTTCTCACAATCCATAAAAGTAAGTATTTCAAATCATCTGTATGTAGATAGTATGCCCTCAGGCTGATACCCCTGTCAATGTTAATTTGATCCGCGGGGTTGCATAATAAGTATCAATTTTCGGATAATAGGTAAAATGCAGGGACACATTATGGATGCATCGTCCCGCCAGTGTATCCTGTGCCACTACTTTACCATATTTTTCCTCCAATGGTAACAGGATATCTTCTGCATCACCAAAATATACCGCATCCACAGAATTTCCTGCACTGTTTCGCAGTTTCATCTGAAATACCCGACCTTCTTTTCCACAGATCCGCAAGCTTTCAATGGTCAGATTGCGGTCCGCAAACACCGGTTTCTCATTTCCTTTTCCGAAAGGCTCTAAAAGCCCCAGCTGCCTGATCAGCCCTTCTGAAATGTAACTGATAGGCATCGGTACATCAATAACCACTTTTGGAATCAGATCTTCCTCCGTCAAGGTACATGCCTCATTCAATGCACGGCGAAATGCATCAATATTTTCTTCCTTCAGGGAAAACCCAGCTGCCATAGGATGCCCGCCAAACTGAGTCAGATACTGTTCACATTTACACAATTCCTCATACATGGAATATGCCTCGATGGAACGTCCGGAACCCTTTGCCCCATTTTCACTGCGGGTGATTACAAGCGTTGGCCGGTGATAAGCTTCCCTGATCCGACCGGCTACGATACCCGCCAGACTTTCATGGCAATCCGGCAGAAAAATCACTAACACGCGGTCTTTTTTGTATTCGGCCTGCTCTGCAATCTCTTTCGCCTGCTTCACTGCATCTGCTGTCAAAAGCTTCCGGCTCTCATTCAATTCCACGATTTCCTGAGCCATCACAGCAGCTTCCGTCTCTGATTCGCATAGAAGCAGCTTTAACGATAAACGTGCCGTATCCAGACGGCCACTTGCATTCAGGCAGGGACCAATTTTAAATCCAATATCATAAGACTTCAGATTTCCCTGTTCCAGACCATTTTGCAGGATCAGAGCCTTCATTCCGATATTTGCGGTTCGGTTTAGCATTTCCAGTCCGAGTTTCACAAGAATCCGGTTTTCTCCCTGCAGCTTCATGACATCTCCTACTGTGGCAAATCCGGCATTTTCAATAAAAACGTCTGCTTCGGACTGCTCAAGCCCTGCTGCTTCATACAGCACCTGAACAAATTTGAAAGCAACAGCTGCTCCACATAACTCCTTACAGGGATATCCACAAGCTTTCTGCTTTGGATTGACCACAGCATCTGCCTCCGTCTGCTTTTCCCTGCGTACACCATCTTCTTCTGTATAAGGTACTTCATGATGATCTGTCACCACCACCGTCATACCAAAGCTTTTAGCCAGCTGAATCTGGTCAATGGCAGAAATACCATTATCACAGGTCAGAATCGTATCAATTCCATCCGCATGTGCCTTTGTCACCAGATGCTCATTCAGACCGTATCCATCCAAGATCCGGTCAGGAATTACAAAATCTACTACAGCACCCAGACGGCGCAGTGCACAATACAAAATATACGTAGACTGGATGCCATCAATATCATAATCTCCTATAATCCGGATTTTCTGCTGCTCCTCTATTTTTTTAAAAATCAGTTCTGCCGCAAGGTCTACATCTTTTAGCAAATGAGGATCGTAGAGATCTTCTCTGCTGCCATGCAGATACAATTCCATCTCATGGAGCTTGGTGAGACCACGGTTTCGCATGATCCGGGCAACAACCTGATCAATGCCAAACTGCCGTCCGATTGCCTGAAAATCAGCTTTTTTCGCTGATACAACCCATTTTTCTTTCAAACTTTCTTCCTCGTTTTCTATGATGTTAGGATCATAAGATGCCATACGAATTGTTCCGTACTTCGTACTTCCACAATTCTACCCAATATTCGCATATCGTGAAGCTGACGCTCCACTTTTATGCTCATATCGGGGCGGGTCATTAAGCCATAAAACCACTCTTGTGCAAGCACATCGTGGTTTCAGGCTTTTGACCCTGGCATCATCATATTAATAAACCACTTCCCAGAGTGCCAGCCCCTGCGCCGGCATAGTCGGACCGGCATTGCTCCGCACCTTTGATTCCAGAATTTCAGTCACATGCTCCGGCGGATACACGCCGGTTCCCACCTCCACAAGTGTTCCTGTGAGAATGCGGATCATGTTCTGCAAAAAGCCACTGCCAGTATATGTAAAACGGATTTCTTCACCAATCCGTCTGATCTCAATTTCATGAATGGTACGAACGGTTGATTTCTTCATTTTTGCATTTCCACAAAATGCTGCAAAATCATGCTTTCCAAGCAGATATTCTGCTGCTTTCTGCATGGCTTCCATATCCATCTCCTGCGGATCATGCAACATATATTTGCGTTCAAATACATTTGGATATTCTGCATTCCAAATGCGGTACACATACGTTTTTTTCACCACATTCAGGCGACTGTGAAAGCGCTCGGAAGCAATACGTACATCAATTACTGCAATATCCTCCGGCAAATACTGCACGAACATAGTTTTCAGATCTTCACACACTTCCTCCGGCGTCCTGCCCTCACAGCAGGTCTCCGGAATCCGGAAATTTGCCACCTGCCCATAAGCGTGTACTCCGGCATCCGTTCTGCCAGAACCGTCAATTTCAATGACACGTCCATACTGTCTGCTTAAGATTGCTTCGATTTTTCCCTGAATAGTCTGGTCCGTCGTCTTCTGACGCTGCCATCCTTTATAGCGGGTTCCATCATATTGAATAATAATTTTATAATTTGCCATATATTTTCCTGTTTTTCTGTTGATAAAAGGGAAGTCCGGTGTCTACCAAACCTCCCCTTTTTAATATGTACTCATATATTCTTTTTACCCGGATTCCATGTGTCCTTTACATGCAAGCATGGCATAACACATGCATTCTGGCACTGTAAAAAGAATTACAGTTCACAGTTATTTACAGTTCTTGGGAACGGAATAACGTCGCGAATATTTCCCATACCTGTCAGGTACATAACACAACGTTCGAATCCAAGACCAAATCCTGCATGTCGCGCAGAACCATATTTTCTCAGATCCAGATAGAAGTCATAGTCTTCTGCCTGTAATCCAAGTTCTTTCATTCTGCCAAGCAGTTTATCATAATCATCCTCACGCTGACTTCCGCCGATGATCTCACCGATGCCCGGAACCAGACAATCCATAGCTGCAACTGTTTTGCCATCTTCGTTCAGTTTCATATAAAATGCTTTGATCTCCTTCGGATAATCAGTTACGAATACCGGACGTTTAAAGATTTCCTCTGTCAGATAACGCTCATGCTCTGTCTGAAGATCTGCGCCCCAGAATACTTTGTAATCGAATTTATCGTTATTTTTCTCAAGGATCTCAATCGCTTCTGTATACGTAACGTGACCAAAGTCAGAATTCAATACATGATTCAAACGGTCAAGTAAGCCCTTGTCCACAAATTTATTGAAAAATTCCATCTCTTCCGGTGCATGCTCCAACACATAACGGATCACATATTTCAGCATACTCTCTGCCAGCACCATGTCATCTTTCAGATCTGCAAATGCAATCTCCGGCTCGATCATCCAAAACTCAGCTGCATGACGGGTGGTATTGGAATTTTCCGCACGGAACGTTGGTCCAAATGTATAAATGTTCTTAAATGCCATAGCATAAGTTTCACCATTTAACTGTCCACTTACAGTCAGGTTGGTTGGTTTTCCAAAGAAATCCTGTGAAAAATCAACGCTTCCGTCATCTTTTTTCGGTACATTATTCAGATCCATCGTTGTAACCTGGAACATTTCACCTGCACCTTCACAGTCGCTTCCGGTGATCAATGGTGTATGTACATATACAAAATCACGCTCCTGGAAGAATTTGTGGATTGCATATGCGATCAGGGAACGAACTCTGAATACCGCCTCAAATGTATTGGTACGTGGACGTAAATGAGAAATTGTTCTCAGGTATTCGAAGCTGTGACGTTTTTTCTGCAGCGGATAATCCGGTGCGGATGCGCCCTCGATTTCAACGCTGTCTGCCTGAATCTCAAATGGCTGCTTTGCATCAGGTGTTGCTACCAGTTTACCTGTCACAATAATTGCTGCTCCTACATTTAATTTGGAAATCTCTGCAAAATTATCCAGATGATCGCCATAAACAACTTGTAATGGTTCAAAAAAAGTACCATCATTTACTACGATAAATCCAAATGTCTTGGATCCACGAACAGAACGGACCCATCCGCCAATGGATACTTCTTTCTCAAGATAAGTCTCTTTGTCCCGAAATAAATCCCGGATATTTGTCAACTCCATGTCATTGCCTCCCAACATACAGCCCCTTAGCTGTTATTTCTTATAATCAAACTTAAATTTACTCTGCGTCAGCAGAACTGTCGTCTGCTCCGCTATCAGAAGAATCGGATTTGTCAGCAACTGTAGTCTTTACGCTGTCCATCACTTTGGAAAGTGCCTGGTTCTCAGCATAGCTTAATCTCACATAATCCTCGCCGCCATACTCTTTATAAAATGTTTCACGGTCAGCGATACCATACTGGGATACATAGCTGTCTACAAATTCTTCAAAGTCTTTCTTGGAAACAGAAATTTTCTGATCTTTTACGATTGCTTCCAGGATCAGCTCCTGCTTCAGGCTTTCCTGAATATAATCACTTACCTGATCGTTGAAATCGTCTTCTGACATTCCCATATAATCTTCAAAGCTCTTTCCGCTTTCTTCTACTGCTTTATTTACACGCTCTTTGTACTCAGAAATTCTCTGGTCTAACAGTCCATCCGGAAGTGTAACCTCACACTCCTTCAGTAATTTACTAAGTACAGCTGACTGGATCTCAGACATTTTGCTGCTGTAAACCTGACTCTCCAAGGAACTGCTTACTGCAGATTTCAAAGCATCTACGGTTGTAATTCCGCGGTTTGAAAAATTCTCACTGACATACTCATCCGTCAGGTCATCATAAGCTACTTCTTTCTCTGTATCGATGCTGTTGATCGTAACAGTAAATACAACATCTTTACCTGCCAGATCTGTATTATTTGTATAATTATCCGGGAATTTCAGATTTAAATCAACAGTCTCACCAACATTTTTTCCAATCAGTCCATCCTCAAATCCATCGATGAAAGTTCCTGATCCTATCGTCAGATGATATCCTGTGGCACTACCGCCGTTAAACTCCTGTCCGTCCACTTTTCCGACATAATCAATATTTACGATATCACCGCTCTCAACCGTCTTTTTGTCGCTTACTTCGTAAGACGGATACTGAGACATCAGATGCTCGATGTAGGACTGGATAGCATCATCCGATACCTTATAGTCCTGAGACAATTCTACTGTCATATTCATATAGTCATTCAGTTTTACATACTTCTCTACTTTATAATCTGTAGCTTTCAACAGCTCTCTTGCAGAATATTCGACATCCTTCTCTTCCTCTGCGGAAGCACTGGTTCCTGTAGCAGCTCCTTTCTGTCCGCATCCGCCAAGTGCAGCAGTTGCAACCATGACTGCCATTAATACCATTACGAGTTTCTTTTTCATGATTATTGTTCCTTTCTACCAGGTGAATTCTTTCTCCCAAATCCATCCTCGGTCTGCGCTTCTCTCAAAAGGCATCACTGTCTTTAAAGATACCATATTTTCGTATAAATGAAAAGTGATTCTTCTATTTTTTTCTTGAGTTTTCACATAATCAATGATACAATATCACGTAGACTTAGTTTTACTATGAACAAAAAACCGATAAAGGAGGAAATATATCCGTGTCACCACAGATTATTACGCTTATTATTACTATCGCAGTATGTGTGGCTGCCCTCATTCTTATGTATTTCTTAGGAAAAAGAAATATGAAAAAGCGTGACGAACAGCAGGCTGCCATTGACCAGGCTGCACAGTGGGTAAATATGCTGATCATCGACAAGAAAAAACTTCGTATGAAAGAATCCGGTCTGCCGCAGCAGGTCATTGATCAGACTCCGAAGTTTGCAAAACTAGCAAAAGTTCCGGTTGTCAAAGCGAAAGTCGGACCTCAGATCATGGTTCTCATCGCAGACAATCAGATTTATGATCAGATCCCTGTAAAAAAAGAAGTAAAAGCTTCTGTCAGCGGTCTTTACATTTCCGATGTGCGCGGTGTGCGTGGACCACTGGAAAAACCGGAGAAAAAACGTGGTTTCTTTGCAAAACTTACCGGTCAGAAATAATTTTGTCTGATAGTAAATGCGACGTGATTTCCTAGCAAAAAACGAAAAAATAGCGTGATGAATGTTACTTTTCATCACGCTATTTTTTTATCTAATAATCTTCAATGTGGATCAGTTGAGTCGTATCTACCCCATATGGCAAAATAGAATTTGCAAAATTCTTAAACTTGTTTGCTGCATCACTGACATAGAACTCATGCATCGGTCCTTCATAACTTTGTTTTCCATCGTTATTCAGTCCCTTCCGTTCAAGAAGTGCTTTCAGTTCTCTGGCAGTCTCATAAGCCGGATTTACCAGATTTACCTTTTCTCCCATGATCTGACGCAATGTGGAACGAATCAGTGGATAATGGGTACATCCCATGATCAGCGTATCGATACCGGATTCCAGCAACGGCTCCAGATAACGGTTTGCCACTTCTACAGTTACCGGATCCTTCAACCAGCCTTCTTCTACCAACGGTACAAACAACGGACATGGTTTTCCAAGCACCTGTGCATTTGGTTTGTGTGAATGGATAACCTCAGTATACACCTGGCTTTCAATCGTACTTTCAGTAGCTATCACGCCAATTTTTCCATTTTTTGTCACGCGGGCCGCTTCCTTAGCTCCTGGTTTTAATACACCAATGATTGGAATATCAAACTCCGGTTGCACGGTTTCTAGCGCCAGCGCACTGGCTGTATTACAGGCGATCACAATAGCTTTCACACCCTTTGACTGCAAAAAACGGATGATCTGTCTTGAAAATCGGATGATTGTCTCCTTTGATTTACTTCCATAAGGCACACGCGCGGTATCACCAAAATATATGATCCTCTCATTTGGAATCTGACGCATGATTTCTCTGGCTACTGTCAGCCCGCCAACGCCGGAATCAAACACACCGATCGGCGCATAACGAAACTCTTCTTTATTTTTTAATTTATCTGTCATTCCTCTGTTTTCCTTTCACTCATTCCACTTTCTGTCATTCCCTTGGATTTAATTTTCATCGTCAGCGTACATTCTGCCAGATGCTCTTCTTCTACTTCCAGATCATACTCCAGCTGCAGATGTAGGCTATCCTCTGCTTCCATTATCCGGATCATCCGTGAATCAAATCCAAGCATCAGGCTTCCGTATGGTGTCTGATATGACGTACGCGTCTTCTTGTTTTTCTGAAAATTCATATGTACACCGGCAGTTCCTTTTTTCGTCAGATCCACCATATCTTCTCCAATTTTGATCATGCACTTTGTCACGCCCTGCACACCTTCTTGTACTTCATCATACAGAATGTAATGCTTGCCGTTGCGGAAATAATACTCTCCCGGTGTGACAGTCTCAATCGGATCATTTACATCTCCATCAATCTTATGTATACCACTAATGGTAATCAACACATCTTTTGTCATTTCGTGCCCTCACATCTTTTCCTTTTTATCTGCTGATTTTTCTTCTATCGTTCTGTTTTATCTGCAATCCTGCTTGTATCTTTTATCTTTTGCAGTTCCCACACATTGTAAAGGTTTTCGCACAATTATTCAAGCACACGATTCAGAAATCCGAGCATTTTAAAGCGGATCTTGAAATCCCCGTTCTCCAGAACCGCCGCATATTCCTCCGGATCAAGAACTTCACGCAGCGTTTCACCGGAAGCCTGATCCACCTCATACATACTATTTGCAAAGCACAGGTTGGGATACATCACGCACCACCAGTTATGCCCCTTTCCGGAACCGATCACTACACGAAGAGCTTCATAGCGGCCTCCCGGAAACGTATATATTCCGTATGATTTTTCCGGGAAAATACAGTTTTCAAGAGCGACACTCACTGGATAACGATAGCCCTCCTCTGCGATCACAGCTGCCGCACAATCCTCGATTACCCCTAGATTCTGCTCTACTACCAAAGTCCCCTCATCCAGTGTTTTTACATCTTTCAATTTGTCTGCCATCACAGTCCCCACCCGATCGCGTACTTTCAGTTTTAGTTTCTGATCCTCTGTGCTGTCACTGTTTGCCAGCACATGGAAACGCAGCACTTTCTGAGCCATGTTCTGCTGCAGGCATCTGGTCTGTATCGTTGCAGTAAGCAGAATGCAAGCTGCTGCAGCCAGACTCACTGCCAAAAATCTTTTTTTCATAATGATATCCATTCCTTTCAGATCTTGGTTTTCAGAAATGAGTATTACCATTTTTTTCCGGTTTATTCCACAACAACCTGCACCTTTTTGCTTTCTTCTGTGCACATCTGCTGCCATTTCCGGGCAAATGTTTGTAACCGGCTTTCCAGCTCGCGCTTTGCCTGTGCTTTTACATTCTGTGATTTTTGACTTTCTTCCATATGGTTCGTAATTCTAAAAGAACCTTTCACAATGATTTTTGGTGTGACACTTTCTACTTTATGCGTTTTTAATTGTTCTACCATCACTCCAGTACCATCCTTCATCTGAAACTCATATTCCCGCATCTTATTTTGCAGTAACAGGGCTTCATATCCTTCCTGTAATGACAGATTTCCTGCAATTTTCATTTGATACAACATAAAAAAGCCACTAATATTTAATTTCCCTTCCTGCAATGACAGTTTAGGAATATACATCATTTCCTCTGCCCCGTAAAACTGCTGCATCAATGTACCTACCGTTACAAAAGCACTGTCTTTCACATGCTCCCATTCTTCCAGCAGATCTTCCAGATAAATTCCCATGCACTCCGGCAGCTGCATTTCCTCAGAAAAAAGCTGCTGCATTGGCTCCTCCGTCAACAATACATACGTATTCCAGGCCGCATCTGGCTCCTTTTCAAAAAAAGACAATACTGCTTCCAGAGCATCTTCCCTGACAATTACCTTCGGACTCAAAATCAGCACTTTCAGATGGTTCAGATCTGGATTTTTATTACTGTTCTCTGACATCTGGCGCAATCCTGCAAAGAGATCTGATACTTCTCCCTCCCAGAATACATCCGAAGAAAGTGCATTTTTCGAAGCTTTTTCATCCTGCAGATTGGGATAGGCCAGATATAAATTCATGGTGTCATTGTCCTGCGCCTCCACGCCCATTGCAAGCGGAAATGCTTGATTTTCCAGTTCATTGACGCCACATCCTTCAAGGCAGGCAAATAAAAAGACAATCGATGCACAGAACAATCCATAAAATAATAGCTTTTTCTTTCTATTTTTGCCAGTTCTGTTCTGCTGTAGATTATACTCCATATCACTCACCTGCCTTTCCGGTTATTTACTCATGCTTTCCGATCTGCCTTCCTTACAAGTCCAACAAAAACCGGAAGAAACAACATGATTGGGAGTACAACACATAAATAAACAAAAAACAGCCACTTTGCCAACGTTTCATCATGCAGCAAGAGCAGGGACATGACAAATACTACCATTGTTAAAACGCCGGTCAATAACCATTTCTTTTTATGACTGTTCTGTTGTTTTTCTATTATCTGAATTTTTATCATACACTCAACAGCATAAAATAGCATAGAATCCAAAAATGCAAATAAGCAGAAAAACCAGATTCCTACCATCAATGCATCCTGTCGTTCCAGAAAGTTCCCCGGCAGCTTCACGACTGCCATAAGATCGATCACCGGCCAGTCTAAATGCGCCAGTAATTCACTTCGAAACACTCCGAGCAGAATCAGATAAATGACCAGATTCAGTCCCAATACAACAAACAACGCATGTTTTGTCCCCCGATATGCGGCCATCACATTTTTACAACTCGATTGAAAAAGCGTATACAACGAAATTCCCGAAAAAAACAAAAAACTCACATAACAGCTCTCTGCAAATTTTGGAGCGGAAGATACTGCCACCTGTGTCCATGCATTTGGATCTACTCCGGTGCAGGCCAGCCCTAAAATCACAAGTAATGGAATGATCAGAAAATAATACAGCACTTCATATACCCGCACCCGGCATTCTAATCCGCGTAACAACCCGAAAAAGGCTGTCGCTGTCAAAGTCAGTACAATGACAGGTTCAAAGTTTTTTCCTAACAGCTGCTTTTCGATCAAACTGGTCAGAAGATACAAGGTATAACCTGCTATTCCAAGAAATCCTATCCCATAAAAAATCTGTATGGGAATCCGAATTACTGCGCCAACCCCATCGATACACGAAAAAAAACAATCTTTTTCAAAATACTTTTTCCAGAAACAAAGCAGAAGCAACGCACAAATGCCACCCACTGCCAGGGCAAAAAATCCATCCACACCACTGTGCGAAGCAACAAACGATGGAAGCAGCAGTGTACTGATTCCCAGCAGTTCCAGCGTCAGTGTCCGTTTCACCTGCCTGGCAGAAATTTTCTGATTTTTCATGAAATTAAGATCCTGCATTGCCTTGCTCCCTTCCGGATTTTGTTCTGAGCCGAATCCGATTATCAGGATTTGCATAAAAAGGTCTGCGAGGCAGATTCTGCAGCGGCGGGCGCACAAAACTGTCTCTCTCATCCTGATAATCATTCAAATCTGCTCCGACAAACGGCATCAAATATGGCAAACCAAAACTCTCCAGCTGTGCCAGATGAATAAGTAAAAGCAGCAGGCCAAGCAGAAATCCATAAAATCCAAGTGCTGCCGCTAATCCGATAAAAGCAAATTTTAACAATCGAAAAGCCGTTGCGAAATCTTCATTTGGAATCGAAAAAGAACACAACGCCGTAAATGCCACAACGATGACTACCATGGGACTCACAATATTCGCATCTACCGCAGCCTGTCCGATGATCAGACCACCCACGATGCCGATTGTATTTCCCATCGCACCGGGCAATCGTACACCAGCCTCCCGCAAAAGTTCAAAGGATAATTCCATCAAAAGCACTTCTACCACTCCGGGAAATGGTACACCCTGTCTGGCCGCAGCAAATGAAAGTAACAACTTTGTAGGCAATAACTGCGTATGAAAATTTGTCATAGCAAGGTATAAACCTGGCAGGATCATGGAAAGAAATGCAGCTACATAGCGCAGCATCCTTGTAAATGTCGCTATCTCCCATCTGGTATAATAGTCGTCCGTTGTCCGGATAAAAGAATTATAATCTGCCGGGAAAATCAATGCCTCCGGTGAATTATCTGCCAGCAATACCGCACGGCCTTCCAACAACGCCATTACCGCCCGGTCTGGTCTGCGCGTGGTCTGAAACTGCGGAAACGGCGAAAACCACTGTGTCTCCGTTAACTGCTCAATCACACCACTGTCCCCAATCCCATCAATCGTAAATCCTTCCAGACGCTGCTGCATTTCTGCCACAATTTCCGGTCTCACAATCCCATTCAGATACATCACATCCACATTCGTATTTGTCCGCGTTCCGCATTTGCATTCTGCTGCCTTCAGTTCCACAGAGCGCAATCGTTTTCGAATCAATGCCGTATTCTGCTTAATAGAACTGCCAAACCCTTCATTACTTCCCCGGATTGCTTTCTCCGACGCCGTCTCCTGCAGCGACATCCCCGGATATCCTTTATCCGGAATCTTTAATGCACGGTCAAACCCATCCACAAAAAGAATGGTGTCACCCGTCAGCATTCCACCTGCCGCTTCCGACATCTGTGTAAAAGGTGTCACATCAGAAATTCCCAGTGCATTTTCTATTAACGCCTCATATAATTTTTCCTTATTCATGCAGCTCAAGCGGTTCAACATCTTTCCGAGCACCGAATCTTCCATCATATTTTTGCCTCCGGTGACTTCGATATAGCTCAGAAATGCACGGACATCCGCCTCCTTTCCCAGACACATCGGGCGCATTTTGATGTCCGCACAATCGGAAAACTGCTGTTTCCACCAAGTAATATTTTCATCCAGTTTTTTTGAAACGGCCTGATCCTGCATAATCTCACCTCATTTACTGCCATCTTTATTTGTTGCTCACCCTATGGAGGTGGAAGTCATCTCACCTCTGGTATACTAAAAGGACAGACTTTCGTCTGTCCTTTACTATGCACAATTATTTTATTTTTATTCTTACTCTTGTTCACGAATAATCTTTTTGACTGCTTCTGCCTGATTATGCAGATGACGCTCCACATAAGAAACTGCAAGCTGGGAATCCTTCGCTTTCAGTGCCTCGTACATTTTCTGATGCTCTTCGATCAGTCTTGGATAAATGGAATCGTCTTTCAGATATTCCACACGATAACGATACATCTGCTCTCTCAGATTGTTCAGCAGCTGCTGCAGTTTCGGATTATTGGATGCTTTGTAGAGAATTTCATGAAATTTTACATCCGCTTTTGCCATCTCTACAAACTGACCTTTTCTGGTCTTTTCTTCAAAATCTTGCATTGCAACTTTCAGCTCCTGTAAAGCAGCCGGAGTAATTTTTTCACAGGAAAGACGAACAGCCAGATCTTCCAGAGAAATTCGGATTTCCAGAACATCTTCCATGTCTTTCTCTGTCATCTTGGCTACTTCCGCACCTTTTCTCGGAATCGTCACAGCCAGACCTTCCTGTTCCAGCATACGGATAGCCTCACGAATCGGTGTACGGCTTACCCCAAGCTTGGAAGCAAGCTGTAACTCCATCAGACGCTCTCCCGGTTTGAGATCACCTTTCAAAATTGCACCGCGCAATGTCTGAAACACGACATCACGAAGCGGCAGATATGCATCCATCTGTAATTCCAAATTGTCTGTCATTGTCTGTTTCCCCCTCTTTTTCGTGTTTATCTTCTGTTGTTATGGATGTCGGATGTATATACATTTTTGGCAAGTCCTGACTGCTTCAACGCATCATAAGCCTTGCGGATTTCCTTTTCATTTGGGAATAGACCAAATACAGTCGGTCCGCTGCCACTCATCATAGCATTTAATGCTCCATTTTCCATCATCAGCTTTTTAATATCGTTGATTACAGGATACATCGGAATTGTTACTGTCTCAAGAATATTTCCCATATGAGAAGCTACACCTTTTAAGTCTTTCTTTTGTATGCTCTCCATCACACCATCGATATCCGGATGCTCCATGCCATCATACAGTTTCAGACCTCCGTAAACCGTCTTTGTGGATACAGAAATTGCCGGTTTTGCGATCAGTACCGGACATTTCGGCATCGGTGGCAATGCCGTCAGTTTCTCACCAATTCCCTCTGCCAGTGCAGTTCCACGCATGATACAAAATGGTACATCTGCTCCAATCTTCAATCCGAGTTCCATCAATTTATTCTGTTTCAGTCCAAGGTTAAAAATACGGTTCATTCCAACCAGTACTGCTGCCGCATCAGAACTTCCGCCTGCCAGACCTGCTGCAACCGGAATAAATTTCTGAAGAACAATGCGTACTCCTTCCTTGATCTGGAATTCATCTTTCATTAATTTTGCTGCACGGTATACCAGATTATCTTCATTGACCGGCAGATAATAAAGATTTGTCTCTACGTGAATGTGCGGAGAACGAGTCTTTTTGATCTCCACCCGATCATACAAATGGATTGTCTGCATGATCATGCGCACATCATGATATCCGTCCTCTCGTTTTCCAAGCACATCCAGTCCCAGATTAATTTTGGCAAGCGCCTTCAAACTTATTTCGTCCATTTTTTCATCCCTCGTTTCTCTTTATAATTCTTTATAATATAATGAACATTTATGATCTAAGTGTAAAAAGTAAATATTCACTCTGTTGTTAAGCGGACACTTGGTATTTTGTATACACTCTTATGTATTATTTTATATACAATTTGTTTTTCTGTCAATATTTTTTTCACAAGGACAAAAAACTCCCGCGTTGGATCATACAACGCGGGAGCATCTACATTATGAATTGCTGTACTAGTACATTGTTTCGTAAATAGCTGCACTAATTTGTATTAGATTATTTCCATTGCCGCAGTCCAGCCTTCTCTTACCGCATCACCGATCTGACGTGCACGCACACAATCACCGATCTTCCATAGCGGAATGCCAGCTTCTTTGATGGCTGTCTCCAATGCTTCTGTCGCATGTGCACGCCGTCCCATTGCATTGACAACGGAATCTGCTTTGATGGTAATCTCTTTTCCATTCTGCTCAGCTACAACAAAGTCTTTGCCGACTTTTACAACTTTTGCATTTACTTCGTATTTACCACCTTTTTTATCAATGAAATCATGCACTGCTGTCCGGTACAGACCGGTTGTCTCCGGCATCAGCGCACCTTTCATCTCAACGATGGTTGTCTCTACACCGTGATCAATATAATCTGCTGCTGCTTCACAACCAACCAGACCGCCACCGAGTACGATGGTGCTCTTTCCAAGACCTGCAAAGTCATTGTAGTATACGTCCATTGCTGTTACCGCATTTTCGATTCCGTCGATCGGAAGGATCAGATCATCGGATCCAACGGCCAGTACAACTGCTTCCGGAGCAATCTCTTTGATGAGTTTTGGTGTCACTTCACAGTTTAATCTCACTTCGATCGGACGTTTCTCAACGTCACGGATCAGCAGATCTTTGAAGTTTCTGATATCTACTTTATGATCGGTATGATCTGTAAAATTGATCAGACCACCTAATACATCAGATTTCTCGCACAGAATTACCTGATGTCCTCTGTCTGCTGCTGTGATCGCTGTCTGCAGGCCACCGCAGCCACCACCTACGACTAATACTTTACGGCTTGCTTCCGGTTTTGGCATACGCTCCGGAAGGACTTTGTGATGAGAAGCCGGCCATACGTCATATGGGTTGATCGTACAGGAATCCAATGGTGGGAATTTCACTGTCCAGATTTCTGTCTCATGCTCGCCGGACGGACCCGGATAACATCTTCCGCAGCGCAGGCAGCGGCGAATCTCATCTGCATGCCCCTCTTTTGCCTTGTTTGGAAATGCCGGATCAGCAAAGAACTGACGTCCCATGGATACCATATCTACTTTTCCTGCTGCGATTGCTTCTTCTGCCTGCTCCGGAGAGTTGATACCACCGACTACTGCAACCGGAATAGATACGTTCTGTTTGATAACGGCTGCCGGTTCAATGTTCGGACCATGCGGTGCATAAGCAGTTGTAAACTCCCAGCTTCTGGAAGAACTCAGATAATGGCCACAAGATACATGGATCATATCAATGTACGGCTCGCACAGTTTACAATAATTTACAGCATCTTCCAGCTCTAATCCACCCGGTAAATGCTCGGAACTGCTGACACGGATCTCAATTACAAAATCAGGTCCCATAGCCTCTCGAACGGTCTTTAACAATTCAACGGTAAATCTTGCTCTGTTTTCAAAAGATCCGCCATATTCATCGGTACGTTTGTTGTATTGCGGAGAAAGGAACTGTGCCGGAAGCCAGCCATGTCCGCAGTGGATCATAATACCTTCCCAGCCTGCTGCCTGGAACCATTTACATGCAGTAACATAATCCTGATAACAGCTTAAAATCTCTTCTTTTGTAAATGCCTCCACATGAGTGCCATCCGGAAGATCTTTCTCAGACGGTCCCTTCGGATTGATGCCGTCACCGATATTTGTCTTGATCTCACCACAGGAAAGCAGCTCTCCCATTGGAAATGCACCATAGCTTTTGATCATCTCTGCTGTTGCTTTCATAATTTCAAACTGCTTGTCAGATCTGGAGGTAAAGTCAAGATATGGCTCAAACGGAAAACGTTTGTCATACTCATGATTTGGGCTTAACTCGCCCAGACAGACGATACCTGCGCCACCTTTTGCTTTTGCTTCCAGCATGCAAAATGCACGCTCCGGTACCGGTGTGGTATAACCGAACGGATCCGGATCCATCTCAATATAATGCTCGAATGCAAACAATGCCGGAGCTGCTTCGATACGGTTTTTGATTGTTTTTGAGCCAATCTTTAGCGGCTCAAATAAATGTGGGAAATACTGATTTTTTTCTGCCATAATCTCTTACCTTGTCCTTTCCAAAACATCTAAAGTATGTACGAAACAATTATTTCTGTCCGTGTTCCTACCCATAAATGCCTTTCTCTCAATGATTGTTTTCTGTGAAGTTGTTACTTAGACTGTATCAGAATCTTCTGCTATTCTTCAAACACCAGCTTATTTTTCGCTGTTTTATTTTGCGACATTTTATACGTTTTTGTTTTATTGTATCTGGATAAAAACAGGAAATCGTGTTAGGATTTTGTTATATTCGACATATAAAAAATGGGGGATAACAACTATGGATTATCGTGCAGAAAGAATGAAATCACTGATCATTCAGACTTTTTTTGACTGTCTTGAAAAAGAAGATTTTTCCCAGGTAACCGTTGGACAGATTGCCAAACATGCTCTGATCAACCGTTCTACGTTTTATCGCTATTTTTCTGATAAATACGAACTGAGAGATATCATCGTTGATGATATCGTTCGGGATTTTGCGGAACATATGGAAGTAGATTTTCTCCATATGGATATTCAGAATGAATTGCATACAAGATCCCTGCAGGATGGGCTGAGCCGCCTGTCTACGCAAAAGCACAGGTTGGAAATCCTGTGGAATCAGAACCTGCTTGGGCGAAATGTCTTTGATGAAATGATGAATGCCGGCGCACACAAAGTGGAAGCTGAAATCTTAAATCATCCTACAATCTCTCCTGAAAAAAAACAGCTCGCTGACTGGTATGCGAAATTATTAGTAAATAATTTTCTCGTCACAGTCCGCTGGTGGTTTTCCCACAGTGATACCGTTTCCGCCAGTGAGATCACAACCATGATGAAACGACATATGCTGTATGGGACTATCCCGACATTAAAAGAAAGCCGCTGAAATAGCGGCTTTCTTATCTGTAGGAGTTCTTCTCAAAATCACTGCACTCTACATATCTTGATTATTTTGCAAGCTTATTGTTTGCTTTCGTCTGGAATTTCTCGTTCTGTACGATAAAACGCTCGTGTGTACCTTCACCGATCAGACCAGCTTCATCGTAAGCAGCCACTTTGAATACAAGACGGCGTCCATCTACTTCTGTCAGTTCTGTCTCGCAACGAACAGTCATTCCGATCGGAGTTGCTGCTACGTGGCTGATGTTTACCTGTGTACCAACGCTGCCACAGCCTTCTTCCAGATATGGAGCTACGCTCTCGCTTGCTGTTTTTTCCATTAATGCAAGCATGCATGGTGTTCCAAATACTTCCAGTACGCCACTTCCTACTGCTGTTGCTGTATTCTCATATACAACATCTACACTCTGTTCCCCTTTAATTCCTGCTTCCAACATTTTATGTCCTCCTCTAAAATTTATCATTATGGAGTAAGTATATCATAACTTTTCTTATGCTTCCAGAAGTTTCTCCACGCTTGCAAGTTTTGCACAAACGATAAATACCTCACATGCCTCTTTCAGTTCTTCCATTGGCGGAAGTGTCGGGGCGATACGGATGACGGAGTCCTTCGGATCATTTTTATATGGATACGGCGCACCTGCACCTGTCAGTACAACACCGGCCTCTTTTGCTTTTGCAACAATGCTCTTTGCACATCCTTCATTTGCCATAAATGTGATGAAATATCCACCGTTTGGACGGATCCATGTACCTGCGCCAAGACCTTTCAATTCTTCCTCAAAACGATCCAGGATCATCTCGAATTTCGGACGGATGATTGCTGCATGTTTTGCCATATGTGCTTTTACGCCATCGATATCTTTTAAGAATTTTACATGACGCAGCTGGTTGATCTTGTCAAATCCGATAGTCTGAATCGTCAGACGTTTCAGGATATCTGCTTTGTTCTCAAGACTTGTGATCAGTCCGGATACACCTGCTCCTGAGAATGTGATCTTAGATGTAGAGCAAAACTCGATCGGAAGGTTCGGGTTGCCTGCTTTCTCACACTCACCAAGGATCTCAAGGATCTGATCTGCTTTGTCCTCATACAGATCATGTACACAGTACGCGTTATCCCAGTAAATACGGAAGTCTTCTGCTGCCGGTTTTAAGCGCGCCAGTCTGCGGACTGTCTCATCAGAGTAGGAGGTTCCCATCGGATTAGAGTATTTCGGTACACACCAGATACCTTTGATGCTGTCATCTTCGCTGACTAATTTTTCTACCATATCCATGTCCGGGCCATCTTCGTAAAGCGGCACGTTGATCATTTCGATGCCGAAGCACTCAGTGATGGCAAAATGACGGTCATATCCCGGAACCGGGCAGAGCCATTTTACTTTATCCAGTTTGCACCATGGTGTGCTTCCGTTTACACCAAACAGCATAGAACGTGCAATACAGTCATACATGATATTCAGACTTGCATTTCCATAAACAATGACATTATCATATGCTTCCGGGCCAAGTCCAACTAAGCTTGCGATGAATTCCTGTCCTTCTGTGATACCATCGATCACACCGTAGTTACGGATATCTGTACCGGCTCTGCTGACTAACGGAGTCTGGCTGGTCAGAACGTCCATCATCGGCATAGACAGTTCGAGCTGCTCTTTGGATGGTTTTCCTCTGGACATATCCAGTTTTAAGCCTTTTTTGCAGATTTCTTTATACTGCTGTTCCAGGCTTTCTTTTTCTTTTAATAATTCCTCTCTGCTCATTTCCTGATAAGACTGCATTGATTTTTCCTCCTGCTGTATATTATTATTGTTTGATTTTTTTGAAATATTCCCGAATGGTCTGCTCGTAGCCATTTTCTGTCGGCTCGTAAAACTTCATATCTTTGTACGCATCCGGCAAATACTGCTGTTCTACATAATGATTCGGATAATCGTGAGCGTATTTGTATCCGATGCCCCGTCCAAGCTTTGCAGCACCTTTGTAATGGGCATCACACAGATACGTTGGAACCGGTGCGGTTCTCGACTCTCTGACAACGGAAAGAGCTTTATCCACTGCCAGATAGGCTGCGTTGCTCTTTGGTGCGCTCGCCACATAAGTAACGGCCTGAGCCAGCACGATCCTTGCCTCCGGCATTCCAAGTCGTTCTACAGCCTGGGCTGCACTGACCGCCACCATCAGGGCGTTCGGATCTGCATTTCCCACATCTTCTGATGCACAGATCATGATTCTTCGGGCAATAAATGTCACATCCTCCCCGGCATACAGCATTTTTGCCAGATAATACACGGCTGCATCCGGATCAGATCCCCGCATACTTTTAATGAATGCAGAAATGTTATCATAATGGCTGTCGCCACTTTTGTCATACTTGATCACGCGCTTCTGGATACATTCTTCGGCCACATCCAGCGTGATATGGATGAGCCCGTCTGCACTGCGTTCTGTGGTAAGGATTCCAAGTTCTATGGCATTTAATGCGCTGCGGGCATCCCCGTTTGACACATCTGCCAGAAATTCCAGTGCATCTTCATCCGCCACCGCGTGATATGCTCCCATACCTTTTTCCATGTCCTCTAAGGCACGGTGCAGCAGCGTCTTGATATCATCTTTCTCTAACGGTCTTAATTCAAAAATAATGGATCGGGAAATCAGCGCCCCGTTTACTTCAAAATATGGATTTTCCGTAGTAGCACCGATCAACGTCACCGTACCGTCCTCTACAAACGGGAGCAGATAATCCTGCTGGCCTTTGTTAAAACGGTGAATCTCATCGATAAACAGGATCGTTCGTTTTCCGTACATGCCCTGCAGCTGTTTTGCTTTTTCAATCACAGCTTCCATATCCTTTTTCCCGGCAGAAGTTGCATTAATCTGCATAAATTCTGCACTGGTTGTCTTCGCAATGACTTTCGCCAGTGTCGTTTTTCCGGTTCCCGGAGGTCCATAAAAAATAACAGACTGCAATTTGTCTGCTTTAATGGCACGGTAAAGTAATTTATCTCTGCCAATAATATGCTGCTGCCCAACTACTTCTTCTAACGTAGTCGGCCGCAGTCTGGAAGCCAGCGGTGATTCCTTTTCCTTATTTTGTTCTCTCATGTAATCAAACAAATCCATTTTTTATCTCCATTTCACGTTTCGTCCTGCAAAAATGAATCCTTTTCATGACACAAAATTCATTTTTAACTGTTTTTATCCTGTAAAATGCATGGAATTTAGATGTTTTTGCATGATACCAATATGATATCTTTCATATCCATGCTATACAATACATTAAATTTACTGGTATGACAAGTTATTTTTTTGTCAAAGTTGCATTTTCTCCAATTTTTCCATAAGATAGGAAGATTCCAAACTATGTTTTCTACATTGTGCCGAAAACAGTTCACTTATCACATGTATTCTGGGTAACGATCATATAACCGCCTGTTACCCTTCTTCCGTCAGTTCTCTCACCGCCGCGATTGCCGACTCCACTTCCTCCTCGGTATTATAATGGGAAAAACTGAAGCGCACCGCGCCCTGCGCTACCGTTCCAAGTGCTTCATGCATCAACGGTGCACAATGTCCGCCCGGTCTGGTAGAAATCTCCCATCTCTCAAATAGTTCATCACTGACTTCTGATGAATCATAATCCCCGATATTAAAGGATACGATGGGACACCGGTTTTTCTGAGAAAAATCGCCATAAATCTTTATGCCTGGAATGTCTCGGATACCTTCATAAAACTGCCACATCAGCGTCTGTTCTTTTTCACGGATTTCGTCCATTCCTGTCTGCTTCAGGTAATCCAGAGCCGCATCCAGCCCTGCAATGCCATGTCCGTTTAACGTCCCTGCTTCCAGCGCCGTCGGCATTTGCTGCGGATGCTTTTTGCTGTACGTCTGCACGCCGCTGCCGCCGCTCTTTAACGGGCGAAGCTGCAGACCGGTTCTGACATAGAGTCCGCCGGTTCCCTGGGGGCCAAGCAGGCTTTTGTGCCCGGTAAAGCACAGAATATCAATATGCATCGCCTGCACATCGATGGGAAATACTCCTGCGGTCTGTGACGCATCTACCACAAATAGAATTCCTTTGTTTTGCGTCAGTTCTCCGATTGCCTCAATATCTACCAGATTTCCAGTGACATTTGATCCGTGCGTACAAATGATGGCTTTCGTCTCCGGTCGGATCGCTGCCTCCATATCCTCAAACGAAAACCTGCCCTGTGCATCCGCTTTTACAATCGTCAATTCCACGCCTTTTTCTTCCATTTCATAGAGCGGACGGAGCACAGAATTATGCTCCAGCTGCGTGGTGATCACATGGTCTCCCGGATTTAACAGGCCTTTGATCGCTGTATTCAGACTCTCCGTTGCATTGCCGGTAAATACCATGCGCTCCGGACTTTCCGCATGGAAAAATTCTGCCAGTTTTCGTCTTGTATCGTAAATCGTGCGGGAAGCCTGCAAAGTCGCTTCGTGCGCCCCACGCCCGGCATTTCCAAGCAAACAGAGTGCTTCCGTAACTGCCTGCACAACTTCATTCGGTTTCTGTCTGGTCGTTGCTGCATTATCAAAATATATCATTGAAAAATCCCCTTTTCTCATACACATTATATTATCTGATAGATGTTGTGGTCAAAAGATGCCATACGAATTGTTCCGTACTTCGTACTCCCACAATTCTACCCATCATCTGATATATTTTATCATAAAAAGGAGTCCTCGCCAATCTGCGAGAACTCCTTCTTATAGTCTGACATTGTGTCATACATTTATTTTTCCATTTTTTTCTCTTTCGGCAGGACAAGATTTAAAAATACTGCAGTTACAGTTGCAATAACAACCGGTGTCTTACCAAATACGGTTGTCACCCATGCCGGAAACATTCCTAGGGATGCAGAAGCCTGTGTCACACCAACACCAAGTGCCACGGATAATCCCACGATAGAAGTATTGCGATAACTCATCGGCTGGCTTGTAATCAGCTTGATGCCTGTCATAGCGATAGATGCAAATACAGAAATGGTCGCTCCACCAAGGACACACTGCGGAATCGTTGTCAGCAATGCAGAAAATTTCGGCACCAGACCGGCAATCAACAGAATACCTGCAGACATTCCAAGCACAGAACGGTTGATAACTTTTGTTGTTGTAACGATACCTACGTTCTGACTGTAGGAAGCAGTCGGCAGACCACCTAAGAAAGCTCCAACGATATTGGTACATCCATATCCAACGATAGCACCCTTTAACTCTTTATCTGTCGGTTCACGATCCATACCGCCGGTTGTTGTTGCAGTAAAGTCGCCGATTGCCTGAATCGCATTGATAGCAAACAACAAACCAATAGCTATACAGGATGACGGATCAAACTGAATACCAAAATGCATGATCTGCGGCATCTGGAAAACACTTGCCTGTGCCACTGCAGTCAAATCTACCATGCCAAAACATGCTGCAATGATGTAACCGCAGATGATACCGATCAGAATAGACGCCAGTTTTACAAATCCTTTTGTAAAATGATTCAAAAATGTAACGATAGCCAGTGTGATAATTGCTACCAGCCAGTTAGTCCAATGTCCGTAATTTGCACTGGATGCACCGCCTGCCATATAGTTGACAGCAGTCGGATATAAGGAAAGTCCGATGGTAAATACAACAGTTCCTGTTACAAGCGGTGGAAATACTTTACGGATCTTGTCAATAAAAAATCCGATGATCATCGCGATGATACCACCGATGATCTGTGCTCCAAATATTGCTGCGATTCCTACATCTGCTGCAATAGCCTGCATGCTTGCCACATATGCAAAACTCGTTCCCATGATAACCGGTAAACCGGCACCAAGACGGAATCCCTTTTTAGATCCGATCGGAAACAGCTGTAAAAATGTGGAAAGTGCAGAAACTACCAGTGCCGACTGAATCAGCATGACACGGTTTGCCCCTTCAAGACCAGCCACTCCTGCTACAATAATAGCCGGCGTCACGCAGCCTACGATCATTGCCACTACATGCTGCAGTGCCAGCGGAAGTGATTTGCTCAACTGCGGAATACCATTTAACTCGAAAATAGACGCATTTGTCCCTTTTGTCTTTTTCATGTACTAAAATCCTCCATCTTTTTACGTTACAGTTCACTCATCACATGTATTCAGATAATGATCATGCTTGCATGAGGAATTATCTGGATACATAGCGATGAAGGGAGCGCCTTTTAATGAGCAAAAATAGCTGTAGCCTTCTTGAACAAAGTTCAAGAAGTATCGCTCGCAAGCGAGCTCTTTTGCGAATGGCGCTTATGAACTGTAACATTTTCACAGTCTTTTTTTCTCAGATATTATAACGCAGGCAATTTGCGTTTTACAACCGCCCTACTTATGAATTGTATTTATGGTATTCGTTAGCACTGCTAATAAAAAGCTCTCTTCTTTACAGTTTTTCTATCTGTAAAGAAGAGAGCTTTCACATTTACTTTTCTTCTGTTTCTTTCTTCACTCGCGGTTTTTCCTGCGGCAGCACGAGATTTAAGAATACTGCTGCTACTGTTGCGATAACAACCGGAGTTTTTCCGAATACTGTGGTTACCCATGCCGGGAACATGCCCAGAGATGCGGAAGCCTGAGTCACACCGACACCAAGTGCAACAGCCAGACCAACTACGGATGTATTACGGAAATTCATCTCCTGGGTTGTGATCAGTTTGATACCTGTCATTGCGATGGATGCAAATACGGAGATTGTTGCACCACCAAGAACACACTGCGGAATCGTTGTCAGTAATGCGGAGAATTTCGGCACCAGACCGGCAATCAGCAGAATGCCTGCGGACATTCCGAGAACCACACGGTTGATAACTTTTGTTGTTGTAACAATACCTACGTTCTGACTGTAGGAAGCAGTCGGCAGACCACCAAGAAATGCACCGAGAATATTCGTACATCCATATCCTACGATAGCACCTTTCAACTCTTTGTCCGTCGGCTCACGATCCATACTTCCTGTCGTTGTTGCTGTAAAGTCACCGATTGCCTGAATCGCATTAATTGCAAACAATAATCCAATGGCGATACAGGATGACGGCTCAAACTGGATACCGAAATGCATGATCTGCGGAGCCTGGAAAATGCTTGCCTGTGTAACAGCCGCAAGGTCTACCATTCCAAAACATGCGGCAACAATATAACCACAGATAATACCAATGAGGATAGAAGCCAGTTTCACAAATCCTTTTGTAAAATGATTTAAAAATGTAACAATTGCTAATGTAATAAACGCTACCAGCCAGTTTGTCCAATGTCCATAATTTGCACTGGCTGCGCCACCTGCCATGTAATTAACAGCTGTCGGATACAAAGAAAGTCCGATGGTAAATACAACGGTACCGGTTACCAATGGTGGGAATACTTTACGGATTTTATCGATAAAGAATCCGATGACCGCTGCTATGATACCTCCAACGATCTGTGCACCAAAAATTGCTGCGATACCGGAATCTGCGGCAATGGCCTGCATACTTGCTACATATGCAAAGCTGACACCCATGATAACCGGTAATCCGGAGCCCAGACGAAAGCCACCTTTCGGACCAATCGGAAACAACTGTAAAAATGTGGAAATTGCGGAAACGATCAGTGCTGACTGAATCAGCATAACACGATTTGCACTGTCAAGTCCTGCCACGCCTGCCACGATGATGGCCGGAGTCACACAACCTACGATCATTGCCACTACGTGCTGCAAAGCCAGTGGAAGCGCTTTGCTCATCTGTGGAATACCATCGAGTTCGAAAATGGATGCTCTTTCTCTTTTTGCCTTTTCCATTACATAAATCCTCCTCTTTATGTACTTCTTTATTCTATTATTTTATAAATCCACGAATATCAACAATTGCATTTCTCGGACATTTCACCACGCAATTTCCACAGGATAAACAGTCCGTTTCATATATAACCGCACAATTATTTCTTATCTGTATTGCCTCACTCGGGCAGTTTCTGTGGCACAGCCCACAGCCGATGCAGCTCACATCGCAAGCTTCTTTTGCTTCCACACCTTTGTCCTGGTTGGAACAGAGCACCAGAAAGGATTCTCCCACCTGATGCATATGGATAATATGCTGTGGACAGGCTTTTTCGCACAACCGACACCCAACGCAATGGGTGCGGTCAATCTCTGCTACCCCCTGTGCATTGATACTCACAGCATTTTTCCGGCAGGCTTCCACGCAGGCGCCGCAGCCGATGCAGCCGTATTGGCAGCTGTGGTTGTGTGTTCCACCGTTACAGGCTACATAAGCAAATTTACGAACTGGTTTTTTCATAACTGCTCTTCCCCCTTTTTCTGCTCTGCATCTTCTTCATACGGTGTATCCGCAAGCGGAAGGCTGGTGCGGTACTTTCCGTCATATACATAATATGCTCCTGCGATAGCCGGTGCGGTCGGAATAGAAGTAATCTCTCCGATACCAATGGCTCCGCATGCCACATTCAGTCCTGCTTTTTCTACAATGATACTTTCCACTTCCGGAATCTCATTTGCCCGGAATAATCCAAGCGTTCCATATTTAGATAACGGTTTACAATCCTTCAGATCATATCTTTCTCGCAGTGCGTAACCAAGTGACATGATCACGCCTCCTTCGATCTGACCTTCCACCGACAACGGATTTACTGCACGTCCCACATCATGGGCTGCCACAATTTTTTCCACTCTTCCGTCCTTGTCCAGCACGCATACCTGCGTTGCATATCCATATGCCACATGGGAAACCGGATTTGGAACATCTGCGCCAAGTTTATCTGTTTTTGCCAGATATTCTCCGTAAAACTCTTCGCCCTCAAGTTCCTCCATACTTTTTGTCTTTCTTGCTTCATTAAACAATTCACAAGCGCGGCGCACTGCTTCACCGGTAACTAATGTCTGTCTGGAGCCGGATGTAGTTCCGGAATCCGGTGCATTAATGGTATTTGCAGCATCATATACGATATCATCACGAGTCAGGCCTGTGTTTTCGATGACCATCTGTATCAGTACTGTTCCAAGACCCTGACCGATGCAGGAAGCACCGGAACGGATGTGTACTTTTCCGTCTACAATGGCAAGGATCGCTCTTCCAAAATCCGGGATACCAACGCCGACACCGGCATTTTTCATAGCACAGGCAATACCGACATACTGATTGTTTTCAAATACATCTTTGACCGCTTCCAGTGTCTCCACCAATCCGGTAGACTCATCTACAATCTGACCGTTTGGAAGCACCTGTCCCGGCCGGATCGCATTACGGTAGCGGATTTCCCAGGCACTAATGCCGATCTGCTCTGCCAGCTTCGTCAGCATCATTTCCATACAGTAGCATGTCTGTGTAACACCAAACCCACGGAAAGCTCCTCCCGGCGGATTATTTGTATAATATGCTTTTCCGTCAATCTCGAAGTTCTGGTAATTATACGGTCCGGCTGCATGAGTACAGGCTCGTTCCAGAACCGGTCCGCCAAGGGATGCATAAGCTCCGGTATCAGAGATAACCGTTGCCATAACGCCCTGAATGATACCATTTTCATCACATCCAACCGTAAATTTCATATCCATCGGATGCCGTTTCGGATGGATCAGAATACTTTCCTGTCTCGTTAATTTTACTTTGACCGGACGTTTCAGCAGATAAGCTGCCAGTGCTGCATGATGCTGCACAGACATATCTTCTTTTCCACCAAAGCCACCGCCTACCAGTTTGTTGACAACCCGGACTTTCTCGTTTGGAAGACCAAGCATCTCGGCACATTCATGCTGGGTTGCGTAAGTTCCCTGATCGGTAGAATAGATCAGTACACCATCCTCATACGGCATGCCTATCGCACATTCCGGCTCCAGAAATGCATGCTCTGTCCACGGTGTATGAAATTCTTCCGTATACACATATTTTGCATTGGCAATGGCTTCCTTTGCATTACCTCTGGATACATGTTTGTGTGCCAGCAGATTTCCGCTTCCGTGCACCAGCGGTGCATCCTCTTTCATTGCTTCATGCGGATTGCTGACAAAAGGCAGCTCCTCGTATGCGACTTTCACCAGTTTTTTCGCTTTTTCCACAGCATCCAGATTCTCACCAACCACAAGTGCGATGGCATCTCCCAGATAATGGGTAATGGAGCCCACCGGAATCATCGTATCCCAGTCCTGCACCAGATGTCCGACTTTGATATCTCCCGGAATATCTGCTGCGGTAAAGATATCTACGATGCCCGGAACCGCTTTTGCTTTCTCTATATCGATGGACAACACCCTCGCTCTCGGGTACTTGGAACGGACGGCACTTGCATGAAGTAAGCCTTCCACTTCCATGTCATCCACATATTCTCCATATCCTAATACCTTTTCCCTGGCATCCACACGGTGCACGCGCTCGCCCAGTTTCCAGGTAAATTCATTTTTCGGGATTCCTTTTCCTTCCCGTTTGATCTTTGCGGCCAATTCTACCGCATCCATGATTTTTTTATATCCGGTGCAGCGACAGATATTATTTCGCAATGCAAATGCGATCTCATCTCTGGTCGGATCCGGATTTACATCCAAAAGTCCTTTCGTACAGATGACCATTCCCGGGATACAGAATCCACACTGCACAGCACCTGCCTCAGCAAAGGCATATGCATATAGCTCTTTTTCTTCATCAGAAAAACCTTCTACTGTCAGAATTGATCTTCCATCCATCATGGACAATGTCGGAATACAGGCTTTCATTGCCACTCCGTCCACCAGCACATGGCAGGTTCCGCAGGCTCCTTCACTGCAGCCATCCTTCACGGATTTACACTTACAGACATCCCGCAGGAACGGTAACAGTTTTCCATCGCCTTCCACCTGATATAATTCATTATTTACATAAAATTGATACATCGAAATGCCCCCATTCTGATGCAAATGATATAGTAAGACATGCCTTTGACTGAATATTCAATCAAACAGAAGTGTACAGAAAAGCTTTTCGTATCCCCATAGTAAAGTTCCTGTAAAAATCGGATTAAAATTACCCTTCTTTTTTCTCCATCGCAATTCTGATCTGCTGAAGAACCATATCCTCTGCATATGCAAAATAACTATCTGCGTCAAAACCTTTTCCATCTACCAGCACCTGGATCGAAGCCCCCTCAAGCAACGATACTGCCATGTATGGAATCAGTTCTTTGTCTGTCTCATCCATATTCGGGCAAAAATGAATAATGATCTCCCGGATATTATCTCTCCAAACCGCATATGCTTCCTGAAAACGTGCTCTGATGTCTGCGTCGATCCTTGTCTGAACAAGAAAATCAATTTCTGCAAAATCATACTCTTTCTTCTTTGTCAGCAGTGTTTTTTTCTGCTGAAAGAAAATATGTAACTGATCTTCCAGTGTATCTTTACTTGATTTCTTGCTCACTTGCTGCATATCGTAGCATTCTTCCAAAATCCACTCTTGCAGTCCCTTTAACAGTTCCTGCTTTGTTTTATAATAATAGTGAACATTTGACTGCACCATGTCTGCCTTTTCTGCGATCAGATGCATTCTGGTTCCACTGATCGTAACATCATTTACAACTTTCAGTGCCGCATTCAGAATCCTTTCTTCTGTTTCTGTAACATGTAATGTTTCTGTTTTCAAATTCTTGCCTCCTGCCTATAAGATTACCCTAACATTCGGTTTTTATTTTATTTTTTCTTACAGGCAGTGTCAAGAATCAACTAAAATTTATTTTGGTTTAACCCGTTACTCTTGTATACAATCCTGTATTTCTTACTTTTCAACAGCAATTGCTTCAATCTCTACCAGACCTGCTTTCGGGAGGTTTGCTACCTCTACGCAGGATCGGGCCGGTACTTCGTTTGCAAAATATTTTGCATAAATCTCATTTACTTTACCAAAATCAGCGATGTCAGCTAAAAAGATTGTTGTTTTTACAACGTGATCAAAATCAGATCCTGTGCCTTCCAGAATTGTTTTCAGATTCTCGAGACTCTGGATTGTCTGTGCCTCAATGCCTTCCGGAAGTGTGCCGTCTGCCGGATTTAAACCTAACTGACCGGAGATGAAGATCATGTTTCCTGTTTTCACTGCATGTACATATGGGCCTACTGCTGCCGGTGCTCCGTTTACGTTGATTGACTGTTTCATAATCATATCCTTCTTTCTTTTTAGATTGTGAAATAAACTATTTCATCTTTTTATTATAATGCAGTACCTTACTGCTTTACAAGCAATCCTGTAAATACATATTTGTAGATATATTCTATTTGCTGTCATTTATATTTTAAAATCTGTTTCCACTCTATATAAATATGGTTAATATCCCTACTCATATGTTATAACTGACGTGCTGTTCTATGGATGTATTTTCCTTTTAACTCCGTATGGACCTTACCGTATTCTGCCACCGGACAGCCTCTTAAAAATACCTGTGCTGCCATTCCGGTTCCCGAAATTCCTTCGTATGGCGTGTTGTCTACATTCTGAACCTGTGTCTCGGCTGAAATCGTCCATGTTTTCTGTGGATCCCAGATTACCAGATCGGCATCGCTGCCTGGTAAGATGGCTCCTTTTTTCGGATACATGCCAAAAAGTTTTGCCGGACGTTCGGACAAAATCTGACACATCCGTTCAATGGAAGTCCTTCCCTCCGCCACGCCGTACTGATAAAACAGCTGTGGCCGGTGCTCTGTTCCCGGGATACCTCCCGGAATTCTGGTAAAATCATCCTTACCTCGCGTCTTCTGATCTTTCATATTGAAACTGCAATGATCTGTACCAAGCATATCAACTTCGCCCTTTGCAACTGCTTCCCAAAGTGTCTCCCGGTCTTCTTTTTTTCGAAGCGGTGGTGCACATACGAAAGCAGCTCCCGCAAATCCTGGACGATTGTATTCTTTTTCATCTAAAATCAGATACTGCGGACAAGTTTCCACAAATACCTGCTGGCCTTCTTTTCTGGCTCTCTGTACTACTTTCATTCCCTGTCTGGAACTTAAATGTACGATATTTACCGGTGTGCCTGCCAGCTTTGCAATGATCAGAAGTCGGTTAATGGCCTCTGCTTCCGCTTCCGCCGGGCGGCTCTTTGGATGTAGGCGTATGCTGTTGTGTTCCTCTGCTTTGAGTTTTTCTGTCACTGCCTTGATGATGTCACCGTTTTCACAATGGACACCTGCGATGCCGTGTTCTTCCTCAATTGCTGACAATATCTCGAATAACTCTTTGTCATTTACTCTGAGATTATCATACGCCATATACAATTTATAAGAAGTGACACCCTGACGGGTCATTTCTTTGATTTCCTTTTTTGCCTCATCATTCCAGTCTGTGATCGACATATGAAAACCGTAATCACAGGAGCTTTTTCCATCTGCCATCTTGTGCCAGACATCCAGCGCTTCGGTTAAGGTCTGCCCTTTTTCCTGCGTGGTAAAATCAAGGATTGATGTGGTTCCTCCTGCTATCGCAGCTTTTGTCCCTGTATAAAAATCATCTGCGGTATGAAAATCTCCTGCATCCAGATCGAAATGTGTATGGGTATCGATGAATCCGGGAAATATATATTTCCCGGACGCATCGATGACCGTCATGCCCGGCGCATCAATGGTTTTTGCCACCTGGGTTATTTTCTCACCTTCTACCAGTACATCGGCTGTGTAACTGCCGTTTGCATAAACAACGGTACCGTTTTTGATTAAATATCCCATTATGAACTCCTTATCTGAAATGCTGTCTTATGCCAGCATAACTCACAGTTTCTCTTAAAATCTACTCGGCTCTGAATATTACAGATAAAGGTAATCGTAATCTGCATCAATTGTCAGAATCACCTGTTTTAAGCCATCGTATAAACTGCAGTCAGTATCTTTCAGATTGTAGATCTTTACAAAATCTGCCAGTCTGACTTTCACTTCCATGTTCTCTCTGTTCAGCACTACATAACCATCATTTTTGCTATTTTCAAAATCAGCCTCATTTGCAAATAAGGTAAATTTTGCCTGATATGGTGCACTGCTGTATGGACAGAAGCTCTTGCAGTTGCCACACTCGTTACACATGTAATCTACATGTACGATAGCCGGCATTTTCTGTCCCGGTACTGCGATTGCTACGTTTGCACGGTTTGGACATACATCAACGCAGTTCTCACAGATATGGTTACATTCCAGACATCTCTCTTCTTCTGCTTTTCCTTCTGCGGAGTGAACTAAAATGCCTTTCTTTTCTGCTGCACGCGCTACATCGGTATCGTATACATACTCAGTTTTTGCAGATTCTCCAAGAATATGGCTTGCTGCTTTTTGTGCATCGCGGATAGCCAGAACGATCGTCGCTGCTCCGCCTGCTCCATCACCGATTGCATATACACCCGGTTTGCTTGTCTCCATCGTTTCAGCATTGAGAACCGGCTGTCCTTTCTCATTGACATCAATGCGGTTTTTCTCATACAATATGCTGTCCACACGCTCACCGAGAGATGCGATGATAGTGTCTGCCGGAATCTGAACTTCTTCCTCTGTCTCCACCGGTTTCTGTCTGCCGCTGGCATCCATCTCACCTAAGACAACTTTCTTACATGTCAGAACACCGTCTTTCTGTGTCTTCGGTGCAAGCAGCTCTTTCATAACCACACCGTCTTCCAGTGCCTCTAATAACTCATCCTCATCCGCCGGCATGTAACGTTTTGTTCTTCTGTATACCACAGTAACATCTTCCACGCCTTCAATTCTGCCTGCCATACGTGCCGCATCCATAGCAGTATTACCAGCTCCGATGACAACGACATGTTTGCCCAGGTTCTGTGCTGTCGGATCTTCTTTTGCTGCCTCAAGGAAGTCTACCGCATTCAGTTCTTTCTCGGTATCTACGCCGATCGCCATACCTTTATGTGCGCCGATCGCAAGAACGATTGTCTCAAAACCTTCCTCTTTCAGGCTGTCGATATATTCAATTTCTCTGTTATTTACAAACTTTGCTCCGTATGCTTTTGCAATCTCAACATCTTTTGCAATTGCTTCGTTGTCAATACGGAAGGATGGAATCACATTGCGTACCGTTCCTCCGAAGTTTGCTTCTTTATCAAATACGGTTACGTCTGCTCCGCCTTTTGCAAGGAAGGCTGCACAGGCAATACCGGCAGGACCGCCACCTACGATGGCAACTTTCTTACCACAGCATCCTTCTGCTTTCAGACCGCCTAACACACTGTCATATCCGCCTTTTGCAGCCTGCAGTTTTGTGCCGCGGATCGCAACCGGCTCCTCGTAGAAGTTTCTGGTACATTTGCTCATACATCTGTGGTTACACAAAGTACCGGTCATAAATGGCAGTGGATTTTTATCAAGGATCACTTCTAACGCTTCCTGCATTTTTCCTTCACCGGCAAGTTTTACATAAGCCGGAATATCCTGATGGATCGGACATCCTTCCATACATGGTGCTGTAAAGCAGTCCAGTAACGGAACTTCTTTGTCCATCTTGCGGCTCGGTAACGGTTTTACCGGTTTTACATGATGCGGATCATGCTTGATCTCCTCGATCAAAGCTGCCAGTCCGTCTACATCTACCCCTGCAAATGGTTTGAATTCCATTGCATTCAGTTTCTCTGCAAGCTGAATGCCACGGTTGTATCCGCCCGGTTTCAATAAGGTTGTTGCCACTGTGATCGGCCAGATGCCAAGTCCGAAGATTTTATCAATGTTAAATGCATCAGCTCCGCCGGAATAGGAAATTCTTAATTTTCCGTCAAATGCTTTGCTCAGCTTATATGCTACACTTAAGGACAATGCACATAAAGATTTTCCGGACATGTACATTTCTTCACTTGGAAGCTCATTTCTTGTCACATCTACCGGGAAGGTATTTGTGATTTTTACACCAAAGGCAAGTCCTTTGCTGTCTGCTAATGCCTGAAGTCTGGTCAGCATCGGTACAGCATCTTCAAACTGAAGGTCATCTCTAAAATGGAAATCGCCGAATGCTACATAATCATATCCCATGCTGTCCATGATCTCGCGTGCTTCTTCATATCCTAACAGAGTCGGATTACATTTTACAAACGTGTTCAGGCCTTTCTCTGTCAATAAATAAGAAGCAATGCTCTCAATTTCCTGTGGAGGACATCCGTGCAGGGTGGATACCGTAGCAGATTTACAGATATCAGAAGGAATTGCCTCGATATCAGCATCTGTCAGGTTGTGGAAACTGTCTTTATTGTCCTTCAACCACTGAATACACTCCTGAAATACCGGATTGTCTTTCGACTCGATCATATTATTTAAAAAGGTATCGATTTTTTCTGATTTGATACCCTGCAGATCATATCCAACACTGATATTGAATACAAATCCGTCTGCTGCGCCAAGTCCCCACTCTCTGGAAAGTGCTTTTAATGCAACCCATGCTTTTACGTACTCTGCGTAAGCCTGCGGCACATACAGCTCTGTGGACCACTCACAGTTGTAACATTCATCATCTGCAAGGATACATGGTTTATTTACCGGAAGATCCTCTCCATCTAAAATCTGCACCGTTTTCAGTTCAAAGAAACGGCTGCCTGCCAGATAGGCTGCAATAATATTCTGTGCAAGCTGTGTATTCGGTCCTGCGGCCGGACCGTATGGTGTCTCAATCTTCTCTCCGAAGATAGAAAGATTTTTCGCCGGATCTGCCTTGTACTCTTTGCGAACTCCAAATACGGTCTGTCTTTTTGTACGTTCTGTCATCGCCCAGTTCATCAGATTTCCAAAAGGAATCGGTGTCATTCTGTCGCCCATTGTAATTAACCTCTCTTTAATTTAATTATTGTTTAATAATTTTGCCTTATCCTATCCGAATATTTATTACCCTACCAAATATGATGATATATGTTATCCGTTGATGCTGTGCGCCAGCTCTGCTGCCGCCTGTCTGCAATCTGCCATTGCTTTTGCCTCATCGATCATGGTCAGTTCACGGTCTTTCATCAGCACTTTTCCATTACAGATGGTTGTCTGTGTCATGGCACCGTTGATTCCAAATAACATATGACTGTTGATATTGTCCGCAGTCAGCGGTGTCAGCGGATCGTAAGCTACTACAACTACGTCTGCTGCTGCACCTTCCTTCAGCACACCAAGTGGAATATTAAAGTAGCGGTTTGCCATTTTCGCATTTCCTTCAAATAACATCGCCGGAACTTCACCCCACGCAGCATTTGCATCACATAAAGAATGTTTGTGCAGTACATTTGCTACCTTATAAGATTCAAACATATCATGTGTATAGCCGTCCGTTCCAAGTCCGGTCAGAACACCTTTCTGGAAGATTCTCATAGTTGGTGGACATCCGCAGGCATTTCCCATATTTGACTCCGGATTATGTACTACCATGGTATCTGTCGCTTTCAGCAGATCCATCTCCTGTTCGTTCACATAAATGCAATGCGCTGTCATGGTCTGCGGTCCTAACAGATCGTGATCCATCAGTCGGTTCACAATTCTCTTTCCGTATTTATGCAGACAATCATGCAAATCCTCAATTCCCTCTGCCACATGAATGTGTGCTCCTACGCCTTCCGGCATATTTTCGCGGCACAGTTCAAATGTTTTGTCAGAAATCGTAAATTGTGCATGCATACCCATCATGGCTTTGATCATGTCATTATTCTGCTGTGCTGCATATTTAATGAAGTCTGCATTTTCTTTTACGGAAGCTTTTGCTTTCTCCTCACCATCACGGTCAGATACTTCATAGCACAGGCAGCTTCGAACCCCCATCTTTGCAGAAGCCTCTGCAATTTTAAACAAACTTCCTTCAATGGCTCCAAAACTTGCATGATGGTCAAACACTGTCGTTACACCATTTTTGATACAGTCTATATAAGTAGCGATCGCGCTTAAATAAGTCTGCTCCAATGTCAGGTGTCGGTCAATCGTCCACCACAGTCCGTCCAGGATATCTAAAAATCCGTTTGGATTGTATCCATTAATAGATAATCCTCTGGCAAATGCACTATAAATATGTTCGTGCATATTAATAAGGGATGGCATAATGATCTGACCTTTTGCATCGATCAACTCTGCCTGCGGATATTCACTGCGCAGTGTCTCATAATCGCCTACCTTTACAATCTGTTCACCATCAAGAACAACTCCACCATCTTTGATCAGCGGATTGGTCTCGTCCCTTGTGATCACGGTTCCTTTTCCTACCAGAATCATGTTTCTTCTCCTTTCATTCCCCATGTCATTTGCTGTACTGTTTACAACTTTTTAAGGAAACAAAAATCCATCTCTTTTTCATTAAAAAAGCAGGTGCATTTTGTCATTTCCAAGGTTGTGTTTTCACGATTCACAACGGCTGTGTTTTTATTGACCGTTCAATCTAATTAGATATTACCACACACCCATTTTAAAAGCAATATTGTTTTTCAAACTTTTTTTATTTTTACCTAAAAATATTTTTGATTTTGGTGTTGACATCTGAAAAAAATCTGCTATGATGAGTACAGAAAGCAAAACAAAAGGAGACAGTTAAATGATGACACTGGAGCTTTTAAAGCAACTGGCAAAAGCGTTGGCCGTTCAGTTTGGAAATGACTGTGAAGTAGTGATTCATGACCTGACCCGCAAGAGTCTTCAGAAATCCATTGTATATATCGAAAATGGTCATATTACAAATAGAAAAACCGGTGACGGTCCTTCTAAAGTCGTATTGGAAACCATGAGAAAAGATCCGTCAAAGATCTCTGATCATCTCGGTTATCTGACAAAGACACAGGATGGAAGAACATTAAAATCTTCTACCATCTTTGTTCGTGAAGAAGAAGACGGACCGATCCAGTATATTCTGGCCATTAATTTTGACATTACCAATCTTCTGTATTTTCAGGATTCTGTTCGCTCTCTCATCAGTGAAAACGGAGAACCGGCGTTTTCTTCTTATCATAAGGAACCGGAAAGCATCTGCACTAATGTGGCAGATCTCTTGGATGAACTGATCGCCCAGGCAGTTGCAGTCGTCGGAAAACCAGCATCCCTGATGTCAAAGGACGAAAAAATCCAGGCGATTCAGTTTTTGAACAATACCGGTGCTTTCCTTATTACCAAATCAGGTGACAAAGTTTCCCAGTACTTTGGGATTTCAAAATATACTTTGTACAGCTACATCAAAGCAGATAAAAATTAGGAGGAGGTTTTTATGAAACAAATCAAATGGGTGAAAAACACAATGCCGAAAACAGACGATGCAAATCTTCCGGTTATGGCACTTGAGGAAGTTGAAAAAGCCCGCGCTTTTCACAAAACAATTCCGGGATATGAGAGAACACCTCTTGCACATCTGACTCACATGGCAGACCGCCTTGGTCTCAAAGATGTCTGTGTAAAAGATGAGTCTTACCGTTTCGGTCTGAACGCATTCAAAGTTCTCGGCGGTTCTTTCGCAATGGCAAAATACATTGCAAAACAGACAGGACGTGACATCACAGAGCTTGATTTCGAGACACTGACATCCGACAAACTTCGTGAAGAATTCGGACAGGCAACATTCTTTACTGCAACAGACGGCAATCACGGACGTGGCGTTGCATGGGCAGCAAACCGTTTAAAACAGAAAGCGGTTGTATTTATGCCGAAGGGATCCACTCAGAACCGACTGAACCACATTCTGGCAGAAAACGCTACTGCTACAATCGAAGAAGTAAACTATGACGAATGTGTACGTATGGCTGCTGCAGCTGCTGCAAAAGTTGAAAATGGTGTTGTTGTACAGGATACTGCATGGAAAGGTTATGAAGAGATTCCTTCCTGGATCATGCAGGGATACGGAAGCATGGCTATGGAAGCAAATGAGCAGCTTCATGAACTTGGCATTGAGCGTCCGACACATGTATTTGTTCAGGCCGGTGTTGGTTCCTTAGCTGGCGGTGTACAGGGCTATTTTGCAAATCAGTACCCGGACAATCCTCCGATCGTCTGTGTGGTAGAAGCTGATACAGCTGCATGTCTGTACAAAGGTGCTGTTGCAGGCGATGGCGCAGAATACAACGTAGAAGGCGATATGCCGACTATCATGGCAGGTCTTGCATGTGGCGAGCCGAATACAACTTCCTGGGACATTCTGAAAAACCATGTATCTGTATTCGTTGCTGCTCCGGACTGGGTATCCGCAAAATCCATGCGTATGCTCGCTGCTCCGATCAAAGGTGATCCGCAGGTAACATCCGGTGAATCAGGAGCCGTTACATTCGGTGTATTAAATGAGATCATGACAAATCCGGATTATGCAGACTTAAAAGAAGCGTTACAGTTAGACGAAAATTCACAGGTACTGCTCTTCTCTACTGAGGGAGATACAGATCCGGAACGTTATAAAGAAATCGTCTGGGACGGAAAAGATTATTTAGAAGATTAATAAAATCCAATATAATCCAATTTTTTTGAACCATCATTAGATGAACCAATCAATCTATTATTCAACTTATAGTATGGAGGTATTACTACTATGGATTACAACAAAATCAAAGCAACTGCTGAGAGCTACAAAGACGACATGACCAGATTCTTACGTGCTATCGTAAAGAATCCGGGCGAGAGCTGTGATGAGAAAGCGCATATCGAGACCATCGCTGCCGAGATGAAAAAACTGGATTTCGATGAAGTCCTCATTGATCCGCAGGGTAACGTCATCGGTTACATGGGAACCGGCGACAAGATCATCGCTTACGATGCACATATCGATACTGTAGGTATCGGAAACATCGAAAACTGGACCTTTGATCCATATGATGGATATGAGACAGACGAAGAAATCGGTGGTCGTGGTGTATCCGATCAGTGCGGCGGTATCGTTTCTGCTACATATGGTGCTAAGATCATGAAAGACCTTGATCTGATTCCGGAAGGTTGCAAGATCATGGTAGTTGGAACAGTTCAGGAAGAGGACTGTGACGGTCTGTGTTGGCAGTACATCATCAATGAAGATAAGATCCGTCCGGAATTCGTAGTTTCCACAGAGCCGACAGACGGTGGAATTTACCGTGGTCAGCGTGGTCGTATGGAAATCCGCGTAGACGTAAAAGGTGTTTCCTGCCATGGTTCCGCTCCAGAGCGTGGAGATAACGCAATCTACAAAATGGCTGACATTCTTCAGGACATCCGTTCCTTAAATGAGAACGATGACGCTGAAGAGACAGAGATCAAAGGTCTTGTAAAAATGCTCAACCCGAAATACAACAAAGACTGGGAAGAGGCTCGTTTCCTTGGCCGCGGTACTGTAACTGTATCTCAGATCTTCTATACATCCCCAAGCCGTTGTGCAGTTGCTGACTCCTGTGCAATCTCCCTTGACCGTCGTATGACATTCGGTGAGACATGGGAAAGCTGCTTAGACGAGATCCGTGCACTTCCAAGCGTACAGAAATACGGCGATGACGTAAAAGTATCCATGTACAACTACGATCGTCCTTCTTACACAGGATGTGTATATGAGATTGAGTGCTACTTCCCGACATGGGCAATTCCGAAAGATCACAAAGTAACAAAATCTCTCGAAGCTGCTTACACAGCATTATACGGAGATCAGCGTATCGGTGCTGCTGAGACACTTGAAATGCGTCAGGCTCGTCCACTTACAGACAAATGGACCTTCTCTACAAACGGCGTATCTATCATGGGAAGAAACAACATTCCTTGTATCGGTTTTGGACCGGGTGCTGAGGCTCAGGCTCATGCTCCAAACGAGAAAACATGGAAACAGGATCTGGTAACTTGTGCAGCTGTATACGCAGCATTACCAGGAAATTATATGGAATAAATTTCAGAGCCAAGGAGATTTTCACTAAATAGGTGAATCATGCTTGCATGAATAAGCCTATTTAAGAAAAGCTCTTTGGCGAGAAGCCAACATGAGCAAAAGAAAAGCTTTGTAAAAGCGATTTTGCGAATGGCTCTGGAATTTATCCAGTAATATATCTTAACGAATCTAATTTATTATAAGGAGAATACATAAATGAAAACATTACAGGATTACATCGACAAACTCAACAGCTTAAACTTCAAAGAAATGTACAACAACGATTTCTTCCTTACATGGGAAAAAACAGATGACGAATTAGAGGCTGTTTTCACAATCGCTGATGCACTTCGTTTCATGCGTGAGAACAACATCTCCACAAAAGTATTCGAGAGCGGACTTGGAATTTCCTTATTCCGTGACAATTCCACAAGAACACGTTTCTCTTTCGCTTCCGCATGTAACCTGCTTGGTCTGGAAGTTCAGGATCTGGACGAGGGTAAATCCCAGGTAGCTCATGGTGAGACTGTTCGTGAGACAGCTAACATGATCTCCTTCATGGCTGACGTTATCGGTATCCGTGATGATATGTACATCGGAAAAGGTAATGCTTACATGCACGAAGTATCTGACTCTGTAAAACAGGGTAACGAGGACGGCATCTTAGAGCAGCGCCCGACACTTGTAAACCTTCAGTGTGATATCGACCATCCGACACAGGCTATGGCTGATGCTCTTCACCTGATCCATGAGTTTGGCGGTGTTGAAAACTTAAAAGGTAAAAAAGTTGCCATGACATGGGCTTACTCTCCATCTTATGGTAAACCACTCTCCGTTCCGCAGGGTATCATCGGTCTGATGACACGTTTCGGTATGGACGTAGTACTTGCTCATCCGGAAGGATACGATGTAATGCCGGAAGTTGAGGAAGTTGCAAAAGCAAATGCTGAGAAATCAGGCGGTTCCTTCACAAAAGTAAACAGCATGGCTGAAGCTTTCAAAGATGCTGATATCGTATATCCGAAGAGCTGGGCTCCGTTCGCAGCTATGGAGAAACGTACAAACCTTTACGGCGAAGGCGACACAGAAGGAATCAAAGCACTTGAGAAAGAACTTCTTGCTCAGAATGCAGAGCACAAAGACTGGTGCTGTACAGAAGAATTAATGAAAACAACAAAAGACGGCAAAGCATTATACTTACACTGCCTGCCGGCAGACATCAACGATGTAAGCTGCAAAGACGGCGAGGTTGAGGCTTCCGTATTCGATCGTTACCGCACACCGCTTTACAAAGAAGCAAGCTACAAACCATATATCATCGCTGCTATGATCTTCTTAAGCAAATTTGAGAATCCGCAGGAGATCTTAAAGAAATTAGAAGAGCGCGCTGGAAAACGGATTTTCGAATAATACACACTAATCCATATGGGGGTAGCTAATCATGGGTAAAAAACGTATCGTCATTGCACTTGGCGGTAATGCCCTTGGAAAGAATCTTCCTGAACAGTATCTGGCTGTTCAGGAAACTTCCAAGGCAATCGCTGATCTGATTGAAGCGGGAAATGAAGTCATCATCTCCCACGGAAACGGCCCACAGGTCGGAATGATCAACAATGCAATGGCAGCATATTCCAAAACAGAACCTTCTCATCCGGCAATCAC
>CAKREL010000008.1 GCA_934317205.1 uncultured Eubacterium sp.
CAGCTGTTGGCTCAAACACACTCCCGCAGTCGGGCTATGCTCACTTCGATAACGAAAATTGCCCTACCGTCTTGTCCTTGGATGTTTTTCTTTTTATTCCATTTACACAGTGGCTCACATGCCACATGCACATTTACAGCTATGGGGAAAACAGCACTATGCTGTGCATGCAGATTTACACAATGTATAGTAACATTTCAAGAATGCCCTCATCTTCTTGAAGCGTGATGCGCGTCATGCAACGCATGACATAATTCGCTTGGATCAGTCAATCATTTATAGCTGAAATAGCAAAATCGGAGAAAATTATCTCGGTGAGCGATTAAGCGAACGACTGAGTTTCACAAGGTTTTGCGCGAGTGGAAGACGACCATCTTTTATAGGTGTCAAGAACGAGCGCATTCAAGTCGAACGCACGTGAGACTTGGTGCGTGATTCTGGTCAGCGTAAGCTGACATATTCATCTCAGAATCACTGCACATCTTGAATCAGTCAATCATTTATAGCTGAAATAGCAAAATCAGAGAAAGTTTCCTCGACGAACGATTCAGCGAACGACTGAGTTTTGCGAGTTTTGCGCGAGTGGAAGACGACCAGCTTTTATAGGAGTCGAAAACGAGCGCGATAAAACCGAAGCAAAACGAAGGTAGTGAGTGTCTAGTGAGTGAGGAAACTTCTCTGATTTTGCTTTCAAATATTTATTAAATTTTAACCATTACTTCTACTCGGCGAACTGGCTGTTGTACAGATCTGCATAGAATCCACCCTGTGCCAGCAGTTCGACATGGGATCCCTGCTCAATAATGTCGCCATCTTTCATAACAAGAATCATATCCGCATTTTTGATCGTAGACAATCGATGTGCTATTACGAAACTGGTCCGTCCCTTCATCAGATTATCCATAGCACTCTGAATCAGTTCCTCGGTTCTTGTATCAACCGAAGATGTCGCTTCATCCAGAATCAAGATACGGTTATCTGCCAGTATCGCACGGGCAATAGTGAGCAGCTGTTTCTGCCCCTGGGAAATATTACTTGCATCCTCATTAAGCTCCATCTCATATCCCCCCGGCAGTGTCCGGATAAAATGATCTGCATGCGCTGCTTTTGCTGCTTCAATGACTTCTTCGTCTGTAGCATCCAGACGGCCGTAACGGATATTTTCCATAATACTTCCTTTAAAGAGCCAGGTATCCTGCAATACCATTCCAAAAGCATCTCTCAGTTCCCTGCGGTTGAAATCGCGGATATCGTGGCCATCAATGCAGATGGAACCACTGTTTACATCATAGAAGCGCATCAGCAGTTTTACGATCGTCGTTTTACCTGCGCCAGTCGGTCCAACAATGGCAATCTTCTGGCCAGCTGTTGCCTGTGCACTGAAATCATGAATGATCATCTGATCTGGATCATAACCAAAGCTTACATGATCAAATGTTACATTTCCGATTACCTTTGTCACATCCGCAGGTTTCTCTACCATCTGATCTTCTTCTTTTTCTTCCAGAAATTCAAATACACGCTCTGCAGCGGCCGCCATAGACTGTACCTGGTTTGTCACCTGTGCAATCTGCTGGATTGGCTGTGTAAAACTCTTAACGTACTGAATAAACGCCTGAATATCACCGATTGTGATAATCCCACGGATGGCCAGCATACCACCACTCAATGCTACCGCTGCATAACCAAGGTTTCCAATAAACTGCATGATCGGCATCATGATTCCGGAAAGGAACTGAGATTTCCATGCTGATGTATACAGAATATCATTCGTCTGGTTAAATTGAGCAATCATCTCATCTTCTTTGTTATATGCTTTGATGATCAGATGACCGCCATAGCTTTCCTCTACCTGACCATTAATATGCCCAAGGTATTCCTGCTGAGTGATAAAATGTTTCTGTGATTTTTTGACAACCAGTGATACACAAAAGCCGGAAACCGGAAGCACAACCAGTGCGATCAGTGTCATCAGCGGAGAGATACTAAGCATCATCACAAGCACACCAATGATCGTTGCCGTAGATGTAATAATCTGAGTCACACTCTGGTTTAAGCCCATACCAAGAGTATCCACATCATTGGTGATTCTGGATAATACTTCACCATAAGTACGGCTTTCAAAATATTTCATTGGCATGCGATTGATTTTTTCTGTAATTTCTTTTCGCATCCGGTAACAGATTTTCTGTGTAATACCGGTCATGATCCATCCCTGAAGAAAACTCAAGACAGAGCTGAGCAGGTATAAACCAAGTACAAACAGCAGAATTTTTCCTATATAAGAAAAATCAATTCCTCCGGTTCCGGCCACTTTCGCCATCAGACCACTGGCCAGCGCTGTCGTTGCTTTCCCCAGAACCTTCGGTCCTGCGACGCTGAATACAGTAGAGCAGGCAGCTATAATCATGACAAACACAACTGCAATCTTATATTTTCCCATATAGCGGAGCATTTTTCCGATAGAACCTTTAAAATCCTTCGCTTTTTCTCCTGGAGCCATGCCGCGGCCGCCATGTCCCATCGGACCGCCCATTCCACGTTTTGGTCTGGAAGCGGAATTTGTATTTCTCTCATTACTCATGATCCTCTGCCTCCTCTCCATCTGTCAATCCAAGTTCTTTTGCAGACATCTGGGATTTTGCAATTTCCTGATATACTGTACAGTTTTTCATCAATTCCTCATGGGTGCCTTTTCCGACAATGTGTCCCTCATCCAGAACCAGGATCTGATCCGCATGCAAAATTGTACTGATACGCTGTGCCACTATGATCACTGTACTATCCTCAACTGTGTCTGCCAGTGCTTTTCTCAATTTCGCATCTGTTTTCAGATCCAGTGCTGAAAAACTGTCGTCAAACACAAATATTTTCGGATGCTTTGCAATCGCACGGGCAATGGCGAGACGCTGTTTTTGTCCTCCGGACACATTCGCTCCACCCTGTGCGATCGGTGCATCATATTTCTCTGCTTTTTCCTCAATAAATTCTTCTGCCTGTGCAATCCCGGCAGCCTGACGCACCTGTGCATCGGTCGCTTCTGCATTGCCAAAACGCAGGTTAGATGCAATCGTTCCTGAAAACAGCACACCTTTCTGCGGCACAAAACCAATCTGCTGACGCAGATCTTTCATTGAAAGTTTTCGAATATCAGTGCCATCCAGTGTGATGCTTCCCTCTGTCACATCATACAAACGCGGGATCAGATTTACGATCGTCGATTTACCACAGCCGGTGCTTCCGATGATTGCTGTAGTCTGCCCCGGATTTGCCGTAAAATCAATATCACAGATAGCCGGTTCTTTACTGCCAGGATAAGTGAAGTCAACATGATTAAATTTCAGAATACCGGAAGTATTTTCAATATGTTTCGGTTTTTCTGTTTCTTTAATGGAAATATCCATATTCAGCACTTCGTCAATACGTTCTGCAGCCACACCGGCACGCGGAAGCATAACAGACATCATTGTCAGCATCAGGAATGCCATAACAATAAGCATCGCATAGGTGATAAATGCAGTCATGGAACCAACCTGCATCACACCAAGGTCTATTTTCTTTGCTGCCACCCAGACAATAGCTACTGTCAGTGCATACATGATAAGCATCATACCAGGCATCATCAGTGTCATTACACGGTTTGTAAAAAGCATCGTTTTCGTCAATTCACGGTTCACACCATCAAACCGTTCTTCCTCTTTATCTTCCCGTCGAAATGCACGGATAACCGGAAGTCCTGTCAGAATCTCTCTGGAAACAAGATTGACATCATCCACCTTTTCCTGCATCTGTTTGAATTTCGGCATTGCTACACTCATCAGGCTCATGACAAATGCAAAAATTATAATTACTGCCACCACGATCAGCCAACCCATTCCAGCCTTCGTCTGCACGACTTTGATGATACCGCCAATACCGATGATTGGTGCATAAGCAAGCATGCGTAAAAAAATCGCTGTCACCATCTGAATCTGCTGCACGTCATTTGTACTTCTGGTGATCAGAGATGCTGTAGAAAAATGCTCCATTTCTGCATTGGAAAAACGCATGACTTTCTCATATAATCTGCCACGCAGTGAGCGGCCCACGCCTGCTCCGACTCTGGATGCCAGATAAGATACAAAAATGGCACAAGCCATCATCGCCGCTGCCAGTCCGGCCATCTGTAATCCTTTTTTCCACAAATATGCTGTCTGGATTTTTACAAGATCCAGTCCTGCTGCTTCATCACAGGCCGCTGCATACGCTGCTCCGGTAGAGCTCAGCATCGATTCTCCCATAGTATCCACCATATCCTGCATAGACTCCCGCATGGAAAGCACCGTACCTTCATCCATCTGTCCGGAGGCAACCATTGCTTCAAAAATTGGGCGAACATCCACGCAGTTGACAGTTTGAGTACTTCCATCATCCTGTTCAACTTCTTTTTCCGATACTTTCAGTTCCACGCCAAGCATCTGCCCGATCTGCTCCAGGCTCATCTGCTCATATACGGATACATCCTGACCGGTCTGCTCTGCCAGCATTCCTTTGAACTGTTCTTCTTCCATCTGAGACATCTGGTCATTCAGGATCAACGGAATCGCAAATTCGGAATCCAGTTCAGCCAGGGTATCTTTGTCTGTTACAGAACACTTATAAGTATCATGCTTTGTTGCTTCATAACTTGAAGCCCATAACTGTTTTTCCTCTTTTGTCATAAAAAGCTGTACATCACCATATTCCTCTGATGTCATCTCCTGCGGAAGAATATGCTCAATACCCTTGTTTTGAATACCCACATCAATGATATCAGCGGTATACGTTGGCAGCGCCAGATCACAATACGCCTGGATCACAAGCACCGCAACGATCACAAGAATTGATTTCCAGTACGGAATCATGTTTTTAAAAATCTTTCTCATTTCCGCGATTTCCTTTCTTCACCTTTTTCTGGCTTTCTCTGATTTTCTCCAGTTCTTCTTTTGCCAGATCATATTGCTGATAGATATATCTCACAAGCCGTGCCATTTCTTCTTTATCCGTTTTTTCAAACACACGACGGATAAATTCATTCATAATATCATTGGATTCCTGTAACACTTCCTGCCCTGCTTCTGTAATTTCCACCAGTGTATTTCTGCGATCTTTCTGATCCACAAAACGTCTGACATATTCTTTTTCTTCCAGTGCCTTAATGCTGCGGGAGACAGCAGGTGGCAGCGCATGGGTATATTCAGCAAGTTCTGACATCTTCACCCCGTGCTCCGAACCGATCTTCTTCTGCACATGATAAATACCATTCATCAGCACAAATTCACCTTTATTCAGATGTGGTAGAATGCTGCTGATATTCAGTTTACGAAATACGTGCAGCGCTTCCCACACGTTCTGTTCCATATGATCCATATGTCCCATGCAATCAAAGTGATTCCCGCAATCTGTAAAATCAGATTGCTCTTTTTCCTTTTTCTGTTCTTTATTTACTTTATCTTCCATAACTCCCAAAAAATCCTCCTTTCCAAGTAATATACTCACCCTTCCATTACTTAACAGTGTTAATCATTAACTATTGGCAAATATTAACACTGTTAAATATTTTTGTCAACAAGAAGAGGAACGATCAATTCTTAAATAATTATAAAATAGTACTATTGACACATACTATTTTTATATTTAAAAAATCAACTGTTCCTCTTTTGTATCCAGTTATTCTATTTGTTTTTCACCTGACAGATCAGAACTTTTCTACCAGCATACCACTTCGATAAGCCTGCAGCAATTCTTCCAGCTCCGAGATATTTTCCCGCAGTACTTTACCTGTATCAGTATCGTTTACTGTCTTTCTTTTCACCACATTCTGTTCCATAACAATATGAGAATGAATACAAGTCTCATTCAAAACGGTATCTTCCATAGAAGTAAATGGTTCATGTGCAGCCAGCACAAGACCGTAGGAGTTGTAGATCAGCGTATAACCCGCAATCCCTGTCTTTTGCTGGTATGCTTTAGAAAATCCGCCATCGATGATCAGCAGTTTTCCGCCACATTTTACCGGAGACTCGCCTTTTTTCACAATAACCGGAATATGACCGTTGATGATGTGTGCTCCCTGTACCGGAAGTCCGAATTCTTTCAGAATCTTATCCACGATCTCTTCCTTCTCAAACAAACGGTAATAAGCATTTTTGGGTTCCTCATGCGTTTCCTTGTCATCGATAAAGTAACGCTCAAAGGTAGCCATACGTTCCTTTCCAAATACCGGGGAATGCTTATTTTTCCAGATAAACCAAAGAATATCTTCACCGCGTTTCTTGTCCACCGGATCAATAGAATAGTAACCTTTTCTGGCATAATGCTCCAAAATATCATACAGAGCTTTTCCACTGTAAGTTTTTCCATAAATATTGACTTTCATGAAGCTGCCATCGTCATTCATCGGCACACAGCCATGGTACAAAAGGTTTCCATTATATACTTTATAAAGACTGCCCTTTGTATATAGAAAACGGATGTGGCGCTGCAGACGCTCGCTGCCAAGGAAGCTGTTCTTCAGACGCTCTACCACATCTTCTTCCTGCTGGGTCAATTTATACGGATCCTTCGGATCGACTGTCGGGAAATAAGTATCATTCAATGGATACTCCTTCCCATTCAATTTGATCGTTCCATTTTTGTAATCAATCTTATCCAGAAGCAGGCGTTCCTTCATATCCCATTCCGGATGTTCCTTGATCAGCTGACCTTCCACTTTAAATTGGATCACTGTGATAGCTTTGTGCATCATGGCATCCATTTCTGCATAATCACGGTCATATTCCTTATCATCATCCCGGACATGAACATTAAATGTCTTGCTCGTATGCCCCTGATAACAATCCATGGCCAGACGCATCAGCGGGATCATGTTGATACCATAAGCATCTTCCAAAATAGACAGATTTCCATATCGTGCAGAAATACGCAACATATTGCACATACAAGCTACCGATCCTGCTGCTGCACCCATCCAGAGAATATCGTGGTTTCCCCACTGAATATCCACAGAATGGTGTTTCATCAGATCATCCATGATCAAATGCGGATAGGGTCCTCTGTCAAAAATATCCCCAACTACATGCAGATGATCCACAGTAAAACGCCGGATCAGATAACAGAAATCAGCAATCAGCTGAGCAGCTCTTCCGGTATGGATAACAGTATTGATTATTTCATTATAATAAGCTTCCTGATCTGTCACATCCGGTCTGCCAGTCATCAACTCCTCGATAATATATGCAAAATCTTTTGGTAATGATTTACGCACCTTGGAACGAGTATATTTTGATGATGCATTTTTACATACACGGATCAGGCGGAAAATCGTCACTTTGTACCAATCTTCCAGATTTTCCCGCACGGTCAGTTTTCCCTCGATCTGTTTGATTTTTAACTCCGGATAATAGATCAAAGTTGCCAGTGTACGTTTCTCCGGAATTCCCAGTGAGCTTCCAAATTCATCTTCGATTTTTCGCTGTACTGCACCGGAACCATTGCACATTACATGGCGGAACTGCTCATACTCCCCATGAACATCCGTGATGAAGTGCTCTGTCGCTTTCGGCAGACTTAAGATTGCTTTCAGATTGACAATCTCTGTCGCCGCTGCCGCAATATTAGGATATTGCGTTGCCAGTACTTTTAAGTACTTGATGTCTGCATTTTCCATGCCAGATAGTCCCCCTTATATTATATTCCCGAATGTCTCAGCATTCTTACTGTAAGATGCGTATCATGTAACAAATGCACGCCTTATTTTCTGCGCATCTGTGCAAATCGCTTTGCTACTTGCTTTTGATCACATCTGCCATTCCGTAAAATCCGGCTGGTTTTCCTGCCAGATATTTTGCAGCCTCAATGGCTCCCTTACCAAAGATGGCTTTGGAATATGCAGTGTGTTTAAATGTAATGACCTCATCTGTTCCTGCGAAAATCACTTCATGCTCGCCAACGATATTACCACCGCGAACAGCCTGAATGCCAATCTCATATTTTTCACGTTTTTTGCGCTCCTGTGAGCGGTCATACTTATAAGAATAAGCATCATCTAATGCTTCGTTCATGGAATCAGCCAGAGCGATCGCTGTTCCACTCGGAGCATCCAGTTTCTGGTTGTGGTGCTTCTCTACGATCTCTATATCAAATCCAGCCGGTGCAAGTACTTTTGCTGCGGTCTGAAGAAGCTCCATTAATGTATTTACTCCAAGAGACATGTTGGCTGATTTTAATACAGCTACTTTTTCACTGGATGTTTTTAACAATGCTTCCTGCTCTGCTGAAAGTCCTGTAGTGCATACAACGACCGGTATCTGATGCTCCACACTATATGCCATTAGTGTATCGATGCAGCTGACATGGGAAAAATCGATAATTGCCTCTGCCGCAACGTCACAATCTGCAATATTGGCAAATACAGGATAACCATAGTGCTGCTCAGTATTGATGTCAATACCTGCTACGATAGCAATCTCCGGATCTTTCTCACACAGATCACTGATCACATGTCCCATATGTCCGTTACATCCATTCATTATTACTTTTGTCATAGTCTGCTTCCTCCGTAATGCTCCTATTTAGTATAATACCCCCGCACGTCATGCGGGGGCAATAGTTTTTCATGTTTTTTATTATATTCACGATGAGTGAACTGTCATTTTCTATTTCATTAAACCGTATTTTACCATTTCCTGACGCAGGATTTCTCTGTGTGCATCTTCGATTTCACTCAACGGTCCTCTCAGTGGACCAGCTTCCCATCCAAGCATATTCATTGCTGCTTTTACCGGGATCGGATTTACTTCACTGAACAACGCATTGATCAGTGGGATAGCATCTAACTGCAGTTTTGCTGCTTTTTTGTAATCGCCCTCGAGAAACTCCATTACAATGTCATGTGTCTGACGCGGTGCGATGTTGGACAATACTGAGATAACACCAAGACCGCCAAGAGATAATAGAGGAACAACCTGATCATCATTTCCAGAATATAACTCCAGATTGCCGTCACAAAGGTTCATGGTCTTTGCTGCGTGGGACAAATCTCCGGTTGCATCTTTCAATCCTACGATATTATCCACATTTTTTACCAAATGTGCAATCGTCTCCGGATTCAGTCCACATCCTGTTCTGGAAGGCACATTATACATGATCACCGGTATTTTAATGGACTCAGCCACACGTGTGTAATGTGTGATGAGACCTTTCTGTGTCGCTTTGTTATAATAAGGGGTTACGATGAGAACTGCATCTACTCCATCCTTATCAGCTTCCTGAGAAAGTTCGATGGCTGTCTGTGTGCTGTTAGAACCTGTTCCTGCGATAACCGGAATACGATGTTTTGTAAACTCTACTGCTGCTTTTACAACTTTTTTATGCTCTTCTTCTGATAACGTTGCACTCTCACCTGTAGTACCTGCAATAACGATGGCATCTGTACCGTTATCGATCTGATAATTAATGTTTCTCTCCAGCAGATCATAATCTACTTCTAAATTCTCTTTCATTGGTGTTACAATTGCTACACCCGCTCCTCTGAAAATTGGCATTTCATAATCCTCCTATTTCTAATACTCCAATAAACGAAACGAATTCCTGCCTTTTCGCTGAATAGCTTTTCCACTGACCGGGAAATTCAATGTAATTTCCTGTAAAGCGGACAATAAAAAATGAACCAGCTGTGCGCTGGTCCATCAAAAATAATCCTTATCAATATGAATAAGAGTAACTCATTTCTATTCCAGTGATAGCGCACCATCGTTTCCGATGACAGTTGCAATGCTATTAACATTGCCCCCAAGCAATATACATCCGCTCCTGTATATCCTTTCGGCGTGTCTTCCTTTCTTCTGCCCTCTTCTGCGATTCGGTACATACGACAGATTACTCTTAATTCACGCAACCTCTATCTTCTATTGTCTTATTGGTGCTCAATATATCACTTTAAACGAGAAATGTCAACCTTTATGACTCTTTTTTTATGCAGATTTCGTACACATCATCTGACTGGGCCAGGATTCCGTTGCTGATCACCTGCCCCGTCATAATCAAATGCATGTCATCTGACTTCAGTTCTATCAAATGAAGAATTTCCTCCTCCGTCACAATATGCTCATCCAGAAGTCCCAACACTTCATCCAGGATCAAAATATTGCATTCGCCGGTCTGCAACACTTTTCTTGCATAATTAATACCATTTTTCATGTTCATCTGTTCTTCCAGCTGCTCTTCTTCCGACAATTCGTAATAATATTTCTCTGATTTCTGAAAACGGAACAAACGAATTTCCGGTTCAAGACGTCCAAGGAAACTGATCTCATCCTCATCCTTGCGTTTTAAAAACTGGATAACAATAACAGACTCTCCTTTGCTGGCCTCATGAATGGCATATCCCAGGGCGGCAGATGTCTTTCCTTTGCCCTCTCCGTAATATACCTGTATTTTTCCTGTACTCATGGTCTCCTCCTTCGAAGTCATATACATTCTGATTAGTATGTATATGAACTGCTCATTTCCACATGTATTTCAATTCTTTTCTTTCACATAATACCGAACTAAATTTTAACATAGCACATTTGTCAGAAAAATGCAACCTGAGTGGTCAACGATAACACCTGTTGATCCTGCTAATCCTGCTCCAGCAGATCCACTTTGCTGACAGATACTTCGTAGGCCACCCTATGCTCTACTTCCTCTTCACTGATACGTTTCACATATTCTCGGCTCTGTATACGTCCGACGATCTGTATATGGCTTCCAACAGTAAATCCAGAAGCAAAACGTGCATTTCTGCCCCAGCAGATACATGGTATGTAGTCTGATTTTCCATAGGAGCGGTTGACAGCTAGTAAAACATCTGCAATTTCACGTCCCAGCGGAGTTTTCCGATAAATCGGTTCTTTACAAATATATCCATCCAGAAAAATCTGGTTTGTTTTCTCATTTTCATCTATCTCATCCAAAAATTCGAGTTCTCTGACAAACACTGACAACACCAGACGGTTTTTCTTCTCCTCATGCCTGTTGTAAGAACGAAACTGTCCGGACACATACAGCAGCTGTCCGGTATAATCCTGCTCAGTGTCAATCAGTCGTTCCGAGATTATCAGTGGAATGTAATCGCAATAATTACTCAGACGATTCACTGCTAGTTCTACCATGTAAAATCCTTCCCCAAACACCTCATGACTGAACTGAAATTCTGAAATAATTTCCCCCATCATGGTTACCTGATTGTTTTCAAACAATTTATCTGTCATTTTTGTAAGCTCCCTTCTTCACAAGTACTTCTTTGTGTTTCAATCTATTCTGTTTTTTCGTTTCTTAGAACACTTTTTTCTGCCGGCTCTCATAATGTACCATGCAAAATACGAGTAATTTCGTTTATTTTGTCGATAACCTTTTTCTTATTTCCCCTTGTCAAATCTGAATTTTGTGATAAAATAAATTGGTTGCACTAATGAATACTATATATTTTCTATTATTTAAATAGGAAACGATTAACAACTGATCTATTCTATTATTAGAAGGAAGGATACATGTAATGAAAACAAAGAGAGAGGACATTAGAAATATCGCTATCATCGCTCACGTAGATCACGGTAAAACAACACTGGTAGATGAACTGCTGAAACAGTCCGGCGTCTTCCGTCAGAATCAGGAAGTGCAGGAGCGTGTCATGGATTCCAATGACATTGAGCGTGAGAGAGGAATCACAATTCTGTCCAAAAATACTGCTGTATTTTATAAAGATACAAAAATCAATATTATCGACACACCAGGTCATGCAGATTTCGGTGGCGAGGTTGAGCGTGTACTGAAAATGGTAAACGGTGTTATCCTTGTAGTTGATGCCTTCGAGGGAGCTATGCCGCAGACAAAATTCGTTCTGATGAAAGCATTAGAGCTGAATCTGCCTGTTATTGTCTGCATCAACAAAATCGACCGTCCGGAAGCAAGACCGGATGAAGTCATCGATGAGGTTCTTGAACTGTTTATGGATCTGGATGCTTCCGATGAGCAGCTTGACTGTCCGTTTGTTTACGCATCTGCAAAAAATGGTTACGCAACTTTAGATCTCAATGATGAGCCAAAAGATATGATGCCATTGTTTGAGACAATCTTAAATTACATTCCGGCTCCGGAAGGTGACCCGGATGCAAATACTCAGGTTCTGATCAGTACCATCGATTACAATGAGTATGTTGGACGTATCGGTGTCGGTAAAGTCGACAACGGATGTCTGCGTGTCAACCAGGATGCCATCATGCTGAATGCTCACGATCCTGAGAAGCAGAAAAAAGTCCGCATCAGCAAATTATATGAATTTGACGGATTGAATAAAGTAGAAGTAAAAGAAGCAAAAATCGGATCCATCGTAGCAATTTCCGGTATTGCTGATATCCATATCGGAGATACGATCTGCGATCCGGAAAATCCGGTAGCAATTCCGTTCCAGAAAATTTCTGAACCGACAATTTCCATGAATTTCATCGTTAATGACAGCCCGCTGGCAGGACAGGAAGGTAAATACGTTACTTCCCGTCATATCCGTGACCGTCTGTTCAAAGAGCTGAATACTGATGTTTCTCTCCGTGTAGAGGAAACAGAAAGTGCCGACAGTTTTAAAGTATCCGGTCGTGGTGAGCTGCATCTGTCCGTCCTGATTGAGAACATGCGTCGTGAAGGTTACGAATTTGCAGTAAGTAAAGCAGAAGTTCTGTACCACACTGATGAAAACGGTAAAAAGACAGAGCCAATGGAAATGGCTTACGTTGATGTACCGGATGAGTTTACCGGTGTTGTTATCGAAAAACTGAGCCAGCGTAAAGGTGAACTGCAAAACATGGGAAGCATCAGCGGCGGTTATACCCGTCTTGAGTTCAAGATTCCGTCCCGTGGTCTGATTGGTTACCGTGGTGATTTTATGACAGATACAAAAGGTAATGGTATCATCAATACGATTTTCTGTGGTTATGAACCATACCGTGGAGACATCCAGTATCGTAAACTTGGTTCCCTGATTGCATTTGAATCCGGTGAATCCGTAGCATACGGTCTGTTCTCCGCACAGGAGCGTGGTGCCCTCTTTATCGGACCTGGTGAGAAAGTATATTCCGGAATGGTTATTGGCCAGTGTTCCCGCGGAGAAGACATTGAATTAAATGTCTGCAAAAAGAAACATCTGACAAATACACGTTCCTCTTCTGCTGATGAAGCTCTGACATTGACACCGCCTAGAGTACTCAGCCTGGAGCAGGCATTGGATTTCATCGATACAGATGAGCTTCTGGAAGTTACTCCGGAAAGCTTAAGAATCCGTAAGAAAATTCTGGATCCGACTTTAAGAAAACGTGCTTCTTTTAAAAAATAAAGAAACACAGCAAAATAGAGCATAAAAAAACTGTCGCAATTTAATGCGGCAGTTTTTTTAATCATAATGATTTGATTCTCTCTAATGCAGCAAGCGTATTTTCATATGTTCCAAATGCTGTCAGTCTGAAGTAGCCTTCTCCGCTCGGTCCAAATCCTGATCCCGGTGTACCTACAACGTTTGCTTTCTCAAGCAGGTAATCAAAGAATTCCCAAGATGTCATCTGATCCGGTGTCTTTAACCAGATGTACGGTGCATTTACACCACCGAATACCTCAAATCCTGCGCTCTGCAGTCCGCCTTTGATGGCTGCTGCATTTTTCATATAGTATGCGACCTGCTCTTTTAACTGTGCTTTACCAGCTTCGCTGTAAACTGCTTCGCCGGCACGCTGTACGATGTACGGAGCACCGTTGAATTTTGTGCCGTGACGTCTTGCCCACATCTGATGTAAGGATACATCTCCACATTTCAGGTCTTTCGGAATAACTGTGTATCCCAGACGAACACCGGTGAATCCTGCGTTCTTTGAGAAACTCTTTAATTCGATGGCACAGGTTCTTGCGCCTTCGCACTCATAAATTGTGTGTGCCACATTATCCTCAGAAATATATGCTTCGTATGCACCATCGTAAATAATGACTGCACCGATTCTATTTGCATAATCAACCCATTCCTGCAGCTGATCTTTTGTGATGGTTGTTCCTGTCGGGTTATTCGGCAGGCACAGATAAATAATGTCCGGATCCTCTTTTGGGAACTCCGGTACGAAGTTATTCTCTTTTGTACACGGCATGTAGATGACATTGCTCCACATCTCAGTATTTGGGTTATAGATACCGGTTCTGCCAGCCATTACGTTAGAATCTACGTAAACCGGATAAACCGGATCACATACAGCAATACGATTATCTACAGAAAAGATTTCCTGGATATTTCCGGAATCACTTTTTGCCCCATCCGATACGAAAATCTCATCTGCACTGATGTCACAGCCTCTTGCTTTATAATCATTGTCTGCAATCGCTGTACGCAGGAATTCATATCCGAGATCCGGTGCATAGCCGTGAAATGTCTCTGCATTTCCCATCTCAGTCACAGCACCATGCATCGCATCAATGATGGCTGGTGCCAATGGCTGTGTTACATCACCGATTCCAAGACGGATCAGTGTTTTCTCCGGATTTGCAGCCTGAAATGCACTTACTTTTTTTGCAATTGTACTGAACAGATAGCTACCCGGAAGTTTCTGATAATTGTCGTTTACTTTAAACATTTTTACAGCTCCTCACTAAATATGTCTCTCTTGTTTAATCTGAAAAATCGCTCCTAGTATAACATAACTAATATTAAAAAATCAACCTTCTGACACTTTTCTGTTGTAAATCATTATAGTGTTTGTTAAAGTTTACTCCTCATATAAATTCCTGTAATTCCTATGTTCCCGTTATCCTATGTCTACTTCACCACAAAAAACTTCTTCTGCCGCCCCAGTCAGATACAGATGTCGGCTTTGAACTCCGTAATCGACCTGCAATTCTCCTCCCGGAAGATGAACTTTTACCGATGGTCCGCACTTTTTCATCCGCATACCTGCTGCTGCAGCAGCACAGGCGCCGGTTCCACAGGCTTTCGTCTCACCGCAGCCCCGCTCCCAGACACGCAGATACATAGAGTCTGAATCTGATATCCAGGCAACTTCCACGTTTGTTCCTTCTCGAAAGGCTGGATGATGTTCCAGTTCCATTCCATATCTTTCCAGTGGAAACTTCTCTAACTCTTCTTTCTCTTTCAGAAAAATAACACAATGAGGATTTCCCATAGAAACGCAGGCATAAGAAAAACGGACAGGTATGTGCTTCGGCACAAATTCAGGTGTGCCCATGTCCACCCGAACCGTACCGATCCTGTCCGTTCCTTTATATAGTATCAACAGACGCACACCTGCGTCTGTCTCAATCTGAAGATTTACTTTTTGTGTCCTTCCATGGTCATATACATATTTTCCCAGACAGCGGATTCCATTTCCACACATCTGCGCTGTACTTCCATCCGCATTGTACAGTTTCATCTGAAAGTCTGCACGTACAGATGGCAAAATGCAGATTACTCCATCCGCACCAATACCATAATGTCTGTCACAGAGCTGCTGCACTACTTCCCGACTCAGCATATCTTCTGTTTCGCTGGCTATTTTATCTACATTATCCACTCCACACAGACAGTCGATCATGATAAAATCATTGCCCAGACCATGCATTTTCACAAATTTCATAAAACCTCTCCCGGAATACACGCCTGCATATGAGAGGCAATTAGTGCAAAGCGGACATTCGTAATCCGCTTTCGCTACTTGCTCATGAACGCAGTCGCTTTTTCTCAACTATATGTATTTCCGCGAAAATGGTTCTTCTTTATCATTGTATGTTTTCACTTTTTTACGTTATCTAAACTGCTACTGATCCAGCATACCAAGAATCATCTGTGCAGTTTCTGTAAAACTGGTTCCATTGTCCATACTCGTCTTTTGCAGATAACGATGAGCTTCGTCTTCTGTCATCTGATTTCGTTCCATCAGAATGGCTTTTGCGCGATCCACCATTTCCTGTTCTTCCTTTGTTCTCTTGCGGGGAGCCTGACGGCGCTTGCGACGTTTTCGCTCGAGATTATATGCCACCATCTCCACTGTAGAAAGCAATTCATGAATTTTTAGCGGTACCGACAGACCGACAATGCCCGGCGTGCCATTTTCCACCCACTGGTCTTTCGTTGAAATAACAACCAGCTCAAATCCCGGTGGCAGACAGTCCATAAGTTCCTGATAGATCATATCTGAAAGCTTGTAAGTACAGACGACAATGCCATCCTGCAGACCATTTGCTTCCTGTATGACCTGCGCACCATTAGTACAGACACAGACCACCTGATAGCCGTTTCTGACGAGTATATTTTTTATATTTTTTCCATTCTCAAGTTTTGGGAATGCAACAATCACTCTTGTCAAAACTCAACCATCCACCTTTTAAATTTTGTCCAGATACTCTTCAACTTCCCATTCTGTCACAGCACGGCAATAACGCTCCCATTCATCCTTTTTGGAATTAATATACACATTGCTAATGTGATCCCCTAGGACATCACGGATAAATGGATCCTGTTCCATAGCATCCACTGCATCACCAAGGTTTGTCGGCAGTGATTCAATCTTCAACTCTGCTTTTTCTTCCTCTGTCATATTAAAAATATTTTTCTGAATATTTTTCGGCGGCATGATCTTATTTTTGATACCATCCAGACCTGCTGCAAGACACAGTGCAATCGTCAGATACGGATTTGCCGCACAATCCGGGCTGCGAAGCTCGATTCTTGTACCTCCGCCAATGGCAGAAGGAATACGGATCAATGGACTTCTGTTTGCCACAGACCAGGTAATATGAAGAGGTGCCTCAAATCCGGAAACCAGACGCTTATATGAATTTACCAGCGGATTCATAATGGCTGTCATGCCATAGACATGTTCCATCAGACCACCGATAAAATAATAAGCATCCTGGCTCAGACCATACTTGTCAGTTTCATCTGCAAAAATATTTTTTCCATCCTTGCAAAGAGACATATTTATATGCATGCCGGAACCGCTAACACCATTCTTTGGCTTTGGCATAAAAGTTGCATGCATTCCATGACGTTTTGCAATCGTCTTTACCGCAAGTTTGAATGTCATGATATTATCTGCCGCATGCATTGCCGGCTCATATTTAAAATCAATCTCATGCTGTCCCGGAGAAGCTTCATGGTGGGAGGCTTCAATCTCAAATCCCATATCTTCCAGTGTCAGAACCATATCACGTCGTGCATTTTCCCCGTGATCATTTGGTCCCATCTCAAAATATCCGGCTTTCTCCGTTGTCTGTGTAGTGGCACATCCATTGTCATCTGTGTTGAACAGGAAAAACTCACATTCCGGTCCTACGTCAAATACATATCCCATATTTTCTGCTTCTTTGATCACATTCCACAAAATATGACGCGGATCGCCCTCAAAAGGTGTCCCGTCTGTGCGGTAAACATCACAGATAATACGTGCTACCTTTCCCTGCTGCGGTCTCCATGGAAATATTGTAAAAGAATCCAGATCTGGATGCAGATACATATCCGATTCTTCGATTCTTACAAATCCTTCAATCGATGAACCATCAAACATACATCTGTTGTCCAAAGCTTTTTCTAACTGGCTGCTTGTGATTGCAACATTTTTCATATTTCCAAAAATATCAGTAAACTGCAGACGGATAAATTCTACATCTTCTTCTTCCACCATCTGCATAATATCATTCTTTGTATACATGGCCTTTCCTCCTGTAATTTTTGTTTTTATTATAATTATTTCTCTTCAAATTTCAAGACATCTTCAAAATTCATGCTGCCACCAAAAAGATCCAGCGCACTTCCGATGGTATAATTTAAATGATGCTGCCCTCTCTCGGCCAGTTCTCTCAAATCATCAAAGCTTCCTATTCCACCAGCATAAGTTATCGGGATTTTATTCCACTTTCCAAGTAGTTCTGCCAGTTCTCCTTCGATACCGGAGGCTTTTCCTTCCACATCCACCGCATGGATCAGAAATTCATCCGAATAACCTTCCAGACGATTTAATAACTCTTCTGTCACACACTCATTTGTAAATTTCTGCCATCGATCCGTCACAATATAATAAGAACCGTCTTTTTTTCGGCAACTTAAATCCAATACAAGGTGCTCTTTTCCAACAGCATGTACCAGCTTTTCCAGACGTTCATAATCTACCCTTCCATCGCGAAATACATACGAAGTGACAATGACATGACTGGCACCCGCCTGCAGAAACTCATGTGCATTTTCTGCTGTAATGCCACCGCCCACCTGCAGTCCGCCCTGGTAAGCCTGCAATGCAGTCAGAGCCTGCAATTTTGTCGCCTCATAGTAAGGTGAATCCTTTCCATTTAATAAGATAATATGTCCTCCCCGGATTCCATAAGACTGATACAATTTTGCATAAAACGCAGCATTTTGTTCCGACACAAAATTCTCTGCTGCCTGGTCTCCCTGATCCTTCAGTGTTCCTCCTATGATCTGTTTTACTTTTCCATTATGGATATCAATACATGGTCGAAATTCCATACAACTCTCCTCTTTTTTATCATACTTTCATTGCCTAATGTTGCTGGTAGCGCTCACACATGATAAAGCGGACATTCGCAATCCGCTTTCGCTGCTTGCTCATGTTATCTTATTATATTTATTACTTCTGCTTATCGTCACTTTGGGCGTTTCTCCCAACATTTTGCAAAGTATACACTTAAAATATCACAAACTGTAAAAAAAAGAAACCTTTCCCGAAAATCCATTGACATTACAATTTTAAATTACTATAATATTTTCAAATTAATTAATGTATTTTTTAAAAATCAGAAAAACAGCAGTGTTTTTCTTTTTTTGCTCACAAAAACATACGAGGGAGGATAAAAAATGGCAAAAATTATTGGCGAAGGAATTACTTTTGATGATGTGCTTCTTGTTCCGGCATACTCTGAAGTAACTCCTAACATGGTTGATCTTACAACAAAATTAACCAACAAAATCACTCTGAACATTCCGATGATGAGTGCCAGCATGGATACAGTTACCGAGCATCGTATGGCTATTGCGATGGCCAGACAGGGGGGAATCGGTATCATCCATAAAAATATGTCTATCGAGGCACAGGCTGATGAAGTAGACAAAGTTAAACGTTCTGAAAACGGGGTTATTACAGATCCATTCTCCCTTTCCGCAGATCATACGCTGCAGGATGCTGATGATTTAATGGCAAAATTCCGCATTTCCGGTGTACCTATTGTCAAAGATGACGGCACACTGATCGGAATCATCACAAACCGTGATCTTAAATTTGAGACAGATTTCACCAAGAAAATCAGCGAGAGCATGACAAGCGAAGGACTGATCACTGCTCAGGAAGGTATTACTCTGGACGAAGCAAAAGCAATTCTTGCAAAAGCAAGAAAAGAAAAACTTCCGATCGTTGACAAAGACTTCAAATTAAAAGGTCTGATCACAATCAAAGATATTGAAAAACAGATCAAATACCCGCTGTCTGCAAAAGATGATCAGGGACGTCTGCTCTGCGGTGCAGGTGTCGGTATCACAGCAAACATGATGGAACGTATCGATGCTCTGGTAAAAGCACATGTAGACGTTATCGTAGTAGATTCTGCTCACGGACATTCTGCAAATATTTTAAAAGCAGTCCGCCAGATCAAAGATAAATATCCTGATCTGCAGATTATCGCAGGTAATGTTGCTACAGGTGCAGCTACAAAAGCACTGATCGAAGCAGGTGCTGACGCAGTAAAAGTTGGTATTGGACCTGGTTCTATCTGTACCACACGTGTCGTTGCAGGTATTGGTGTTCCACAGATTACAGCTGTTATGGATTGTTATGAAGTTGCAAAAGAATATAATATCCCAATCATCGCTGACGGTGGTATCAAATACTCCGGAGATATGACAAAAGCACTTGCAGCCGGCGCCAACGTATGTATGATGGGTTCCATGTTTGCAGGATGTGACGAAGCTCCGGGAGCTTTCGAATTATATCAGGGACGTAAATACAAAGTATACCGTGGTATGGGATCTCTGGCCGCTATGGAAAATGGAAGCAAAGACCGTTATTTCCAGCAGGATGCAAAGAAACTCGTTCCGGAAGGTGTTGAAGGACGTGTTGCTTACAAAGGCAGCGTAGAAGATATTATCTTCCAGCTTATCGGAGGTATCCGTGCAGGTATGGGCTATTGTGGTGCTCCGACCATCCAGGATCTGATCGCTACCAGCCACTTTGTTAAAATTACTGCAGCATCCTTAAAAGAGAGCCATCCGCATGATATTCATATCACAAAAGAAGCTCCAAACTACAGTATTGATGAGTAAATTTTTGTTATAAGGGAATTTTAATTTATTAAAGAGGAGAAGAACTCAGATGAGTGCTTTGGGCTAAGACGCCCTGCATCACTAATCTGAGTTCTTCTCCTCATTTACGTTCTGGTAATAATTCAAATCGAACGCATGTGAGACTTGGTGCGTGATTCTGGTCAGCGAAAGCTGACATATTCCTTATTATCGACCATTGTTGTCCGCGTTATCAGCATTTGTTGCATCATCGCCTGTTATAGCATTTTTCATATCCTCTCCGGTATCACGGATCGCATCCCTGGCGTCTTCTACTGCGTTCATATCCTTATTGTTTTTTCCACATGCGGCAAAAGTAGTCAAACTCAAAGCCAGCATAAGGATAAATGCAATCTGTTTCATTTTTTTCATGTCAGTATCTCTCCTTTTCACTTTTTACCTAGTTTTTTTCACCATGTTATCTTTGTGATTTCTGTCATGTGTGAGAAAAAACTGTGTTTTATACTCTTAATATGATACTTTTTGCAATTTTTATGCATTATCTGTTATGATTTTTTATCTCTCTGTTCAAGTCGAACGCATGTGAGACTTGGTGCGTGATTCTGGTCAGCGTAAGCTGACATATTCTTCTCAGAATCACTGCACATCCTCGCGGAGCGTTTATCTCAGTCGGAGATTGTACTCCCACTGAGAAAGACTTGTTATTACTCACCACTTGCAGAAGTGGGAGTCTTCTCGACTGAGATAAATCTGCGTAACAGTTCTTTTTATGCTATTTTCTCATTTTTGAATTAAAAATCAGTGATGCCAGATATCCAAAGATCAAGGCTGCTGATACACCTACCGCACAGGCCGTAAAACCACCGGTAAAAAGTCCCAGAAATCCACTTTCATCAATGGCTGTTTTCATTCCTTTCCAGAGTGTATTTCCAAAGCCGAGCAATGGAACATTGGCTCCCGCTCCTGCAAATTTGGAAAAAGGTTCATAAATTCCCACTGCACCAAGTACTGCTCCCAGACATACAAGTAACACCATCACCCGACCGGGCAGAAGTTTTGTTTTTTCAAGCAAAACCTGCACCAATGCACAGATCAGGCCACCTACCCAAAATGCATTGATATAATCCATTGTTCCCCCTCCTTTCTACTATTTTATACTTTAATCCTCCCATATCTTAAGACAATTCGAAACATCTATTGCTTTTTTGTATCGTATTTTTATATTGCCTCCTTATTTTCTACCGCTTCGAATACTACCGCATGCGCGATTCCAGGCACGTTTTCACCCTCATTAAAGCTGATTTTAGATAATAATGCACCTGTTGGCACAAACAGTACCCGTTTTAGTTCTCCACGCCTCATCATTGGCAGAAAATGTGCACTCAGAGTTACTGCTGCACATCCGCACCCACTTCCTCCACTTCCGGTTCCCTGGCGTTCATTATCAAAAATCTCAAGTCCGCAGTCAGTATGGAAACTTCCGATTTCAATATGTTTCTGTTGCAACAGGTCTATGAGTATTTCACGCCCTACGGCTCCCAGATCACCGGTAATGATCTGATCATAATAAGACGGACTTCTTGAAAAATCATCCAGATGTGCCGCAATACAGGCTGCAGCTGCCGGAGCCATAGCTGCTCCCATGTTCATGGAATCACGGACACCATAATCTACAATTTTTCCCGGTGTAATGCCAGTTATGCAGACATCACAGTGCTCTTTATTTCTGCTTCGTTTTCCTGCCATATATCTGTCTCTGCCAAGTACAAAGGCTCCGGAACCGGTAACCGTCCAGGTAGTACATAAGGGTCTCTGATTGGCATATTCCAGGGGAAATCGAAACTGCTTCTCCGCACTGGCAAAATGACTTGATGTCACGGCTCCGGCAAAATCTGCGTAACCTGCAGCCACAACCATCGCTGCCAGTGCCAATGACTCTCCTGCTGTCGAACAGGCACCGTACAGGCCAAATAATGGAATATGAAATTCCTGCAGGCCAAATGAAGTTGCCATAGTCTGTCCCAGCAAATCCCCCGCAAACAGATAACGCAAATCATCTGCCTTTAATCCTGCTTTTCCAAGTGCTATCGTCAATGCCTCTTTTTGCAGCGTACTCTCCGCCTTTTCCCATATATCACAGCCAAAATTATCATCCTCCCCAACCAGATCAATTTCATGTCCAATAGGGCCTTCTGCCTCTTTTGTTCCTGCTACGCAGCCACTGCTGATGATCCACGGAGGATTTTCAAATGTAATACTCTGTCGTCCTGTCTGTGTTGCCATAAAAATTTGTCTCCTTACTCCTCTATCTCACTGTCTGTAATATTTCATTACAGTATATCAATAGAATTTCCAGTAACAGTATGCAACAAAGAAGCACTATTTATACTCTAAAATATGTTCACTTTATTATCAGGAAATTCATCGTAATTTCCTATCAAAAAAACACTCCACACTGTAATTATTACAGCATGAAGTGTTTTTGATTTTATCATTATTCTTTTCTGCGATGAATTATAGCTATTTTACTTAGAATAACGGTGTCTTGTATACTCCTTTTGCAATCAGATCTGCAAATGCATCTACAACGGTCTGACGGTCTTCCTGATAGGTTACACCAAACCATTTGTCCTGTGTCTCAAGCACTTTTACAGATACTTCACCTTTTGCAAGCATATCACCAATGATCGTCGGAAGCAGATACTCTGCTTTGATATTACCCGGTTCTACATTTGACAGGAATTCTGCAAATCCTTTATCCAATACTTCTAAAAATTCCGGTGTCACACCCCACATATTCATGGACACATGTGTTCCGGATGGAATCTCATTGCCATTCTCATCACGGACAATTCCGTCTTCACCGCGTGCAATTCCACTGGTCTCCACGATTTTTTGAAGCATTTCCTTATCATCTACTTTGCAGACACCTCTGGTAACTGTTCCATTATCACTAAGTGTATTATCAAGGATAAAACCTGCCATACAGTACTGATACTGTGTATCACCGCATTTTACCAGATAATCATGCACTTTCACAAATGCTTCTTTTCCATAATAGTCATCTGCATTAATGACTGCAAACGGCTCGTTTACAATACCTTTGCAACATCTTACCGCCTGTCCGGTTCCCCATGGTTTTGTACGGTCTGCCGGCTTTTCAAAGCCTTCCGGCAGATCATCCAGTGACTGGAATACATATTCCACATCACAGATTTTCTCGATACGGTCACCGATTACTTCTCTGAAATCATCCTCAATATCTTTGCGGATAATAAAAACTATTTTATTAAAACCTGCCTCCAGTGCATCGTGAATGGAATAATCTATAATAATCTCACCATTTGGGCCTACTGGGGTAAGCTGTTTGACTCCGCCGCCAAATCTGGAACCAATACCTGCAGCCATAATTACTAATGTAGTATTCATATTCTTCTTTTCCTTCCCGAAAAACTTTCCCTGTTTTTCCCTGTATTTAACAGAATTGTAACATTTTTTTAGGTGCACGTAAAGGAAAAGATTCTCAACAAAATGAGTTTCGACTATTTTCCACCAAATTCTACTAATTTTCGGTCAAACTTTTGTTGATTTGTATCCATACTAACATTAATCGTCTTTTTGAACCTTTCCATTTTCCACATAATATTTCTTTCCGGACTCTGTGATCCAGCCGGTATAATCAAACTGAACTTTTCCGTCTTCCAGATACCACCATCCCTCTTCATTTTCAGCAATACCGTCAAAAGAAAAGTCTACCTCTCCGTCTTTCACATACCACCAGCCATTATCATTATGAGACAAGCCGTTATATTTATCATCTCTTTTTCCATTTGTAAACTGCCACCATTCATCACCATCCATAAAGAGGCCTGTGAAATCGTCTTCAACTTCTCCGTTAATAATAATCCAACGCCCTCTCCAGTTTCTCTCGACATAACAGTCAAGATTTGCAAAATCATCCACCAATTTTGAACGTTTTTTCAGCTGTGATGTGACCGTATCATAATCATAGCTTTCCAGAAGTGTCGGAACATCGGAAAATAGATTTGTGCCAAGTCCGAGGCGATTTCCCTCAATTTGAACACCTAATGCGGCCAATGTTGTAGGAAAATTATCAAATGTAGAATAGATACGCTCTGTTCCATTTGACTCTGCCGCAGCATTAATATAAGAAGTGTAAACCCGGCGGTTGTATGATTCATCAATATCTGCACAGAAATCACTGTCCATTGTCGGATGATCTCCACTGATCACAATCGTTGTATTCTCATAGAAGTCCTGCTGCTGGATCCATTCCACAAATTCTGCTACCTGCCGGTCAGAACAACTGATAACATTAGCATATTGGTTATCTCCATACTCATCATCACACAGATCACATACATAACCATCTTCAAAATGCGTATCTACCGTTAATAATGTCAGATTGAAAGGTTCTTCCTCTTGTGACAGCTTCTGCAATTTTGCTTTTGCATACTCAAATAATTTTTCATCTTCATATCCCCACCAGACATAATAATCCTCTGAAATCAGCCCTTCGGAAAGTGCATACCAATAATCATCCATTTCATAATTACCATGTCCTTCGAAATACAGTTTTCTCCCTCCAAATGTTGCATTCGAACCGATTGCAAGTACTTGCTTATATCCTTCTTCATCCAAAATATCACCCAAAGTCGTTAGTTTAGAAAAAAATGACGTCTGTGTATCCATGGAATTCTGTCCGAGGGATGTGTTTAAAGGAAGACCGGAAGTCTGTGCAAACATACCGCCAATCGTCCATGTTGTACCGGGAAGAGAATACCCACCATTCAGTTTTGTACTATCTCCTGAAAAATTCTCATTTTCCTGTGACAGTTTTGTCAGATTTGGAATGTAATTTTCATCATATGCACCACCATTTTTTTTGTCTGCATAAGTCATTTCCATAGATTCCAGATATATGTAGATCAAATTTCTCTTTTTTTCCGGAAATGTCAGTTCCACTGTTGACGGATCCACATAATTATCATCTATGAATTCTGAATACTGTCCGTTTGATGCCAGATAATCACCGATATCCAATCGTTTCCATGCCACACCGCCAAACACAGCAAATACAATGACTGTGATCAGAAGTGCAAATCCTTCTACTTTCTGCATCCTTTTATAAAATTTACAAACCAGAATCCGCACGATCAATATGCACACAAAAATAATAGCTGTCGGCACAATGCACTGCAGACAGTAATCTATGATCATTCCGCTTCCGGTTCCTTCCAGTGGTGAATTGATGGTAAACATCATTTCATCCATGCTGAGATTCGGCCATGTCACAAATACCCAACGAAGAGTACATGACAGTAGAACTGCCGCTGCAGTACCTGCAAAGGCCAATATCGTCATTACGATTCTTGTTATTTTTCTTTTTTCTCTTCTACTAATCTTTTTTTCCGTCTGTGCTGTATCTTTTCTCATTTTTCCTGTATCTTTCGTAGATTTTGCATGTTTTTTACATAAACCAGCAAAGTTATTGTAGTGGATTTCAGAAAAAATAACAATATTTTTTTAAGATTTTCTTAAGATTTTGCATAAAAGAATGACGCCAGTCCTAAAACTGACGCCATGCTTTTATAATTACATATTATCTGTCCACACGACCATTTTCCACATAGTATCTTCCACTGGAAACCTGTGTCCATCCGGTATATGAAAAATCTACTTTTCCGCCACGGATATACCACCAGCCGTTAGCGTTCTGTGCGATGCCATTATATTTGAAATTAACTTTTCCGTTTTCGACACGCCACCAACCATTCTCATTGTTGCTGACGCCGGTATACTTAAAGTTAACCTGGCCATTTTCCACTTTCCACCAGCCATTTTCGTTGTTGGTAATTCCATTATATGTAAAATCAACCTGACCATCTTTTACACGCCACCAGCCATTTTGATTATTGCTGATGCCAGTGTAAGATGTATCAATCTTTCCGTTGGTAAATTTCCACCAGCTGACTGCATCATTCATGATTCCGGTGTAATCAAAATCTACCTGGCCGCCTTTAACGCACCATCGTCCGGCTGCATTATCTGCAATTCCAGTATAATTAAAATCAACCATACCATCCTTGATATACCACCAGCCATTCTGGTTATTAGATAATCCATTGAAACTCCAGTCAACATAGCCTTTCTCGATCTTGTACCATCCGTCTCTGCCCTGTGCCACACCGGAATAGTCTGTCTGTATCTGACCATTTACTTTATATACCCAGGCTTTTGCAGATGTATCATATTCTACAATAGTCTGATATACTGGTGACGGATTCGGAGTTGGTGTCGGATCAACCGTACCATCTTTTGGCTGATACCAGTAATCCAGATCTACTTTTGTTTTGATTCCGTCTACTTTCGCTGATTCGCTGCACTGCCAGAAATTAAGCTTTCCACCATAGAATTTTCCTTTATCTTTATCCGAATTATAGGTATATGTATTATATCTGGCCATCCATATCTGATATTTCTGTCCTAACTCATCTGTATTCATTTCTTTCTCACAAAAGCTCGCATTTGCATAGACCATAGCCTGATATCCCGCATCTGTCACTTTTTTACAAAAAGCTTCTGCACACGCTGTCTTCTGCGCCTTTGTCAGATTTGCACTGTCGAGACGTCCATTTGGGTCTCCTGCAAATTCATAATCAAAAGTAACCGGCAGATCAATCTGATAGCCTTTGATATTCTTCAATACGAAATCGGCTTCCTCTTCCGCCTCTGCTTTTGTAATGGCCTGGGAATAAATATATACGCCAACTTTCAGGCCAACTCTCTGTGCATCTTGAATATAGGAAATAAATTTACTGTCTTTTGCAAGACTTCCGGATCGATACGCCCGATATCCCACACGGAGAATTGCAAACTTTACACCAGATGCCTTCACTTTATCCCAGTCAATGGCTCCCTGATGATAAGAAACATCGATACCTGCCACCACATTTTTATTCTCAGTGTTGCTATCCAGATGTGTATATGTAACTGTTTTTGTATTTTTCAAACTGTCGTCCGCATAATTTATCCAGCTTGTACACATGCCAGATACACTCGCCCGTGCCAACGGCTCCATGGAAAATAGCTGAACCTCGCTGTCTGCTTCTTCCGTATCTGAGCCATCTCCATAAATCTGCGCATAAGCTCTCGCATTCTGAGGATCTTCCGGATCCCAGTCTGCCGGATACACGATATCTGCCTCCTGCATATCTGTTTCATTTTCTTCCTGTGTAACTTTCTCTTCCCCTGCCACTGTCTGTCCTGCTTCCTGCGCATTTACAGAAGAAGCCAGTGCGGTCATACTTCCTGACGAAAATAGCAAAGAAGCAATCAAACACATAACCGCAATTCTTTTCATTCGAACCTCTTTTCTTTTATCATACTGTTTTTCTTTGTTACTCCATTTTTTATTATAACCCCAGATAAAAAACAGGACAAGGTGTAATCATTACATCTGCCCTGTTTTTTATCCATCCATAGGATTATTATTAAGGTTGTACCATAGTCAGAGGATCAACAAATTCTCCATCTACTATAAATCTGAGATCCAGATGATTGCCTGTCGCATCTCCAGTCGCTCCGACAAATCCAATGACATCTCCCTGCTGTACAGTCTGTCCTACCTTTACATTCAGGGCAGAACAATGACAATATCTTGTCTGCACACCATTTCCATGGTCGATCACAACGTTATTTCCATAGCTGGAACTGTACTCTGCCTTCACTACTGTTCCGCCTGCACAAGCCAGAATTGAGGTTCCTTCTGCTGCCGGAATATCAATGCCTCCGTGCAGCTCCTGACCATGATACGGGCAGATTCGATAACCAAATGCAGAGCTGATTCTACTGTATCCAGGTAATGGCCATAAATAAGTATTTTTCTGATCTACCGCTTTTTCGGTTGCCTTTCCATCTGCTACCTCATAGGTCTTACCATTATATGTTACCTCACCGGTATATCCAAAATTTACTTTGCCATTTTCAATGTACCAATAAGCATCTTCACCTTCCGCTACACCGTTAAAATCAAAATTCACCTTTCCATTTTCAATACGCCATAAGCCGTATTCATTTTCGGCCACTCCGGTATAATCAAAATTAACTTTGCCATTTTCGATTTTCCACCAGCCATTTTGGTTATTGGTAATCCCATTGTAATCAAAATTGACTTTGCCATTTTCTACACGCCACCAGCCATTCTGGTTGTTAGAAACTCCGGTATAATCAAAATTGACCTTTCCGTTCTCAATCTTCCACCAGCCATTCTGATTATTGGTAATCCCATTATAATCAAAATTTACTTTGCCATTTTCAATACGCCACCAGCCATTCTCATTATTGGAAATTCCAGTATAATCAAAATTTACTTTGCCATTTTCAATTTTCCACCAGCCATTTGCATTCTGTCTGATAGAATTACAGCTTGTGTCAATCTTGCCATTTTTATACATATACCAGTTTCCAGTAACCGGTTCCTGACAAATACCATCCAGATATGTCGTATTAACTATATTTGCATATACAGGTGTAACCATTCCGGATGCTGCAGTTCCTGCTGTCAGTAGCGCGGCGAGTAATTTTTTCCACTGCTTCATTTTTAATGTAACCCCTATCTTTCTTCATCATTAATCATTACAATTATACCTTTTTTACACCTGCAATGCAACAATTCTTAAATATTTTTTAATTATTTTGTAATTTTTCCTGAATTTTATACAATCACGCGCCCCTGATAAATTGCACGCCATGCATTCTGATACCTTATCCAGCCGCTGTATGAGAAGTTAACTTTACCTCCCTCCAGATACCAGGCACCATTTTCATTCTGAGCGATACCGTTAAATCCGAAATCTACTTTTCCCTGATAGAATTTCCACCATCCATTTTCATTGTTCGCAATCCCGTTATATGCGAAATTGACCTGACCATTTTCAATACGCCACCATCCATTTTCGTTGTTTGTAATTCCGGTATAGCTAAAATCTACCTGGCCATTTTTAATTTTCCACCAGCCATTCTGGTTATTTGCCAGCCCATTGTAATTGAAGTTAACCTGTCCTTTTTCTATACGCCACCAGCCGTTCTGATTATTTGCAACGCCAGTATAATCAAAGTTTACTTTTCCGTTCTGCACATACCACCAGCCATTCGCATTGTTTGCCACAGTCGTATCATATACGACCTGGCTGTTTCTTACATGCCACCAGCCATTTATTCCATTTACGGTTCCGAAGACAATATCATTCCGTTTGAATGTGATTTTCCCTTTTTCCACATACCACCAGCCATTCGCATTGCTCATAAAACCAGTATAAGAAGTGTCGACTATGCCATTTTTTACATACCACCAACCGACACGATCATTGATCAGCCCGGTATATGTATCCTGCTGCCATCCATTTTTCAGATAATGCAACGTTCCATGGTCATCATAGATTCCTGTATAATCACTCCCGGCCTCTTTTGTAAAATCATTGGCATCCAGAACTGTCAGCGGAATCTGAGCTATCATCAGGCCATACTCATTACGCATCTGAAGCATTGCATTTCCTATATGCTCTCCAGTTACTTTTCCATCCAGTTCATTATAAGTTGCTGCATTTCCTATCACAGACACAGACATTTTTTTTGCGCAATAAACCGGGTCTGTCACTGCAACCAATGCACGCCTTTCACCGCTCCGCAGCATAAAGGATGATACCTCTTCTCCCTGTTCATTCAAAAATCTCACGTCTGTCTTTGACAGATTTTCTCCTGTCAACGTTTTGTACATTCCTTCAGCAGCTGTAATTCCATTTTCATTATGACCAATCTGATAATAATGCCATACTCCGTATATCTGAGATGCCCTGGTCGGAAGTGAAGTATCCGCACTGGAATTATGTATCGGATAATCCAGTTTATCATTTGGATAGACAGATTTAAAATACTGTTGCACTCCACTGTCAGTTACCCATTGTTCATTTACATTGCTGACCACATATGTATCTGAATATTTTTTACTGATATTCATTCCATACTGCGCTGCTCTCGGTCCTTCCATATATAGAGCATTGTCTTCCATACCGTTTTCATCCAGCAGGCGCACCGTGATGATGCCCCATGCATCCGGATGCAGTACTTTATTCATTTCATCATGCATTGAACCAAACTGTTCCACATATTCTTCCGATGAAAGCTTCTGATCATATTCTCCCTGCTGCCAGAATATCAGTTTTTTCCCTTTTGTATAATGTCCTGCATCCAGTTCTGCCCGACAAGTCTGCTCCACTGCCTTTACTGCATTCAGGGCACGTGTATAAAGTGTTCCACCCGGAACCCAGCTATCCATGTAAGAACCACTCCATGCAGCATTCACAACCCATACTTTATCTCCGCTCAGTCGATTCCAGGTATAAGCAATGCCACTATCCGGTCCGGTTTTTCCATTACCAGCTGTATCCAGCGAATCTAATGGATATTCCATCGCTTTTCCGGAAATACTCGTATTTCCCTGCAAAGAACCTGCCACAAAATCTGCCACATTTCCCTCACTGCACGTATTTCCGAAAGAAATACCAGTTATTTTGGTTGCCCAGGAATCCACTGTCGGCAGATAAGTAGAATATACTGCCCCCTTCGGACACGCAACACTGACTCCACGCTGCGTATTACCGTCTGCCCAATAGTCATAAAAGCCTTCCATATTGCTCTGACCAAGCAGATAGATTAATGTTAGCGGTGATGCTTCTACTGTCACCTTCACCTCTACACTGCTTTCATTATTCAAAATACTCTGCGACTTTTTCCGCAGTACAATGGTTGCTGTTCCTGTTCCGGTTGCTCTGACTTCAGTATCAGAAATCTGCGTAAGCACTGCTTCATCTGGCTCATTAGATACTGTTCCATTGCTAACTTTCCTCGATGTAACATTTTGGTTTTTGATTCCAGCAATGACATAATCATTTGCTATTGTTTGAATTGAATAACGATCATCATATTGTAATGACACGTTCAGATTTCCAGACACAGTTTCATGATTTTTTGCCACTGCCGGTTCTGCAAAAAAAGCAAATATCAGTAGAAAACTAAGTATCATTCCTAGTATTTTCTTCATGTAGTGTTTCATCCTTTCACAATGCTAAGACGCTGGCTCCGACTGGAACCAACGTCTTATTTTGATAACTTATTTTATTTTCCTCTTGAATCCTAGAATACAATAACGCGGGATCCATTCGGAATATGATCATAGATCCATTTTGCTTCATTGATATTTAATCTGACACATCCATGAGATAACTTCATTCCAAGACGTCCATCCTGAATACTTGTCATGCTTCCACGATTGTAAATGACAGAGTGGAACAGATAATCTCCGTAGAACTGTGTATAATACCAACAGGTATATGTATCCGTACCAAAAGATTTTCCACGGCCTGTCACTTTGAAATTACCGGTCACTGTCGGTGTAGATGCTTTTCCAGGACTACATGCCAAATATTTTAAAGCAGTCCAATGTCCGTCACCACCATAAAATACAGCCACACGGCAGGACTGAGTATCTGTCACGATCAGCCAGTCTGTATCACTGTGTGCTCCCTGTGCCCGTGCATAAATATTTCCATTTGTAGAAATCGGCATGAGACGACCATTGGATATATAACAGTTGACACCTGACCATTGCACATTTCCAGTATAACCAAAGTTTACTTTTCCACCACTGAAATACCAGGAACCATTCTCATTCGTTGCTATTCCGTTGAAGCCAAAGTCTACTTTTCCTTGCCAGAATTTCCACCAGCCATTTTCATTGTTAGAAATCCCGCTAAATCCAAAGTTAACCCGACCATTCTCAACCTTCCAGTATCCATTTTCATTCGGTACGATACCATTATAATTGAAATCTACCTGACCATTTCTGCACATCCACCAGCCATTCTGGTTCGGTGCGAGTCCTGTATAATTAAAATCTACCTGACCTCTTGTGATTTTCCACCAGCCAACCTGATTATTGGATATGCCATTGTAGGACTCATCTACTTTTCCGCCTTTGAATTTGTACCAACCGTTTTCTGTGTTCGCAATTCCGTTAAATCCAAAATTAACAGCTCCGTTTTCTACGCGCCAGTAGCCATTCTGATTACGAACATAACCAGTATAGTTGAAATCAACTGCTCCGTCTTTTACATACCACCATCCATTTGGATTGTTGGATAAACCTGTAAATGTATAGTCAACTTTACCATTTTTAACGCGCCACCAGCCATCCTGGCTATTTGATACACCTGTGTATGAAAAGTCTACACGACCATTTGTCACTTTCCATAATGTATCCTCTCCGTTTACAACACCTTCTGTAATTCCGTTGTAATCAAAAGTTACTTCACCATTTACAATTCTCCACCAGCCATTTTCATTAGCAGCGATTCCATTGTAAGTCAGATTTACTTTTCCATTTTCAATGCGCCACCAGCCATCTTTGTCATTGGATACTCCGGTATAATCTACATCAACAATTCCATTTTTCACTTTCCAGCGATTTTCACCATCGCTTACGATAGTATTACAGCTGGTATCAATTTTACCATCTTTATAATAGCAATACTGATCCGGATTGTCCGGGTTCTGACAAATGCCCTCCAGCACAACCTCATCATCGTCTTTCTTATCTGGATCATCGGAAGGATTTACTGATGAATCATCTATAACGGGATCTTGTTCATCAATACTGTCTTTCTGCTCTGTATCATTTTGTTCATCTGTCATAGCTGACTGTACATCCACTTCTTGCTGCTGCACATTCGGATCAGCAATATCAGCAGCCGCTGCCGGAACAGTACACAGACCTAAAGCCAGTACAGATGCTGCAAGTGTTATCTGCAACTTTTTCAATTTCATATTCTATTCCTCCTGCCTATGATTTTCTCTCTATTTACTACAAAAGTCAATGCTTTTATCGTGTCTTTACGCTTATTTATTTCATTTCTTTTTATATCTGTTCCATCCACTTTCCATCAGCGGATAAAAAACAAAATCCTTCCTGCTGCTTTGCACCGGCTGACAAGCCATACAACTCCCCAGCTAATTACAAATGTCAGACACCAGATTACTGCAATCCGTTTGGATGCAGATTCCACTTTCAAATATTCTTTTGCAATGATCACAACGATGTAATGAAGCAGATAAATTCCGAACGAACATTTCGCCAGATTACGGAATATTCCCGGCAACAATACTTTGTGCAGTCTGGAAACAAGTTCCACCAGACAAAATACCGTGATAAGTAAAAATATATTGTCATACCAGAGATTATATACATATTCCTGATCATATGCATACAGCTGCATGGCGATCGCACAGATAAAAGATGCTGCTCCGGCAACTACCAGCACAATGCCGTTTATCTTTTTAAAACAGTCTTTTTTGATCAGATAGCCCGAAATCAGCATGATTCCGTAAAATCCACCGGAAAAATTCAATGACGGTAACGTCAGAAGAGGATCCTCTCCTGCTGCCTGCACAAATACATTAATGACCGGAAGCACAAAAATATATGCGATAGCCAGAATCATCGGAAAACGCAAAAGCCCCGGTCGGATCCTGTGCAGTACCATCGCCACAAACGGCAGAAATACATAAATTCCCATGATCATCGGCATATACCACATATGCGGCACATTCAAATATTTCAAAAATATCATATTTTCAAAAAATTCAAGTCCCTCTATCTCTCTTCCATCAAAATGGATCAGGAAAATATTGTATATTATAATCCAGATTTCCGTGGTCAAAAACAGTCCAAACAGGTTTCTTTTCCAAAAATGCACACATTTTTTTTCATCAAAGACCCTATCCAGCAAAAGATAACCGGTAACCATCATGAAAATCGGCACACCAATCCGTCCAATTGAAAGCAGTACATATGCAAAAATTCTGGTGTGACAAGGTAAAAGCTGCATATGTTCCAGATCATATGTATATACATTATCTGCCGCATGAACCAGGAGCACACAGCAAATCGCCAGACTCTTTAATACATCGATCCATTCAATGCGTTTTTCTTCTTGTTTCTTCATATTTACTCACATTTCTTTATCATATTGTTATTCTGTTGTCTACCTTATTTTAAGATGGAATAATTTTTCTCACACCCGGGATTTTCTGCAGACCTTTTGCAATTAATGCTGATATCAGGAAAATACAAATGGTTCCGAATACACGGTAGACAATACTTGTATCCGGTACTTTTATATAAATTACTGCAACCTGGATCAGATACCAGTGAATCAGATAAATTCCAAACGTAAGTCCTGCAAACGGTCGGGTTATTTTTTCCAGTAACCCCATGATTTTCTTCTGCTCCAGATTTTTAAACAAAAGAAAAACCGCCGTTGCATACAGAACACTCGGCACATTTAAATATCCTTTGAAAGTCTGCACGATTCCACCAGCCTGATAGGAAAGCATCAGCGTAAAGCAGATATGCATAAGCAATCCCGCAAGCCCCAATCCATAAATACCATACCGCCATTTCTTTTCAATTTCATAATTGCTGATCCAATATCCCAAAAGAGTAAAAATCAGATTTTCTCCCATCACCGGCATATTCAATGTGGTGTTATAAGTAATATTAAATAAGGAAAATATCAGTGGTAGCAACGACTGAAATATAAATGCAGCCAAAATAGCATAACCAAATCCGCGCTTTCGCACTTTTTCTGGTATCAAAGTCAAAAATGGCACCGCAAGATAAATAGCAAACAATGCGGGAAAGAACCAGTAAATGCTGACATAACTGGTATTTACAATTCCACCAAGTAGTGCGCCAAAATTTTCCGGAACAATTCCTGTAGCAAAAATCTGCCACAACACACCAATCACGGACCAGGCCAGGAACGGTATCACTGTTTTTAAAAAACGCTTTTTAAAAAATACAGCTGTAGAATACCGATTCCTGTAATTTAAAAGTGTGGCACCAGATATCATAAAAAACACAGGCACCGCAAAATAACAGATACCCTCGATTATATTTGCAGTAATCCAGTAACGGTCATAACTGAACTGCCAGAAACATCCGTTCACATGCAGTGCAACAACCGCCAGACAGGCAAATACTCCCAATACCTGTATATAAGTTTTCTTTTTCATAAATCTTTCTCATTTCTAATGTTTCGCTTTTTATTAAAAACTTCCCTCGTACTTTTTATTTCCAAATTTTGCCTTCAGGAAAGCCATCCCCTTTTTCTTCCAGTCAATCTTTTCCATATGAATATATGGGATCTCTTTTATCTCCTCTTTCTGATTCATCAGCCATACATTAAAGATGATTTCACTGACTCTGCCGTAAAAACGTCCCTGGAAAAATGAATATTCTTTGTCTCCAACCCGTTTTTCCAGTTCGAACAAAATATCAAACAGCCAGCTGCAGTATGCATCTGACAGAGACTTTTCCATAATATACATATTAAACATATAACCGGAAGTCTGTTTCATCACTTTGTCAAAGCTCTCCAGATACTCCGGATATTTCTCACTGATAATCTCTCTGGTGATATCCAGATGCTCTGCATAATGTGTATGCGCATAGTGAGAATACAATGTCTCAATATAATAGTTTCTTTTTTTCGGAACAATGATCTTGTACTTTGGAATCAGCTGATTCAATTCTTCCCCGGTCAGCACACTCTCCATTAGCGCATGATTTTTCTGAAAAGACTTGCTTTTCATAGAAAAATGACGACGGTAATGCGCCAGCCCCAGATAATCGCAGTCCAGATTTTTCCATGCCCAGTACAGACCTGTCAGTTCACAGTAACTTGGATTTTTTGCAGAAATATTATCTCCGGTATTATCCGGCTGATATGGAAGTGCTTCTTTTCCTTCTCTGCCAACATGAACCGGCAGATAAATGTCATCCTGCGGCATATCATAAAGTTTGTGTGTAGCAATAATTATTTTTGCATTCATTATTATATAACTCCTTCTTGATATAACGTAAAAATGTTACAAAACATTTCAGCTTTTATAATATTTAAATCACTGTATCATTTTTATCCGTTTTACAGACATACTGATAATTCCAGCAAATGTAAGCATTTTTCTCCATTCACATCTTTTTGACCTTTATTTTTTAGAATAACATTTTTCCATCTGTTTTACAAGAAATCTTGACAATTTTCCTTTCCTGCGGTAACATTCTACACGTAAAGTGCCATACAAGCGTCTTTTCGCTTTATAAATGAACCAGGGGAGCCATTCGCTGAGAGTAAGGATTAAACCTTAGACCCTTATACCTGTTGGGCAATGCCATCGAAGGAAGTGTTATTTACCCTAGGGTTATAGGAAAATATGCAAACTTCTAAGTGCATCTGCCAGCCGGTAGATGTTTTTTATTGCCCTGACATATAATTTTACAAGTTTTGGACATGAGGCAAAATGCATTTGTTCTACTGCTATGGCATCAATAAACGTAACTTAATGTAACAACTATTATTTCTTGGAGGAAAAAATGAACGCAAGTGTAGCTATTCAAGTATTACCAACAGTCACAGATGAAGACGAAGTAATCCGCATCGTAGACGAAGTCATCGATTATATTAAATCCACCGGTCTGAATTATTACGTAGGACCGTGCGAGACATCCATTGAAGGGGATTATAATGAATTGATGGAAATCGTTAAAAACTGCCAGCTCGTTGCTGCAAAAGCAGGTTGTCCTGCAATGAATACTTATGTAAAAATATCTTTTAAACCTGAGGGAGATGTACTGACCATTGACAAAAAAGTTACAAAACATCACCAGTAAGATCCCGGCAATCATCGCTTTATGTCTGATTGTGCTGGTCTGGTATCTCATCTGCATCTCAGGACTGGTTCCGGCTTATATGCTGCCATCTCCGGTCAATGTGGCAAAAGCTCTGATTTCAGATATGCCACTCATCCTGATGCATGCCAGATACACACTACAGGAAGCATTTTACGGTCTGTGTATTGGTATCCTGCTGGCCTTTGTCAGTGCCACACTGATGGATCGTTTTCTGACCATCAACCGGGCCTTTTATCCGTTGATGGTTATCACACAGACGATTCCAACCATTGCCATCGCGCCGGTTCTGGTACTCTGGATGGGATTTGGCATGGCTCCAAAGATTGCTTTGGTTGTCATCACCACCTTTTTCCCGATTGCAGTTGGTCTGCTGGACGGTTACAAAAGTGTGGATCCAGATGCTGTTAATCTGATGCGTGCCATGGGCGCCACAAAAATCCAGATTTTCCGGCATTTAAAATTTCCATCCGCTTTGAACCAGTTTTTCTCTGGTTTGAAGATTTCTGCTTCTTACGCTGTAGTTGGCGCAGTTGTTGCAGAATGGCTCGGTGGATTTAACGGACTGGGTGTCTATATGACCCGTGTAAAAAAAGCATATGCTTTCGACAAAATGTTTGCCGTTATTATTTTTATCGTGATCATCAGTTTACTGCTGATGCTCGCAGTCAATATTATCAGAAACTTATCCATGCCATGGATAAGAACAGAAAAAGAGGGGAAAGAAATATGAAAAACAATTTTTTAAAGAAACTTGCTGCCGCATCTTTGGCAGCTGCTATGGTATTTTCCATGGCTGCATGTGGGAACGCTGACAACAACGCCGCAAAAGGAAATGCATCAGACAGTTCTTCTGCCGCTGAAAGCACTTCCGATTCTGAGAAGAAACTGACAAAAATCACATTCTGTCTGGACTGGACACCAAATACAAACCACACCGGTTTATACGTTGCACAGCAGCTCGGTTACTATGAGCAGGCCGGTCTGGATGTTCAGATCGTTCAGCCGCCAGAGGATGGTGCTGCATTAATGTGTGCCTCCGGTCAGGCTCAGTTTGCCATCGAAGCGCAGGATACAATGGCTGCATCTCTGGATTCCGACAATCCACTTGGTATCACAGCTGTTGCTGCCGTTCTCCAGCACAACACTTCCGGTATCCTTTCCCGCCAGGGTGACGGCATTGACACTCCAAAAGGAATGACAGGAAAAACCTATTCCACATGGGAGTCTCCGATTGAGCTTGCAACTTTAAAAACAGTTGTCAATGAAGATGGTGGTGATTTTGAAAAAGTAAATCTCATTCCAAATGACATCACTGATGAACCAGCTGCACTGGCAGCTCATCAGACAGATGCAATCTGGGTATTTTACGGATGGGGTGGAATTAATGCAAATGTAGAAAAAACACCTTGCGATTTCTTCTTCTTTAAAGATGTAAATCCAGTATTTGATTACTACACACCAGTTATCATTGCAAACAATGAATTTTTACAGAATAGTCCTGATGTTGCAAAAAAATTCCTTGAAGCGACTCAGAAAGGTTACGAATATGCTATCCAGAATCCGGTAGATGCTGCAAATATGCTCATCGCAGGTGACAACACAGGTTCCTTAAGCGGATCTGAAGAACTGGTTCAGGCTTCTCAGCAGTACATTTCTGATCAATATGTCGCAGACGCTCAGAAATGGGGCTTTATTGACGAAGACCGTTGGAATGCATTCTACAAATGGCTTGCAGATAACAATCTGACCTCTACAGACCTGACAGGCAAGGGATTCTCAAACGACTACTTGGGCGGTAATTAATATTTACACAGGAAGTTAGTTATAATGGCATTATTAAAAGCAGAACATATTACAAAAATATATGGACAGCGGACGATCATCAAAGATATCAACATTGAATTAAATCAAGGCGAGCTGGTCTGCCTTCTTGGTGTCAGCGGTTCCGGAAAGACGACATTGTTTCACATTCTTTCCGGACTGACCACACCGGAGGAAGGACATGTCTACCTGAATGACAAAGATATTACTTCCACGCCGGGACAGATCAGTTACATGCTTCAGAAAGATCTGCTGCTTCCGCACAAAAAGATCATTGATAACGTATCACTGCCGCTTGTATTAAAGGGCATGAAAAAAGCAGAGGCCCGCGAAAAAGCCAACCCGCTTTTTGCAGGATTTGGTCTGGAAGGAACGCAGTATCAGTATCCAAGCCAGCTCTCCGGCGGTATGCGCCAGCGTGCTGCCCTTTTAAGAACCTATCTGTCTTCCAATGGGGTTGCATTATTGGATGAACCTTTTTCTGCTCTGGATACTATCACAAAGTCTAATATTCATAAATGGTATCTGAATATTATGACTCACATTGATCTGTCCACACTGTTCATCACACACGACATCGATGAAGCAATTCTCTTATCCGACCGCATTTATATCTTGAACGGTACACCTGGTGAGATCAAAGACGAGATTGTAATCAGCGAAAAGAAACCACGGCCAGATGATTTTTATCTGACCGAGACGTTTCTGGATTACAAACGCGACATCATAAATCGTCTCTAATTCTAGTTTATGCTAGTTTAAAAAGAAGCTGGAAGAAAACTCCAATGCCGGCACGAATGATTTTCTATCTGCGCTGCGCCGATAACGAAAATCAGTCTACCGCCTTGCCTTGGAGTTTTGCTACCAGCTTCTTTTATCTACGCCGTGGCACCGCGTGACACGCATGCATATAAACTAATGGCAAAATAACTGTTGTGCTGCATGCGCAGATTTACATATTGAAAAATGAACCGAATTTAAAAATTGAACAACGTACGCTACCCTTGACAGAATAAAAAAGAAACGGCTTTCCCTTTGTTACCGACGGCGAAGAACTCAAGAACATGTAGATTTTCTCCGTCGCTGGCAACAGTGTAGCCGTTCTTTTTTTCTCTTTCAAGGGCATGCCGCTGCGCGGTAGCTGAAATCCTTCCTCAGGCTCAGAATCTAAGAACATATAGTGGCTTCGCCACCAAAATAAGTAACTATGGATAAACGCAAAGCAATTATAAATCTGTACCATACGGTTTTTTAAACTGTTTTTAGATTTTGAGCCAGAGGTAAGACCAGAGCCACCGCAACGCGGTTCCCTTGACCATAGACAAAAAGAACTGCTACACTGTTGTCAGCGACGGAAAAATGAAACTGTTTTTGAGTTTCTCGCCGTCGGTAATCGAC
>CAKREL010000009.1 GCA_934317205.1 uncultured Eubacterium sp.
GAATTAGTAAAATTTGCAGATAATCTGGAAAAAGCTTGTATTGATACAATAGAATCTGGTAAAATGACAAAAGACTTGGCATTAATTACAGAATTGGAAAATCCAGTTGTATTAAACAGCCTTGATTTCATCAAAGCAATCCGTGAGACACTGGAAAAAATGTATGCATAAGATGCATATCGGAAAAACAGTATCAGTTTAACCGTTGATTCTGCAATCTGCCAGACATGAATAATGATTTCGTATCAGACAGAATAGAAAAGTATAAAACTATCTGCTATGACGGAAATCTTATTCTGATGAAGAAAAATGAGAAACAGGAATCCTGCAATCTGCAGGATTCCATTTTTAAGGTGAGGAAGAAACATATGATTTTAGCATGTCAAAATATCAGTAAATCATTTGGTGTGGATCCGGTGATCCGAAATGTGAGTTTTCATGTGGAAGATCAGGAAAAAGTGGCGATTGTCGGAATTAACGGTGCCGGAAAATCCACACTGTTGAAAATTATTGTTGGGGAACTGCCGGCAGATGAAGGTACGGTAACCCTTGCAAAAGGAAAAACGCTGGGCTATCTGGCGCAGCATCAGGATATCGCAGATGAGCGGACGATTTATGAGGCGGTTCTGGAAGGAAAACGCCAGCTCATTGATATGGAACAGAAGATACGCGAGCTGGAAGAAGGAATGCAGTCCGTATCAAAAGAGGATATGGAAGCCTATATGGAAAATTATCATAAGTTGCTGCATGAATTTGAAGCCAGGGACGGTTATTCTTACCGTAGTGAGGTCTCCGGTGTCTTAAAAGGTCTTGGATTTTCCGAGGATGATTTTGAAAAACATTGTAATGAGTTGTCCGGTGGACAGAAAACCCGTGTATCCCTGGCACGATTGCTGGTGACTCATCCTGATATTATCTTGTTGGATGAGCCGACGAACCACTTAGATATTGAATCCATTCAGTGGTTGGAGACTTTTTTACTGAATTATAAGGGAGCTGTTGTGATCGTGGCCCATGACCGTTATTTTCTGGATCGGATTGTGACAAAAGTAGTGGAAATCAGCATGCATAAATCTGCAGTTTATGACGGTAATTATACGGATTATGCAGCAAAGGCTGCTTTTGCAAGAGAGGAAGCACTGCGTGCTTATTATAATCAGCAGCGTGAGATCAAGCATCAGGAAGCAGTCATTGAAAAACTGAAATCATTTAACCGCGAGAAATCTATCAAACGTGCAGAGAGCCGTGAAAAACAGCTGGCAAAAATTGATGTTTTAGAAAAACCGCAGGAAGAAAAGTCTGAGATGCATATGACATTGACACCGTCCATTATCAGTGGAAATGATGTACTGCGGGTGGAAGGTCTGTCAAAAGCTTACGAAAATAAGAAACTGTTTCAGGATATTTCTTTTGAAATCAAGCGCGGAGAGCGCGTAGCATTGATTGGACAGAACGGAACCGGAAAGACAACAATTTTAAAGATTCTGAATGAAAAAGTAAATGCAGATGCAGGTTCTTTTACTCTCGGAACAAATGTGAAAATCGGTTATTATGATCAGGAACAGCAAGTGCTCCATATGGAAAAAACGCTGATGGAGGAGATCGCGGATGATTATCCGAAGCTGACACAGACCCGTATTCGAAACATTCTGGCGGCATTTTTGTTTACCGAGGATGATGTATTCAAGCGTGTCAGTGATTTAAGCGGTGGTGAGCGCGGCCGTCTGTCACTGGCAAAGCTGATGCTTTCTGAAGCAAACTTCCTGATCTTGGATGAGCCGACAAACCATTTGGATATCGCATCTAAAGAGATTCTGGAATCTGCCTTGAACCGTTATGAAGGCACCGTGCTTTTTGTATCCCATGATCGTTATTTTATTAACCGGACAGCAACACGTATCCTGAACTTGACAGAGCATAGTCTCGTTAATTATATCGGTAACTACGATTATTATCTGGAGAAAAAAGAAACAAACGAGCGGGCATATCTAACCTCTTCTGAGACAGAAGTAACAATAAGTACCGCAGAAGTGTCAGAAGGAAAGACGGACTGGCAGTCTCAGAAAGAAGAACAGGCGAAAAAACGTAAGATTCAGAACCGTGTGAAGAAAATTGAAGCAGAAATTGAATCTTTGGAGGAAAAACTGGAAGCACTTGATGAACAGTTTCAGGACCCTGCGGTAGCGACAAATTCCGCAAAGCTTGGAAAATTGCACAGTGAGCAGGTGGAAGTACAGGAAAAACTCGAACAGTTGTATGAAGAGTGGGAAGAACTTGCATCTGATTGATAAAAAATTGACAAAAAGAATTTATGTGTATATAATAACCATAGATAACTGTAGAGAACTACAGATGGTTGGAGGAGTATAGAAACAATGCAAAAGGAAATTTCGCAGGCTGTCATACGCCGTATGCCCCGGTATTATCGTTATCTGGGAGAATTGCTAGATGCTGGAGTGGAGAGGATTTCGTCCAATGAACTAAGCGTCCGTATGAAAGTCACAGCATCACAGATCAGACAGGATCTAAATAATTTTGGCGGATTTGGACAGCAGGGATATGGATATAATGTGCAGTATCTGTATGAGGAAATCGGAAAGATTCTCGGACTTGACAGGCAGCATAATATCATCGTTGTCGGAGCTGGTAACATGGGACAGGCACTGGCAAATTATGTTAAATTCGAAAAACGTGGATTTGTTATCACGGGATTGTTTGACGTTAATCCGGCACTGGCAGGTTTGTCAGTCCGTGGCATTGAAATACATATGATGGATGAACTTCCAGAGTTTTTAAAGACACAGCGAGTAGATATTGCTGTGCTGACACTGCCGAAGGAAAAAGCAGAACGGGCAGCAGAAAAGCTTGTAGAGCTTGGCATTCATGCTATTTGGAATTTCGCACATCTGGATTTGGAACTTCCGGATGATGTGGTAGTAGAAAATGTTCATTTGTCTGACAGTTTAATGCAACTGTCCTATAACATTGTTCGCAGACAGGATGAGAAATAAATAAGCATCGATGAGACGTTATAAAATGCGCTTTGTTCTATGGACAGAGCGCATTTTATTATTGAAGAATTATGATATAATGAGCGCAAGCGAGTCAACATGCTTGCATGATTGACGAACGGCGAAATTATTGAGTGATGTAATCACGATATAATCAGGCAGAGGATATGGCAGAAGGGAATAATTGTATGAAATATATCTTAGACAGTCATGAAATGAAACAATGTGATGAAAATACTATGCAGCGGTGTGGCATGCCTTCAGTTGTGTTAATGGAGCGTGCAGCTATGGCAGCAGCGCAGGAGATTATCAAGCATTATCCAGAAACAGAGACAAAGGTGCTTGTCGTTTGCGGAGCAGGTAATAATGGCGGTGATGGTATTGCTGTTGCGCGCCTGTTATTTTTGAAAGGATATCAGACAGCTATCTGTTTTGTTGGAAATCGTGAAAAAATGACCACTGAGACGGCACATCAGATGCAGGTTGCAGAAAATTACGGTGTACCGATATGTGAAGCAAATGAAGCATTTCAACAAATGTGGAATGTGGTTGTAGATGCTATTTTCGGCATTGGGCTTTGTCGGGAAGTATCCGGCAGGTATGCAGCTCTCCTGGAACAGATGAATAAAATGAATGCTTATAAAGTGGCAATAGATATTGCTTCAGGTGTATCTGGAAGTAGCGGTCAGGTGCTTGGAATTGCTTTTTGGGCAGATTTGACAGTTACATTTGGATTTGCAAAAAGAGGGCAACTGCTGTATCCGGGAGCAGAATATACCGGTGAACTTGTGGTGGCAGATATCGGAATCAACGAACAGAGTTTGTTTGATTTAAAGCCACAAATGTGTGTGCTGGAGGTGTCTGATCTGAAGCTTCTGCCAAAGCGCAAAGAACGTTCAAATAAAGGAAGTTACGGAAAATTGTTGCTTCTGGCTGGTTCTGCACAGATGGCCGGAGCTGCAGTTTTTGCGGCGAAAGCAGCATATCGGATGGGATGCGGTCTGGTTCGAGTAGTTACAGTTGAACAAAATCGTCTGATTTTGCAAGAACAGGTGCCTGAGGCTGTTCTGGCGGTTTACAATGAAGGGACAGATGTGGTAAAATTTGTAGAAACGCAATTGCATTGGGCTGATGCAGTAGTGGCAGGTCCGGGTATTGGAAAGTCGGAATTGTCAGAGCGTATGTTGTATGAACTGCTTCGACAGGTACATGTTCCATGTCTGTGTGATGCAGATGCGCTTAATTTGATTGCTAAAAAGCCGGACTGGTGGAATGAGATACAGACAGAAATGATCATTACACCGCATCTTGGCGAGATGTCCAGACTCACAGGACAGCCAATTTCCGAGATTCAGGATGCACTGGTGGAAACAGCAACGGATTTTTCCAAAGAACATCAAATAACGGTGGTTTTGAAGGATGCACATACAGTAACAGTAAACAAAAGTGGCAGTTGCTTTTTGAACTTGAGTGGAAATCAAGGAATGGCGACAGCTGGATCCGGAGACGTATTAAGCGGTATGATCGGTGCACTGTTGGCACAACATGTAGAACCGGAGATAGCAGCACCGTTAGGCGTTTTCATTCATGGACTGGCAGGAGATGCTGCAGTACCGAAATGTGGTCACTATGCAATGATGGCTAGTGATATTGTGGAAGGAATCATAGATGTGTTGCGGAAACAGGAGGACACGAAGAAATGATAGAATATCGTAGAATAAGCGCAGACATTGATTTGGATGCGTTAACACATAATTTGGATGAAATACATCGTTGCATCAGCAAGGATACAAAAATTATTGCTGTTGTAAAAGCAGATGGGTATGGACATGGTGCAGTTCCACTGGCTGAAGTCATGGAAAAACGTGAGGATGTCTGGGGTTATGCAGTAGCCACACCGGAGGAAGCAGAGGAACTTTACAGTAATGAGATAAAAAAACCAATTCTTATTTTGGGTTATACGTTCCCAGAATATGATGAACAGATTGTAAAAGAAAATCTGCGCCCGGCTATTTTTTCGTTCATTCGTGCAAAACAGTTGTCAGAAGAAGCCGTAAGGCAGAATAAAATCTGTAAGATCCACATTAAGTTAGACACTGGCATGAGCCGCATTGGCTATCAGGTAACAGAGCAGTCAGCGAATGAGATTGCACAGATCGCTAAGTTGCCGAATATTATGATAGAAGGAATATTTACTCATTTTTCAAAGGCAGATGAGACTGACAAGACATTTACCAAAAAACAGGCAGATGCTTACGATAAGATGATCGACTGGCTGGAGGAACGTCAGGTATCTATTCCAATCCATCATGTATCAAACAGTGCAGGAATTGTGGATATGCCCGAATATAATAAGGATATTGTGCGTGCAGGCATTATTTTATATGGATTGTGGCCATCCGATGAAGTGAAAAAAAATAATATCGATCTGCAACCACTACTGTCTTTGAAAAGCCATGTGGTTCATGTAAAAGAGCTGGAGCCAGGGCGAATCATTAGTTACGGTGGTACTTTTGAAGTAGAAAAAACAATGCGGATCGCAACTGTACCCGTAGGTTATGCAGACGGTTATCCACGCAGTTTATCCAATAAAGGTTATGTGCTGATCCATGGAAAACGTGCAGCAATCTGCGGAAGAGTATGTATGGATCAGATGATGGTGGATGTGACAGATATCGAAGATGTGTGTCCGGGTGATGCTGTGACTCTGATTGGACGGGATGGTGCTGCATGCATTACATTAGAAGAACTCGGAGATCTGTCCGGACGGTTTAATTATGAATTTGTCTGCGACCTGAATAAACGAATTCCACGAGTATATGTAAAGCAGAAATAAGTATAGAAAAAATTCTTCGGAAAATAGAATACACATGCAAAAATGAGGGAAGAATGAAAACAACCTGAACAAATGGAGTGTGTAACATGTTAATTCGAAGAGGAGATATTTATTATGCCGATTTGCGCCCGGTGGTGGGGTCGGAGCAAGGGGGCGTGCGCCCAGTGCTGATCATTCAAAATGATATTGGAAATCGGCACAGTCCGACAGTGATTTGTGCAGCAATCACGTCACGGATGAATAAAGCAAAATTACCGACACATATCGAACTGAGTGCAACTCGTTACCATATGGTGAAAGATTCTGTGATTTTATTAGAACAGTTGCGTACTATTGATAAAGTGCGGTTAAAAGATAAAATCTGTCATCTCGACAGCGAAATTATGGAGAAAGTAGGAAAAGCATTGCGGATCAGTATGGAACTGTGAAGTACATAATCTTGACGGATGTGCGGGCAGATGCTATTCTATTTTAAGTAGTGGAAAATCTCAGAAGGAGTATGTGACAATGGAGGATGACAGTAGTCCGTTAAATTATTTTGAAAAAGGATTGAAGAAACTATTTGGAAAAAACCGCCGAGGAAGCGGAGAAGATCTGACAGAGCAGGAAATCATGTCTATGGTAAATGAGGGACATGAAAATGGTGTGCTTCAGGAGAGTGAAGCGGAGATGATCAATAATATTTTTACGCTGGATCAGAAAGAAGCAAAGGATATTATGACACACCGTAAGCAAATCATGGCACTGGATGGGGCATGTTCCTTGCAGGAAGTATTAGCAGAAATTCGCGATATGGGATATTCCCGTTATCCGGTTTATCTGGATGATATTGATAATATTATCGGTATCATACATATTAAAGACCTTTTGAATCAGATGCAGGATTGTGTGGATCCGAAAAAGAAGCTAACCAGGATTGATAATCTGATCCGTCCGGCATCATTTATTCCTGAGACACGAAATATTGATGTGTTGTTTAAAAATATGCAGTCTCAGAAAATCCATATGGTAATTGTAGTAGATGAGTACGGACAGACATCGGGGCTTGTGACCATGGAAGATATTTTGGAAGAGATTGTGGGAAATATCTTTGATGAGCATGATGCAGAAGAGGAACAAATCGTTGAAGAAGCAGATGGAAGTTATATCATTGACGGTATGACAGATTTTGATGAAGTATGTGAACTTCTTGAAATAGAGAATGAAGAAACAGAAGATTTTGATACGTTGAGTGGATTTTTGATCTCACGAATCAACAAGATTCCGATGAATGGTGAGACGTATGAAATCAGTGCATATGGTTACAGATTTGATGTTCTGCTTGTAGAGCACAGGGTGATCCGAACTGTACGCGTGACAAAAGAACCAGAAGAGGAAGAAAATCAAAACTTGTCAGAATAATGATGTTGTGTTATAATGAAAGTTAGTTTTGAAAAATAAGATAGGGAGAGATAAATATGTCAGGACATTCAAAGTTTGCAAATATTAAACATAAAAAAGAAAAAAATGATGCTGCAAAAGGAAAAATCTTTACGATTATCGGACGTGAGATTGCAGTAGCAGTAAAAGAAGGCGGTCCGGATCCTGCAAATAATAGCAGACTTCGTGATGTTATTGCAAAAGCAAAAGCAAATAACATGCCAAATGATACTATTGATCGTGGTATCAAAAAAGCTGCCGGAGATGCAAATTCAGTAAACTATGAGTATGTTTCTTATGAAGGATATGGACCAAACGGTACAGCAATCATTGTCGATGCGCTGACAGACAATAAGAACCGTACAGCAGCGAATGTAAGAAATGCATTTACAAAAGGAAAAGGAAATGTAGGAACACCAGGTTGTGTATCTTATATGTTTGATAAAAAAGGTCAGATCATCATTGATAAAGAGAATTGTGATATGGATGCGGATGATCTGATGATGGCTGCACTGGATGCAGGTGCAGAAGATTTCAATGAAGAAGAGGATAGTTTTGAGATTATTACAGATCCGGATTCTTTCAGTGAAGTAAGACAGGCATTAGAAGATGCAGGTATCGAGATGGCTAGCGCTGAGGTTACTATGATTCCTCAGACTTACGTTGAACTGACAGATGAGCAGGATTTGTATTGCATCAACAAAATCCTTGATTTATTGGATGCTGATGATGATGTACAGCAGGTATATCATAACTGGGATGAGTAGTTGAACGCAGATTACAAAATCGGATTGAGAGTGTCTACTTATAAAAAATGAATACAATATGACCAATGTCACGGAAAGAAGACATTGGTCATTTTTAATTCCAAATTTTGTAACTGACCTTTTACATTACTTCTGTACTATGGTATAATAAAACTAATAAATTTGAATGCGAACCGGGCATAAGCCTGGAACAAGAGTCAGGGGGTTCAAAATGAAAAAGGTTTTATTTGCTGCTTCAGAATGTGTACCATTTATTAAAACCGGAGGACTTGCCGATGTATGCGGAGCACTTCCAAAACAATTTGACAAGAATGAATGGGATGTTCGTGTTGTGATACCGAATTATTCCTGTATTCCGGAGAAATACCGGAATCAGTTTGAATATGTAACTCATTTTTATATGGGAACCGGTCCTTATGTTCCGAGTAAATATGTCGGTGTTTTGAAATATGAAATGGATGGTATTACTTATTATTTCATTGACAATCAGGAGTATTTTGATTGTTTCCTTCCGTATGGCGATATCCGTTATGATATTGAGAAATTTACTTTTTTTGATAAAGCAGTATTATCCATGCTTCCGCAGATTGGTTTCCAACCGGATTTAATCCACTGTCATGACTGGCAGGCAGGGCTCATTCCGGTGTTTTTGAAAACAGAATTCCAGGGTGATATGTTCTTCTGGGGAATGAAATCTATCATGACAATCCATAATCTGAAGTTCCAAGGAGTATGGGATGTCAAGACGATGATGGGACTTACCGGTTTTTCAAAGGAACTTTTTACACCAGACAAGTTGGAATTTCAGAAGGATGCCAATATGCTTAAAGGTGGATTGGTGTATGCGGATTACATTACAACAGTCAGTGATACTTATGCACAGGAAATTCAGACACCGTATTATGGAGAAGGTTTGGATGGTCTGCTTTCTGCCCGTCATTTTGATATGCAAGGAATTGTAAATGGTATTGATTATGATATTTATAATCCCGAGACAGATCCGAAGCTATTTGTAAATTATAATCGTGACAACTTCCGTAAGAAGAAAGTGGAAAATAAATTAAAATTGCAGGAAATGCTTGGTTTGACTGTAGATAAGAAGAAATATATGATTGGATTAATTTCACGTCTGACAGATCAGAAAGGTCTTGATCTGATAGATTATGTATTTGAGCGGATCCTGGATGATAATACACAGTTTGTTGTGATTGGAACTGGGGAGGAACGTTATGAAAATATGTTCCGTCACTTTGCATGGAAATATGGTGATCGTGTTTCTGCAAATATCTGCTATGATTCTGATTTGGCGCAGAAGTTATATGCATCCGCAGATGCCTTTCTGATGCCATCCAGATTTGAACCGTGTGGTCTGACTCAAATGATGGCATTTCGGTATGGAACTGTGCCAATCGTGCGTGAAACAGGTGGATTAAAAGATACTGTGGAGCCATACAACGAATATGAAAATACTGGTACGGGATTTTCTTTTACTAATTACAATGGTGAAGATATGCTCAATGTGATCAACTACTCCAAGAAGATATTCTTCGAGCGTAAACGCCAGTGGAATCAGATCGTTGACCGCGGCATGGCAAAGGATTTCTCATGGAAGGTTTCAGCAGGACGATATGAGGGATTGTACAAATATCTGATTGGACAGAAATAATAAATTACGTTTGACACCCATATGATAAATAATATGCTCACATTATGAAAAATAGTGCGAGCATATTTTTTTGATAATTGCACATACTTCTTAAAAAATATTGGAGGAATGGTGCGATGTCAGAAAAAAAAGAAAACAGGGATCAGGAATTGAAAGAGTATGGACAGTTTGAGATGAGTGATAACCGGCAGCAGCATAAAATTCAGATGTTGTCAGTTATTGGCGAGGTGGAAGGTCATGAATGTCTGTCTGCCAATACGAAAACGACAAAATATGAACATGTCTTGCCAAAATTGGCAGAGGTGGAGGATGATCAGACGGTGGATGGTCTATTGGTGCTTTTGAATACCGTGGGTGGTGATGTGGAATCAGGACTTGCTATTGCAGAGATGATTGCTTCCCTAAGTAAGCCAGTAGTGTCACTGGTACTTGGCGGAAGTCATTCCATTGGTGTACCATTGGCAGTTGCTGCAGATTATTCTTTTATCGTGCCTACAGGAACTATGGTTATTCATCCGGTGAGAATGAATGGGACAGTGATCGGGGCACCACAGACGTATGATTATTTTCAGCAGATGCAGGATCGGATTACTGGATTTATTGCAGCACATAGTCAGACGAGCCGGGAGAGGATTGAAGAACTAATGTTGAATACCAGCATGCTGACAAAGGATCTTGGTACGATATTAGTGGGACATCAGGCCGTAGAGGAAGGAATTATCAATCAAGTGGGCGGCATTGATGATGCCATGTACAGACTGCATTTTATGATCAATGAAACTTGTATCTGATCAATGGATGTGTTATGCTAACAGTATTCTATACGAAAGAAGAGGTTAAGTCTGATGTCATTACTACAATCTGTGCTTATGGGACTGATTCAGGGATTGACAGAGTTTTTACCTGTAAGTAGCTCTGGTCATCTGGCACTTTTTAAAATTTTATTTAATGTTAATACAGATACAGGTCTTTTGTTTGACGTAATGCTTCATGTAGGCACGTTACTAGCGGTATGTATCGTTTATTATAAAGATATCATACACCTTGCCATAGAATTTATTGGTATGGTAGTGGATTGCATTTACAATCTAACGATTCTCATTGGAAAAAGAGGACAGGGTGTATATCGTCATGTTATTCATAATGGTTATCGAAAATTTGTTATGCTTGTGATTGTTTCTACAATTCCAACGGGGATTCTTGGGTTTTTAGCATCTGATTTGGTGACAGCTGCTTCAGAAATCCTGATTGTCCCCGGAATCTGTCTGATAATTACAGCAGGATTGCTATTTATATGCGACCACGTTCCAGAAGGACATAAGAAACCGAAGCAGGCTAGTTATGCAAATGCTTTTATTATTGGTATCTGTCAGGGAATTGCAACCTTGCCTGGAATTTCCAGATCTGGTACTACGATTACTGCCTGTGCATTAAATGGTTTTGACCGTAAGTTTGCTGTGAAGTATTCCTTTATTATGTCAATCCCGGCGATTTTGGGAGCTATGGTATTGCAACTAAAGGATATTGGAAATGCCGCAATCGATATGTCTCAGATTGGTATCTATGCTATTGGTATGGTAATCGCAGCGGTAGTAGGCTATATCTGCATTAAGGCAATGCTTATGATTGTGAAAAAAAGAAAGTTTACATATTTTTCCATTTACTGTCTGGTTATTGGTACTGTTTCCATTATCGGGTATTTTGTGACAGCATAAGCAGACAGGGAAATATAATTAGAAAGGTTTTATATGGCAACTCAGAAAAAAACATCAACCCGTAAAAAGACATCTGGTAAAAAATCAACAACAGCAAGGAAGAAACAAAGCAGTTCTGCGCAGACATTTACATGGCGTGCAGAATTGTTGCTTTTTGCATTTCTGGCATTGGCGATTCTGCTTTTTATCGGAAATATCGGAAAAGGTGGTGTGGTTGGAAATGCATTGAGCAATGTTTCTTTTGGTCTGTTTGGTGTATTGGCGTATTTGTTTCCACTGCCACTGTTCCTGATTCCGGCTTTCATGGTTTCTAACCGGCAGAACAGCCGGAGGGGATCAGCCTATTCTGGACGAGTGATTATGAAAGTGACAGCCGGTATTCTGCTGTTCCTTTTTTTATGCGTATTTGCACATATTGTATGCTGGTGGGATCAGGTGCCCCATAAAGTGACAGCTTTATACATAGAATGTGCAGGTAAGCATACCGGAGGCGGCATCATAGGGGGATTGATCGGAATTTTCTTTACGAAAAGCTTTGGCATGATGGGAGCAGTACTTCTGGATCTCCTGATCCTTGTGGTATCTGTAGTATTACTTACAGAACGTTCTTTTTTCAATGGGGTGTCAAAAGGTGGCAGAAAAGTGTATGAATCTGCCAAAGTTGATGCAGTGCGGAGAAAGACGAAAGCACAGGAACGAAGCAGAGAACGTTCTGCCCGTAGAGAAGAGCGTAAAACCGCGGCACAAGAGAAACGTCGTATGGATCATAAAGTGTCAGGAGTGGCTCTGGATACAAAGATTTATCCGCAGCAGCAGGAGGAAAAGACAGCGGAGAATCTGACAGAATTATCATTGGATGCGAAAGAGAAAGTAAAAAAGAAAGATAGTATAAGGGGAACTTCGAAAGTAGATGTTCCAGCGATACAGGAAGCAGAAGATGCAACGAAAATGCAGTCAGATGTTTTCTGGGCACAGCATCCACAGCCGGAAATTCATTTATCCGGAGAACAGGATTCTTATCAGGAAACAAACAAACAAGCCGAAACAATACAGACAAAAGCAGCGCAACAATCTAAAATCCAGGTTCAGGAAGCACCTGTTGCAGAATTAGAATCAAATGCTTTGCCTGGCATGAAGAAAAAAGCACATACTGGCAGTCATCCAAAACAGTCTGTTCAGCAAGTGGAGCAGGAAATTGCTGATGTACGGGATGAAATTTCAGAGCATAGCAAAGAATCAGCCAGAGCATATGTATTTCCGGAGATTTCCCTGCTGCAGAAAGGGGATCCAAATATGACCGGAGATTCCAGACAGCATTTGCAGGAAATGTCCGCAAAACTTCAGATGACGCTGACGAATTTTGGTGTTAATGCCAGAGTAACGAATGTAATCTGTGGTCCTACAGTTACGCAGTATGAGATTCAACCGGAAATGGGTGTAAAGGTAAGTAAGATTCTTGGACTGGCGGATGATATAAAATTAAATCTTGCAGTTCCGGATATTCGTTTTGAAGCACCGATTCCAGGTAAATCCGCAATTGGTATCGAGGTGCCAAATAAAGAAAATGTGACTATCGCATTCCGTGATCTTGTGGAGTCCAGGGAATTTCAGGATCATGCATCAAAAATTTCTTTTTGTACAGGTAAGGATATTGCGGGGCATGTTATTGTGGCAGATATTGCAAAGATGCCTCATTTGTTGATAGCAGGTGCGACTGGTTCTGGTAAATCCGTATGTATTAATACTATTATCATGAGTATTCTTTACAAAGCCAAACCAGATGAAGTCAAACTGATCATGATTGATCCCAAGGTTGTAGAACTAAGTGTATACAATGGAATACCACACTTGTTGATACCAGTTGTGACGGATCCAAAAAAAGCGGCCGGATCATTGCATTGGGCAGTTTCTGAGATGATGGAACGTTATCAGACTTTCCAGAAATATGGTGTTCGTGATATGAAAGGATATAACAAGAAAGTTGAATCTATTCAGAATCTTCCAGGAGATGATAAACCGAAAAAAATGCCGCAGATAGTTATTATCGTAGACGAGTTAGCAGATCTCATGATGGTGGCTTCCAATGACGTAGAGGATGCAATCTGCCGATTGGCACAGCTGGCTCGTGCAGCTGGTATGCATCTCGTTATTGCCACACAGCGTCCGTCCGTTAATGTCATTACCGGACTGATTAAGGCAAATATGCCATCCCGTATTGCATTTGCTGTTACTTCTGGTGTGGATTCCAGAACAATTCTGGATATGAACGGTGCGGAAAAACTGCTTGGAAAAGGTGATATGTTATTCTATCCACAGAATTATCAGAAGCCGTTACGTGTGCAGGGTGCTTTTGTTACTGACAAGGAAGTATCTGATGTGGTAGAATATATTATTGAAAAAAATGGTCAGGTAGCTTATAATGCAGAGGTTGAGGAAAAAGTAAATACTTCTGAGAACAATATCGGAAATGGCAGTGGTTTTACTAATTCTCCGGATGAGCGGGATGCCTATTTCGCAGATGCCGGCAAGTTTATCATTGAGAAAGAAAAAGGCTCTATCGGAATGTTGCAGCGTATGTTTAAAATCGGTTTTAATCGTGCTGCACGAATTATGGATCAATTGGAAGAAGCTGGTGTTGTCGGACCTGAGGAGGGAACCAAACCGCGGCGTGTCCTGATGGATCTTGAAAAATTTCAGCAAGTTATAAGTGGTAGTGATGATTAAACACTGCCGATGATATATTTTAGATTTAACATTGTTTGGAACATTTTGTTCACAATTTATACATTAACAGGAGGGTATACCAATGAAAACAGATATTGAAATCGCACAGGAAGCAGTGTTGGAGCCAATTGGGAAGGTGGCTGAACAGATTGGAATCAGTGAGGATGATCTGGAATTGTACGGAAAGTACAAAGCAAAATTAAGTGATGAGTTAATCAAGAAAGTGCAGGATCGTCCGGATGGTAAACTGGTACTGGTGACTGCAATTAATCCGACACCAGCTGGAGAGGGAAAGACAACTACAAGTATCGGACTTGCACAGGCCTTTTGCAAAATGGGGAAAAAAGCAATTCTGGCATTGCGTGAGCCATCACTCGGACCATGCTTTGGTATTAAAGGAGGAGCAGCAGGAGGCGGCTATGCTCAGGTTGTGCCAATGGAAGATCTGAACCTTCATTTTACAGGTGATTTTCATGCTATCACTTCTGCAAACAATCTGTTAGCAGCAATGATGGATAATCATATTCAGCAGGGAAATCAGCTTGGAATCGATCCACGTCAGGTTGTATGGAAACGTTGTCTAGATATGAATGACCGTGTACTTCGTAACATTGTTGTTGGACTTGGAAATAAGATGGACGGAATGGTAAGGGAAGATCATTTTGTAATTACAGTAGCATCTGAAATTATGGCAGTATTATGTCTGGCTGACGATATGGAAGATTTAAAGCGCAGACTTGGCCGTATGATTGTTGCATATTCTTTTGATGGAAAACCGGTAACAGCAGATGACTTACATGCAACAGGTGCGATGGCAGCATTATTAAAAGATGCTTTGAAACCAAATCTTATTCAGACACTTGAGCACACACCGGCTATTGTACATGGCGGACCGTTTGCAAATATCGCACATGGATGTAATAGTGTGCGTGCTACAAAGACAGCAATGAAACTGGCAGATATCACAATCACAGAGGCTGGTTTTGGTGCGGATTTAGGTGCTGAGAAATTCTTTGATATTAAATGCCGTATGGCGGAACTGAAACCAGATGCAGTAGTTCTGGTTGCTACTGTTCGTGCATTAAAATACAACGGCGGTGTAGCAAAGGCTGATTTGGCACAGGAAAATCTGGAAGCACTGAAAGCAGGTATTGTTAATCTTGAGAAACATATCGAGAACCTTCAGAAATACGGAGTTCCGGTAGTTGTGACATTAAATGCATTTGTAACAGACACACAGGCAGAGCTTGATTATATCGAGCAGTTCTGTAAGGAACGTGGATGTGAGTTTGCACTTTCCGAGGTATGGGAGAAAGGTGGCGAGGGAGGAATCGCTCTGGCCGAGAAAGTACAGGATGCCCTTGAGAATAAGGAAAGCCATTTTAAAGTATTGTATGATGATAAGTTATCTCTGAAAGAGAAGATTGAGACAATTGCAAAAGAGATTTATGGTGCAGATGGTGTAACTTACTCCAATGCAGCAAATAAAGAATTAAAGAGAATCGAAGATCTTGGCATGGGTGAGTTCCCGGTATGTATGGCAAAGACACAGTATTCATTGTCTGATGATCAGCATAAACTTGGTCGTCCAAGTGGATTTACTGTTAATGTACGTGAGGTATATGCAGATGCCGGTGCAGGATTTGTAGTTGTTGTAACGGGTGCAATCATGACGATGCCGGGATTACCAAAAGTACCGGCAGCAAACAATATTGATGTTAATGCAGATGGTGTGATCACTGGCTTATTCTAAGTCTTAGTTTGGGGAATACTTCCTAAGCTGGCGCATGAGAATGAACAGAAAACAGATTTAAAAAAGTGATTTGGAGGCAACATAGCAGAATGGCAGAATTGATCGATGGAAAACGAATTTCTCAGGAAATAAAAGATGAATTGAAAGCAGAAGTGGCAGATTTAGCGCAGCAGGGAAAAACAGCTTCCCTTGCTGTAATTCAGGTTGGTGCAGATCCGGCATCCAGTGTATATGTACGCAATAAGAAAAATGCGTGTGCATATATTGGGATTGGTTCAGAGACCTATGAATTACCGACGGAAACGACAGAGGAAGAACTGCTTTCATTGATTCAAAAACTGAATCAGAAAGAAAATGTGCATGGAATTTTGGTGCAGCTTCCACTTCCTGCTCATATTAATGAGGAGAAGGTGATTCTTTCCATTGATCCATCAAAGGATGTGGATGGATTTCATCCGCAAAGTGCAGGTGCATTGATGATCGGAAGTAAGGGATTTTTACCGTGTACACCTGCAGGTGTCATTCAGTTGTTGAAACGTTCTGGAATTGAAATGGATGGAAAGCATTGTGTAATTGTAGGTAGAAGCAATATCGTCGGAAAACCGATGGCAATGCTGATGCTGCGCGAGAACGCTACTGTGACCATCACTCATTCCAGAACAAAAAACTTAAAAGAACTGTGTAGACAGGCAGATATTTTAATTGTTGCCATCGGGAAACCGAAGTTTATCACTGAAGAATATATCAAAGAAGGTGCAGTCGTTATTGATGTTGGTATTCATCGTCTTGAAGGTAAAAAGCTGTGTGGAGATGTGGATTTTGCTGCAGTTGAGCCACATGTTTCTGCTATTACACCAGTTCCGGGAGGCGTTGGACCTATGACGATTGCGATGTTAATGAATAATTGTGTTGATACAATGCGCTAAGGGGACAGTCAGAACATGAAATGTGCGAAGTGTGGTGCTGAGATTCGTCCAGGCTGTGTATATTGCTCTAACTGTGGGCAAGAAGCACAGATTGTGACAGAAATCAATATATTGGAAGATGATTTGTTACGCTCTATGCTGGAGGATGAAACTCAGCATAAAACAGAAAAAAAAGGAGTGGATACCGGGAGTAAGAACACTTCCATGGAAGAAAAATCATCTGACAGACATCAGGAAAAGCAACCAAAAACAGGAGAAAACGAACCACAGAAGGGGCGGCCAAAGGAATTAAAGAAAAAAAAGAAGAAAAACGACAAAGCATTGATAATGATGATTATCGTGTTGGTAGCTGCCTGCATAGTTGCTTTTGAAGTGGTGCAATATCAGCACCAGAATTCAACAGCCTATCAATTGAAAAAAGCAAATGAAGCACTTAATCAAAAGAATTATACCAGTGCGTTAGATTTTGTGGGGCATGCATTACAACTGGATGAGGATAATCAAGAGGCTATGCTGCTTCAGGGAAAGATTTATGTGCAGATGAAAGATTCTGATCAGGCAGAAACTGTATTCCTGCAGATAATTGATCAGGATCCAAAATGTGAGGAAGCTTTTAAAAATCTGTTGAAGTTATATGATTCCATAGATTCATATGATCAGATTCTGGCGCTCAAAGAAAAAGCATCAGATGAAAAAATTCTGAAGCTGTTTGATGAATATCTGGTGGAAACACCAGTAATCAGTCCGGATAGTGGTAATTATAATGAATTTCTTGAAGTAACTCTTTCTGTGAAAGGAAAAGGTCTGAAAATATATTATACGCTGAATGAGAGTACGCCGACTAGCGATGATATATTGTATGAGGATCCTATTGAACTTGAGGAGCAGGGAAAAACAACTCTGACAGCAGTTGCTATGGATAAATACGGACATTATAGTGAACCGGTATCAGCAAAATACGTGATTGAACTGGATGCACCAGATGCGCCGCGTGTGTCTCCGGATGGAGGTACCTTCCGTCAGGCGTCTGCCGTTACAGTGAGCGTGCCGAGTGGAACAACTGTTTATTATACCTGGGGTGACAGCACACCGACCAGAAATTCAGCGCGTTATACAGGACCAATTGATATTCCGGAAGGAAATAACATTTTATCACTGGTTGCTATTGATGAAAATGGAATGTCAAGTGAAGTACTGAAATGCAATTATATTTATTATCCTGAACCGCAAGGAGAATCTGTTGTACAGTAGTATAAAGAAAAAAGAAAAGCAATTGACGAAAATGTTTTCGTCAATTGCTTTTTGGTTATTATCTGTGCAAAGCATCATATTCAGACAGATATTTTTTTGTATATTCCACATCAGATGGACAATCGAGATATTCACTACCATATTTCTGACGGGTTTCATTTCCTTTTCCGGTGATAAGTAAAATGTTTTTTCCATCCGCTTCCATGATTGCTTTGTGAATTGCTTCTCCGCGATCTTCAATCATTTCATATGGACAATGCTGGGCTTCTACATATTGTGCGATTTCTTTAGAAATTTGTTCTACTGGTTCTGCTCCCGGATCTTCCGCTACCAGATATACTTTTTTAGAATACATACCGGCGATGGTTCCGAGGTCACGACGTCGTATTACAGCTTTTTTACCTGGGCAGCCGAAAATAGAAATAATGTCATAATCTGGGTATTCTTTTCTGGTAGAAGAGAAGAGTTTGTCAAAACTCAGCTTGTTATGTGCATAATCAACAACAGCGATAACATTTTTGTCTGCAGACATATAAGTTTCCATTCTTCCTGAAGAACGAGCACGGTACAGACCAGATTTCATAAATGATACAGGGATGTCAAATACGTAAGCAGCAGCGATTGCAGCTAGTGCATTTTCAACATTGAACAGTCCTGGCATTGTCAGTGCAAATTCTTCATCAAAGCGGTCACATTTTACACGGAAATGAATTTCGTGGTTAACTTTTTCAATATCATAACCATAGATATCGCTGCCTTCTTTGGTGCCAAATGTAATCACATTTGGAGCAGCTTTTGCAGCTTCGGCAACACGATCAAAGTAGTCAGAGTTTGTGTTGATCAGTGCATTTTTAGTCTGAGAGAACATTTTTAATTTAGAAGAGAAGTAATCTTCAAAATCAGGGTGTTCGATTGGACTAATATGATCTTCAGAAATATTCAGAAAGATTGCGGCATCAAACGTGATCATATCCACACGATTATATTTTAAAGCCTGGCTAGATACTTCCATTTCCAAAAATTCAATATTGGAATCTACAGCATTGCGGAAATGCTGCATCAGTTCAATATTTTCTGGTGTGGTGATATGGGATTCCACTTTTGTTACGCCATCATACATATCGATAGAAGAGATAATAGCACTTTCTTTTTTCTTAAGGTTCATTAAATAATCATCGATGATTGCCTTTACATAATAGGCGGTGGTAGATTTTCCTTTGGTTCCACCGACACCAATCAGATTCAGTCCTTTAGATGGATCATTATAAAAGAGTTTACCAAGATATGGCATTGCTTTCCTTATATCAGAAACTAAAATGTATGGAATCTCTGTATTCAGATCAAATTTTTGCTGACTGACGTACAGGGTAGCACCGTGTGCTACAGCATCAACCAGATATTCTGGGCGGAAAGCAGCTCCTTTACAGACAAATAAAGTGTCCTGTGCAGCTTCTTTGGAATTGTATGTTAATCCCCGAACGGAATCAGCGGCATGACTGTACAGATTACTGTCAGTTACGAGACCAGCTTCTGTCAGGGCATTGAGATAATCTTGCTGTGTATAGTAATTCATAAGTATTCCCCTTTGGTTTTAATGATAGTAAGTTTTAAATTTGCGGAAGTGGCTGAAATGATTCTTGATCATGCGCAGCCATCTGTTAAAGTTGAAATCGCCTTTCATAAATACCGGGTTCACTACTTTTCCTTCACGGATCAGGCGGTTTAATTTTTCTTTGTTTTCCGGCTGGTGAACATATTTGCGTGCCACTGCTTTTGGAACAACCATCCAGAGATGTTCCTCTTTTGCAATTTTAAAAGGAATGTCTTTGTTGTATACAAATTCTTCTACAAAATAGCGTGCAACATTGAAACCAGATCCTGTTACGTAGTAGTTGGAACGTCCCTGGCGTGTGTTGATCTCAAAGAATTTGTAACGGTTGTCGCGGACATCGTATTTAATATCGAAGTTGGAAAATCCAACATAACCAATAGTTTCTAACAAATCTTTGACTTTTGCCATCAGTTCTTCCTGCGGCTCTGTAATGATAACAGCATGATTACCGGAACCGTGCGGGGTATGTTCCTCCAGAAGAACATGTCCGAGACACATCATTTTTACTTTTTTGTCTTTCCCAGAGAAACAGGTCAGTACGCGCATGAATTCATCATTTCCGGGAATGGTATCCTGGATGATGAGAGAATCTGTATATCCGGCATCATAAATCTGACGGATGGTATCTTTTAATTTCTTGTCATTATCAATTTTGTATACTTTTTCCTGTGTCGGAAATTCATGCTCCCAGTACATGACAGAATTAGACGGTTTCAGGATGACAGGGAAAGAGAAAGGTAACTCAAAATCCAGGTCCATGCCATGACGGAAAATAAGGGTATCCGGGAAATCAATACCGTGCTCACGGCAGAGACGGTAGAACAGCTCTTTCTGCTGTAGTCTGTCCATCAGTTCAAAATCGATATATGGAGCAATAACATTTTCTGGCATCTCATCTTTGTGACGGCTGCAAAGCGCTACGTAAGAATCGCCGCAACCGATGGTGAGAACAGTCTTGTCTGCATGAGCAGTGGCAAAATCGCGGACAGTTTGCATAAATACTTCGTCTGTATCAATTTTTAAATTTGCATGGTACTCAATGATATTGCTGTTATAACTTGGGCCACTAGGAAACTTTCCAAATACATATGTTTTTACCTGGTATTCTTCATAAAATGCACGTGCAACACTGTATGTATTGATGTCGCCGCCAAACAGCATTGGTATGAATGGCTGGTTTTTAAATTCCATATCTATAATCCTCCACTTATTTCTAACGTGATTCCTGAACTATTTTATACCAGATGTGGCATTTATACAAGTTTATTTCCGGGAAAAATGCATATGGTTGACATTGAAAAACAGATTTGATATAGTCGGTAGCGAAAAAGTGTGTTATGATACATTTTTATTGTAAGAAATAATTACCTTTTATAGAGGAAAGGAAATCGTAAGCATATGGAAAAAAAGAAATTAGGGATTTTAGGTGGAATGGGTTCAGAAGCCACAGTACTTTTTTATAAAAAAATCATTGATAACACATCAGTAAATAACGACCGTGAGCATTTAGATATTCTTGTTTATAACCATGCATCAATTCCGGATAGAACCGAATGTATTTTATGTGGAAAGCAGGATTATCTCTGGAATATTATAGCAGAAGATATTCGCAGTATGGAGAAATTTGGCTGTGAGTATTTTTCAATTCCTTGTAATACCTGCCATTATTTTGCAGATCGTCTACAGGAACTGACGAATGGAAAATTCATTAACATGATTGAGGAAACTGCACGTTATGCATTTGAACGTGGAAGAAAAAAAGTTGGCGTTATGGCGACAGATGGTACTGTCCGCGGCGGTATGTATAAAAAGGCACTGGAAAAGTACGGTATTGAAGTAGTATATCCATCGGAGGAACGTCAAAAAGATGTTATGTCCTTGATTTATGAGCAGATTAAACGCGGAGAAAAAGGCGACCGGCATCAGTTTATGGAGGTTGTGCATGAGTTACGGGGACAAGGCTGCGATGCAGTGATCCTTGCATGTACAGAACTGTCGGTATTAAATGTTAATTATAGTCTGAATCCGGACTTTTACATTGATGCGATGAATGTAGTCGCAAAAGCTTGTATCGAAAAATGTGGCGGTATTTACTGTGAGTAATTTTCGCTACCATAAAATGTAAAGGTATGGTATAATGAAATCCAAATGAGTCAATGCAATAAAAATGATTGACAAAAAGCAATATTATTGCGTGGTGTGAACACGCAATAATGGAAGTAATGAAAAATAACAGGAAAGGACAGAATTCTTATGAAAAGAGTTTTACTGAAACTGAGCGGAGAAGCATTGGCAGGAGATAAAAAATTTGGTTTTGATGAGGCAACTGTTACGGTTGTTGCAAATCAGGTAAAACAGCTTGTGGAGCAGGGCATTGAAGTCGGTATCGTAATTGGAGGAGGAAACTTCTGGAGAGGACGTACTAGCGAGACTATTGATCGTACAAAGGCAGATCAGATTGGTATGCTTGCAACCGTAATGAATTGCATTTATGTATCTGAGATTTTCCGTTCTGTAGGAATGAAGACAAATGTACTGACACCTTTTGAGTGTGGTTCCTTTACAAAATTGTTTTCTAAAGACCGTGCAAACAAATATTTTGAAAAAGGAATGGTTGTATTTTTTGCAGGTGGAACCGGTCATCCATACTTTTCTACAGATACAGCAACTGTTTTGCGTGCCATTGAAATTGAGGCAGATGTCATCCTGCTTGCAAAAGCAATTGACGGTGTATATGATAGCGATCCAAAGACAAATCCTGATGCGAAACGATATAATGAAGTAAGCATTCAGGAAGTTATCGACAAGCAGCTGGCTGTTGTTGATCTGACTGCATCCATCTTGAGCATGGAGAACAAAATGCCAATGTATGTATTCGGTTTAAATGAAGAGAACAGTATTGTGAAAGCAATCAGCGGTGATTTTAACGGAACGAAAGTAACCGTATAATCTATATAAGATATTCAATATCAGAAGGTAAAAAGAAAATATTTGGAGGATTAAAATATGGCAAATGAGACAATCAAACCTTATGAGACAAAGATGCAGAAATCTTACAACAACTTACTGGAGGAGTACACATCTATCCGTGCAGGCCGTGCAAACCCACATGTACTGGATCAGATTCGTGTAGATTACTATGGTTCACCGACTGCAATACAGCAGGTTGCAAATGTATCTGTTCCAGAAGCACGTATGATCATGATTCAGCCTTGGGAAGCATCCATGGTAAAAGCTATCGAGAAAGCAATCATGACATCTGATCTTGGAATCAATCCGACAAACGATGGAAAATGTATCCGTTTGGTATTCCCGGAACTGACAGAAGAGAGACGAAAAGATCTTGCCAAAGATGTGAAGAAAAAAGGCGAGGCTGCTAAAGTTGCTGTTCGTAACATCCGTCGTGATGCAAACGATGCATTAAAGAAAATGGGAAAAGCTGGCGATGTGTCTGAGGATGAGATTAAAGATCTGGAAACTCAGGTTCAGAAACTGACAGACAAATATATTGCTGATGTTGACGCTGCAGTTGCAGAGAAAACAAAAGAGATCATGACAGTATAATAGTTTTGCAAAAGCAAGAGAAATGGGGACATGGCGCATGCTATGTCCTTTTCTGAGAAAGGGGATAGTATGGAGCTTTCACATTTAAAGATACCGACACATGTTTCTATTATCATGGATGGAAATGGACGTTGGGCAAAATCGAAGGGCATGCCACGAACTTATGGACATTCGAAAGGTGCGGATGTGATCATGGATATTTGTGAGGATGCGGATGCACTTGGAATCAAATATTTAACGGTATATGCTTTTTCAACAGAAAACTGGAGCCGTCCAGAGGCAGAAGTAAAGACGTTAATGTTTTTATTTCGCAAATATATTAAAATCTGTTATACAAAAGCAATGAAAAATAATACCAGAGTGCGTGTGATCGGGGATAAGAGTGGTCTGGCAGAGGATTTGCAGAAGAGTATTGATGAACTGGAGACTGACACAGCAAAAAATACCGGTTTGCAGTTTCAGATTGCGATAAATTATGGTAGCAGGGATGAGATGTTGCGCGCCATGCGTCAGATGATGCAGGATTATAAAGAAGAAAAAATCATGATGGAGGAAGTGGATGAGGCACATTTTGCAGATTATCTGGATACAGCAGGGATCCCGGATCCGGATTTGATGATCCGAACAAGTGGAGAGCAGAGACTGTCCAATTATCTAATGTGGCAGCATGCATACAGTGAGTTCTATTTTACAGATACTCCATGGCCGGAATTCGATAAAGCGGAGCTGGTAAAAGCTATCGAGGCATATACAAGCCGTGACCGCCGTTATGGTAAGGTAAAGGCATAATTGATAAGAGAGAGGAAAAATAGTATGTTTAAGACAAGATTGTTGAGCGGTGTCGTTCTGGTGCTGCTCGCATTGTTATTTATTATACATGGTGGATATTTGCTTTTGACAGTACTGGGAATTATTTCACTGATCGGGCTTTTTGAGTTGTACCGTGTATTTGGAATGGAAAAAAGTGCACCAGGAATCGTGGGGTATGTAGCAGCAATCGTATATTATTTGCATGTTGCCTTTGGATTTATCCCGGATATTATGATGTTTGTAATGGCATTACTGATTGTATGTATGTGCGTATTTGTATTCAGTTATCCAAAATTTCATGCGAATCAGATCATTGCAGCGTTTTTTGGTGTTTTTTATGTGGCAGTGATGCTCTCCTGTATTTATGAAACACGTTCTTTGGAGGGTGGAAGATACCTGGTATGGCTCATCTTTTTGTGCTCCTGGGGCTGCGATACCTGTGCATATTGCGTGGGAATGCTTTTTGGAAAACATAAGATGGCACCAGTGCTGAGCCCTAAAAAATCCGTAGAAGGTGCTGTTGGCGGTGTAGTGGGAGCAGCGTTATTGACTATTATTTATGGATTCTTATTCCGTGGTTCTATGCATGTTGATGTGCCATATATTTTTATGATGGCGGGTATCTGTGCAGCAGGTGCACTGATCTCTATGGTTGGCGATCTGGCTGCTTCTGCAATTAAGCGTAATTTTGAAATAAAAGATTATGGAAAACTGATTCCGGGTCACGGTGGTATACTGGATCGTTTTGACAGCGTGATTTTTACTGCACCGATTATTTTTTATATGACTGGAAATTTGTTACAGCTTGCGATTTAATCAAATTAAGAAAGTTATGAGCAAGTAGCGTGAGCGGATTGCGAATGTCCGCTTTACTATAAACTTTTATGGAAGAAGGAAAAATGATGAAATATATAGCGATTCTGGGTTCCACCGGTTCCATTGGTACTCAGACACTGGAAGTTGTGCGTGCACAACAGGATATAAAAGTGACCGCATTATCCGCGGGTGACAATATTGATCTGCTGGAACAGCAGATCCGTGAATTTAGGCCGATGCTGGCAGCAGTAAAGACAGAAGAAAAAGCAAAAGAACTGGCTCTTCGCATTCATGATCTGAACATTCCTGTATTGTCTGGTATGGATGGACTGCTGGCGGTGGCCTGTGAGGAGAGGGCAGAAGTTCTGGTGACTGCGATTGTTGGGATGCTTGGCATTCGCCCGACCATTGCTGCTATTGAAGCAGGAAAAGACATTGCACTTGCAAATAAGGAAACGCTGGTAACAGCAGGACATATTATTATGCCTCTGGCAAAAAAATATGGTGTTCGTATTTTGCCGGTAGATAGTGAACACAGTGCAATCTTTCAGTCTCTGAATGGAGAAAAAGAGCATGGAAACAAGATTGATAAAATTCTACTGACTGCTTCCGGAGGTCCGTTTCGCGGAATGACCAGAGAGCAGCTTTCCCAGGTGCGTCTGGAAGATGCACTGAAGCATCCAAACTGGGTCATGGGACGCAAAATAACCATTGATTCTGCAACTTTAGTAAACAAAGGATTGGAAGTAATGGAAGCAAAATGGCTGTTTGATGTGGATTTGGATCAGATTCAGGTTGTTGTACATCCGCAGAGTGTCATTCATTCTATGGTACAGTACGAAGATGGTGCAATTATTGCCCAGCTGGGCACACCGGACATGAAACTTCCGATTCAGTACGCACTATATTATCCAGAGCGAAGATTTTTGCGCGGTATGCGTCTCGATTTTTACAAGCTTGGCCAGATGACATTTGAAAAACCGGATATGGATACATTTGAAGGGCTGAAATTTGCTCTTGAAGCAATGCGTCACGGTGGAAATATCCCAACGGTATTTAATGCAGCAAATGAGAAGGCAGTAGCATTGTTTTTGGAGCGAAGAATTGCATTTCTTGATATTCCTGATATTATCGCATCTGCAATGGAGGAAATTACATATATTGAAAATCCGTCTGTAGAAGAAATTCTGGCAACGGAAGCAGCAGTATATGAATGGATAGAAAGCAGGTGGTAGGATGATCATAAAGTATATCATAGCGATATTGCTGTTCAGTGCGATTATTTTGTTTCATGAACTTGGACATTTTTTACTGGCGAAAGCTAATGGGATAAGAGTCAATGAGTTTTCACTGGGACTCGGACCAACTATCGTTGGATTTACAAAAGGTGAAACGAAGTATTCTATTAAACTACTTCCTTTTGGCGGTGCCTGTATGATGGAGGGAGAGGACAACCCGAGTGATGATAACAGGTCTTTTCAGAAAAAATCTGTCTGGGCGAGAATGAGTGTCGTAGCAGCGGGACCAATCTTTAATTTTATCATGGCCTTTGTCCTGGCAGTGATCATTCTTGGAAATATTGGTATATCCACACCCACCATAGCTCAGGTGGAAGATGGATATGGTGCACAGTTGGCAGGATTGCAGGCTGGGGATGAGATTGTTAAAATAAATCACAAGCATATCCACTTTTTCAAGGAAATCAGTATGTATACACTGTTTCATGAGGGTGAGACGGTAGAAGTTACTTACGAGAGAAACGGTGAACGAAATATTGTAGAAGTTCAGCCGACCTATGATAAAGAACAGGAACGCTATCGATATGGTATTTATGGATCCGGTGAATATACGAAAGTTGGTCCAATTAAGACATTAAAGTACAGTGTATATGAGATGAAATACTGGATTCAATATACGGTAGGAAGTCTGAAAATGCTTCTGACCCGCCAGGTGAGTGTTAATGATCTGTCTGGGCCGGTTGGAATTGTAAAAACCATCGGAGATACGTATGACATGAGCAAGTCGGACGGAATCTTTTATGTCTGGATGAATTTGCTGAATCTGGCACTTTTGCTGTCAGCAAATCTCGGAGTGATGAATCTGCTTCCTATTCCGGCATTGGATGGAGGTCGATTGGTATTTTTGGTGATTGAGGCAATCCGCGGAAAAAGAGTCAGTGAAGACAAAGAGGGAATGGTGCATTTTATTGGATTATTATGCCTGTTCGGATTGATGATCCTGATTATGTTTAATGATATTCGAAAACTGATACCATAATCAATAAGAAAGAATATCCACAGGGAATAAAAAACAAGTGGCAAGTAGGATATTTTTATCGTTAACGAGGAGAAAAAAATGGCAGAGAGAAGATGTACGAAAGAAGTGCGAATTGGTGATGTAGTTATTGGCGGCAATTATCCCATTGCAATTCAATCAATGACAAATACAAAGACACAGGATGTAAAAGCTACAGTTGCTCAGATTCTTCAATTAGAGCGTGCCGGATGTCAGATTATCCGCTGTACAGTACCTGATATGGAAGCTGCAAAAGCACTTACAGAGATAAAAAAGCAGATTCATATTCCGCTTGTGGCTGACATACATTTTGATTATAGACTTGCCATTGCCGCTATGGAACATGGTGCAGACAAAATCCGTATCAATCCAGGAAATATCGGTTCTGCTGACCGGGTGAAAGCAGTTGTTGACTGTGCCAGAGAGCGAAATATTCCAATACGTGTCGGTGTAAATAGTGGTTCTCTGGAAAAAGAGTTAGTGGAAAAATATCACGGCGTTACAGCAGAAGGAATCGTGGAGAGTGCATTGGATAAAGTGAAAATGATTGAGGATTTCGACTATGATAATTTGGTCATCAGTATCAAATCTTCTGATGTTATGATGTGTGTAAAAGCACATGAATTGATTTCCAAACAAACGAAATATCCATTGCATGTTGGCATTACAGAGTCAGGAACCATTATTAGTGGAAATATCAAATCTTCCATTGGTCTGGCCTTGATTCTGAATCAGGGAATTGGTGATACAATCAGAGTTTCTTTGACGGGAGATCCGGTAGAAGAAATTAAATCTGCGAAACTCATCCTGAAAACATTGGGACTGCGCAAAGGCGGCATAGAAATTGTATCTTGTCCAACCTGCGGACGTACCAGCCTGGATTTGATCAGTTTGGCCAATAAAGTAGAAACGATGGTGTCAGAGTTCCCATTGGATATAAAAGTAGCCGTTATGGGATGCGTTGTAAATGGACCGGGTGAAGCGAAAGAAGCGGATCTTGGTATTTGCGGTGGAAAACAGGAAGGTCTGATTATTCGTCGCGGAGAAGTGATAAAGAAAGTTCCGGAGGCAGAGTTGTTAGAGGCATTGCGTCAGGAACTCATAAATTGGAGTGAATAGATAAATGGTAAAAAGCTTTTTTGAGGTATTTCCACAGTTAAAACTGGATACAGATCTGCAAGGTATGCTGGATGATGCCACGGTTTCAAAAGTTTCCACAACGAGACAGAAAAATTCCCTGCGTATTTATCTGGGATGTAGCAGGCTATTGCCAAAAGAAAAAGTGTATTTCCTGGAAAGTGAGCTAAAACGACAGCTATTTCCACATCATACGATGAATATTAAAATCATTGAGAATTTTCACTTGTCTGAGCAGTATACATTGAAAAATTTGCTGGATGCGTACTGGAACAGTATTCTGACAGAGTTTCATCGTTATAGCTTGCTAGAGTATAATCTGCTGCGTCATGCAAATTTGGATATAGAAAAAGACAATGTACTGCGAGTCAGTCTGGAAGATACGGTTCTGGCACATCAGAAAGAGGAAGAAATTTATCATATTCTGGAAAAAATCTTAAATGAGCGCTGTAATCTGTCTGTACAGATTCAGATGGAGTTTCACGAGAAAGAAGAGTCTAAATACCGGAAAAATGCGGACATCAAGATGCAGAATGAAGTGCAGAACGTAATCCGCCTTTCTAGCTTTGGCGTGAAGCGTCATCCGGAAGGAGAGTTTTTGGAAGGTGAGGAGAGCAGTTCATCGGAAGTGCCGTGGGAGACTGGAAATCCGGTCACAAAACCTGTAAAAAAAGCAGCAGAGAAGAAAAATGGAACATCCGTACCTGTAGAGAAAAAGTCTGCAAAACAAGAGGAACGTAGCGAAGAAAAGAAAGTCTTTAGTAGAAAACGCGATTTTCGAGATCGTGGTTCTTATAAAAAATCAGATAATCCGGATGTGGTGTATGGACGAGATTTTGATGATGAAGCGATTCGTATCGAACAAATTATGGGTGAAATGGGAGAAGTAGTCATCCGTGGACAGATTCTATCCATGGATGAACGTCCAATTCGTGGCGAAAAAACAATTATGATGTTTTCCGTGTCTGATTTTACAGATACAATTATGGTAAAAATGTTCTGTAAGGATGAATTTCTGCCAGAAATCAGACAAGGCGTCACAAAAGGAGCTTTTCTTAAAATCAAAGGTGTGACAACGATTGACCGATTTGACAGTGAACTGACGATTGGTTCTGTTATCGGTATTAAAAAGATTCCGTCTTTCGTATCAATTCGTATGGATGCCAGCCCAGTGAAACGTGTAGAGTTGCATTGCCATACAAAAATGAGTGATATGGACGGTGTTTCTGATGTCAAAGATATCATCAAAAGAGCCATGAAATGGGGACATAAAGCCATTGCAATTACAGATCACGGAGATGTACAGGCCTTTCCGGATGCAAATCATGCCATTGGAAAAGATGATGATTTCAAGATCATTTATGGTATGGAAGCGTATCTGGTGGACGATCTGAAAGGGTTAGTAGAGCACCCGATGGGACAGTCTTTTAAGGATTCTTTTGTCGTTTTTGATCTTGAGACTACTGGATTTAGTCCAACTAAAAATCAGATTATTGAAATTGGAGCGGTGAAGGTTGTAAATGGTTCTATCATGGATCGTTTCTCCACTTTTGTTAATCCGAAAGTCCCGATTCCTTTTGATATTGAGCAGTTGACTAGCATTAACGATGATATGGTGCTGGATGCACCGACCATTGATGAAATTTTACCAAGGTTTATGGAATTTTGTCAGGATGCAGTCATGGTAGCGCACAATGCAGACTTTGATATGAGTTTTATCAAGCATAATTGCAGTGAACTAGGACTGGCGTGTGAAAAAACAGTCCTGGATACCGTGGCACTGTCGCGTGTTCTACTGCCTTCCCTGAACCGATTCAAACTGGATACGGTAGCGAAAGCATTGAATGTTTCACTGGCGCATCATCATCGTGCAGTAGATGATGCAGCTTGCACAGCCGAGATTTTTGTGAAACTAGTGGAAATGTTGCGGGAACGTGGTGTGGAAACTATGGAAGAACTGGATCAGATGGAGAGTTATACGGAAGAAACCATTCGAAAGATGCCAAGTTATCATGCAATTATGTTGGCACAGAACGATATTGGAAGGGTGAATCTGTACCGTCTGGTATCGGATTCACATATTAAATATTATAACCGGCGTCCGAAAATTCCAAAAAGTGAATTTATAAAATACAGGGAAGGAATTTTGCTTGGCTCGGCTTGTGAGGCAGGCGAGTTATACCGTACATTACTACGAGGAAGCTCCCAGGAAGAGGTTGCACGAATTGTACAGTTCTACGATTATCTCGAAATACAACCACTGGGAAATAATGCATTTATGTTGCGCAGCGACAAAGAACCGATAGAATCCGAAGAAGATTTGAAAGATATCAACCGTCAGATCGTAGAGCTTGGAGAACAGTTCAACAAGCTGGTTGTGGCAACTTGTGATGTGCATTTCCTTGATCCTGAGGATGAAGTATATCGCCGTATCATCATGGCTGGGAAAGGCTTTAAAGATGCAGATGATCAGGCTCCGCTTTTTCTTCGTACCACGGAGGAAATGTTAGAAGAGTTTGCATACCTGGGCAGTGAAAAAGCGGAAGAAGTCGTCATCGAAAATACAAATAAAATTGCAAATATGTGTGAAAAAATCGCACCCGTCAGACCGGATAAGTGTCCACCTGTTATTGAGAACTCTGACGGTATGCTGCGTGAAATCTGCTATACGAAGGCACATGAGATTTACGGTGAAGAGTTACCACCAGTTGTTGTTGAACGACTGGAACGTGAGCTGAATTCTATTATTTCCAATGGATTTGCCGTTATGTATATTATTGCACAGAAACTAGTATGGAAATCCAATGAGGATGGTTATCTGGTAGGTTCCAGAGGCTCGGTAGGATCTTCCTTTGTTGCAACCATGGCAGGTATCACGGAAGTAAACCCGCTGAGTCCGCATTACATTTGCAGTAATTGTCACTATGTGGATTTTGATTCGGATCTGGTGAAAAGCTATGCTGGAAAAGCCGGTTGTGATATGCCGGATCGTAACTGTCCGCATTGTGGACAGAAATTGATTAAGGAAGGATTTGATATTCCATTTGAAACCTTCCTTGGGTTTAAGGGAAATAAAGAGCCGGATATTGACTTAAACTTCTCTGGTGATTATCAGAGTAAGGCACATAAATATACCGAAGTTATTTTTGGCGATGGTCAGACATTCCGTGCAGGAACTATTGGTACACTGGCAGATAAGACAGCATTTGGATACGTGAAAAATTATTATGAGGAACGTGGTATTCACAAACGGAACTGCGAGATTGATCGAATTGTGCAGGGATGTGTTGGTGTACGTCGTACTACTGGACAGCATCCAGGAGGAATTATCGTACTTCCGCTAGGAGAAAACATTTATTCATTTACTCCAGTACAGCATCCAGCTAATGATATGACAACGGACATCGTCACAACACACTTTGATTACCACTCTATTGATCACAATCTGTTAAAACTTGACATTCTTGGGCACGATGATCCGACCATGATCCGTATGCTTCAGGATTTGACAGGTGTGGATCCACAGACAATTCCGCTTGACAGTAAAGAAGTTATGTCTTTATTTCAGAATACATCGGCGCTTGGCATTGAGCCGGAAGACATCGGTGGCTGCAAGCTTGGGGCTCTTGGAATCCCGGAATTTGGTACCGATTTTGCGATGCAAATGTTAATTGATACCAAACCACAGGCTTTTTCCGATCTGGTCAGAATTGCCGGTCTGTCACATGGAACAGATGTATGGCTTGGAAATGCCCAGACACTGATTCAGGAAGGAAAAGCAACCATTTCCACAGCAATCTGTACGAGAGATGATATTATGACGTATCTGATTGGTAAAGGATTAGACAGTGAGGAAGCTTTTACTATTATGGAACGTGTACGAAAAGGTGCTGTTGCAAATGGAAAATGCAAAGAATGGCCGGAGTACAAAAAAGATATGTTGGAGCATGGTGTACCAGACTGGTATGTATGGTCCTGTGAAAAAATCAAATATATGTTCCCGAAGGCTCATGCGGCGGCTTACGTTATGATGGCATGGCGGATCGCCTGGTGCAAGGTGTTTTATCCACTGGCTTATTATGCGGCATTTTTCAGTATCCGTGCAACATCTTTCAACTATGAACTGATGTGTCAGGGAAAAGAACGTCTGGAATATTTTATGCATGATTATGAAAGGCGGAAAGACACATTGTCAAAAAAGGAACAGGATACTTATAAGGATATGCGAATTGTGCAGGAAATGTATGCCCGTGGATTTGAGTTTTTACCAATTGATCTTTATAAAGCGAAAGCACATCATTTCCAGATCATCGACAATAAGCTGATGCCTTCCATCAGTACCATTGATGGTCTGGGAGATAAAGCAGCAGATGCAGTGGTAGAGGCGGCAAAAGACGGAAAATTTCTTTCAAGAGATGATTTCCGTCAGCGTACAAAAGTCAGCAAGACAGTTATTGACTTGATGGTGGATCTTGGGATTTTATCAGAGCTTCCAGAATCCAATCAGTTGTCGTTATTTGATTTGTAAAAGTTGGCAAAATGATAAAAAGTGGTGAAAAAAATAGAAGAATCGCTTTGTTTATTTTTGAGTGAAATATGGTTGAATTTAAGGAGTATTGCAGATGAAGGATTTACTGGATATTCGAAATGAGATTGATGGTATTGACCGTCAGATTGTGGAATTATTTGAAAAACGTATGCTATTGACTACACAGGTGGCAGAGTACAAAATTTCTACGGGAAAGGCAGTTTTTGACAAAGAGCGCGAGGTGTCAAAATTAGATTCTGTAGCAGGTTTGGCACATTCTGATTTCAACAGTCACGGAGTCAGGGAATTGTTTGAACATATCATGTCTGTCAGCAGAAAACGGCAGTATCAGCTTCTGACAGAGCATGGAAAATTTGCTCCGACTGGGTTTGTAGAAGTGAAAGAACTTGATTTCTCTCATGCGGCAGCAGCTTATATTTCATCTTCTGAAGAAGCAGCAAAATGTTATTTTCCGGAAGCATGTGGTTTGCAAAAATGTGCAGATTGGAGGGAGGCTTGCGAAGTGTTGCAGCGGGAAGAAGTTAATTTCGCATTTCTTCCGATGCAGGATCCAACTTCTGGTTATGTGTCAGCTAACTACAATCTGGTGGCAGAGTATGGATTTTATATACTAGAAGAATATGAGACAAGCCCACAGCCGAAAGACCGTTATCTGTTGATTTCCAAAGATCGTGTAACTTTGAGCGGCGCAGATAAGATAAGTATCTGCTTTGAGGCATCGGATGTCTGTGGATCATTATATCATCTAATGTCCCATTTGACCTACAATAATTTAAACATGAATCGAATTGAGTCTATTGTTATATCCAAAGAACCATTGGATTATCGTTTCTTCATGGATCTCAGTGGAAACTTAAATGATAGTGCTATCAAAAATGCTGTGCTTGGTTTGCGTGATGAAGCCCGGAATTTTAAAATTTTGGGAAATTATAGATAGTAACAAAAAAGAAACTATGATACAATCGTATTAACAATAAGAAGCAAGATGATCTTATGAAAAAATTGAACGCAGAATAAGCATTCCCCCGCTTCAAGTGCGTAGAGCACTAAGCGGTGGGTAGGGGGATGCTTATGTCAGTGGGAGTTAAAAACTCCCACTGACAGGTCGCAAAGCGACTGCGTTCATGAGCAAGTAGCGAAAGCGGATTGCGAATGTCCGCTTTATTCGTAGGAGGCAGTCGTATGGAGAAAAAGATATTCTTTATTGATTTTGATGGAACACTAATGCGGGATGATAAGACGATTTCAGATAAAAATCGGGAAGCACTAAGGAATGCAGTGGATCAGGGACATTATATTGCTCTTGCGACTGGACGAGCTGTCAGCAGTGGCCGAAAAATTGCAAAAGAACTTGGGTTAACACGACCAGGCTGTTATCTGGTGGCATACAATGGCGGTACGATTTATGATTTCTCAGCAGATTGTATATTAAGTAGCAAGCGTTTGCCAATTGAATATGCAGAATATTTGCTGCGTGAGGCAACTGAAGCAGGTATACATATCCAGACTTATTCAGATACGCAGGTGCTTGCAGTGGAGCGCAATAATGAACTTGACTTTTACACGAAAAGGACGGGGATGCCATGCAGAATTACTGGAAATTTAAACAGTATGCTGTATGAAGAACCACCGAAAATGCTTCTGATAGACTTAGATCACAAAGAGCGGCTGGAGGCATTTCAACGGATGCATGCAGAGTGGGAGAAAGGTAAGTGCAGCAGCTTTTTCTCTTGCAAAGAATATTTAGAATATTGCCCACTTGGAGCAAATAAAGGCTATGGTGTTGAATTTTTATGTGACTTTCTTGGTGTTCCAATTAAAAATGCAATTGCAATTGGAGACGAAGAAAATGATATCAGTATGATTAAAAATGCTGGTGTTGGTGTGGCAATGAAAAACGCAGTACAGAGCGTGAAAGAGGCGGCGGATTTTGTCACTGAACATGATAATAATGAAGATGGTGTGGCAGATGTTATTGAAAAGTTTTCTTAAAGACAATTTGTTATTACTCATCACTTGCAGGACGCTACTGAAAAACTAATTCTACATACACTATATAGCAGAAAAAACCGATAAATATGCTTTGTCTTGCGTTGTTTTTCAGCAAAATAAGGACTTTTTCAGTGGCGTCTGTGCAGAAGTGGGAGTCTCAACTCCGCTTGGGATAAATAGTTGACTTCATAGTTTCCAGAAATTCATACGGTACAGAGATATTTCCTTTTCCAGTACCAAGATGAATATATGGCTTATTAGTTCCGTGAAAATCAGAGCCACCAGAGAGCAGAAGATGATATCTTTTTGCAATATCGCGAAAATCTTTTTCATCGGAGCCAAGATTGCATGGATATACAGCTTCAATACCGTTTAAACCTGTAGCTACAAGTTCTTCAATCATGGCAGTCAGCTCAGTACGTTTTATTTTATAAAGGCATGGATGTGCGAGGATGGCAAGTCCACCAGCCTGATGAATCAAAGTCACGGCCTCCATTGGTGAAATTTTATAACGGTCCACATAGCATTTACAGCCGTCGCCAATGTATTTGTCGAAAACAGTTTTCATGTCTTTGACCTGACCGGAATTTACCAGATATCTTGCGATATGTGGACGTGCTACGACAGTGTCTGGATTCAGACGATACAGTTCTTCAGCAGTAATCTGAAATCCTTCTGTTTGAAGTTTTTCTACTATTTTTAGATTGCGGTTATCACGGTTATCACGGAATTTTGCCAGTTCTGTTTGAAGCGCAGTATTTGTCGGATCAATAAAGAGTCCAACTACATGAATTTCAGTGTTATTGTATTCGGTGGAGAGCTCTACTCCGGAAATAACTTCAAGCCCATAGGATTCGCCAGCTGCCAGTGCTTCGGAAATACCGTCCACGGTATCGTGATCAGTCAGAGCAAAAGCGGAGAGACCGCACCGTTTTGATTCTGCAACAAGTTCTGTCGGAGTAAAGGTGCCGTCTGACGCAGTAGAGTGTACGTGTAAATCAATAGTTTTATCCATAGAGGGATGTCCTTTCTTTTTATCTATTTTTGAAACATTGTTTTGAAAAATCTTTTTTGAAATATTCAAAGATATAGGTGAAAAATTATTTTAAAAGTAGTATAATCAAAAAGCTAAATCTATGCAAGATGGAATAATGGGAATGCTTATTCTGCGTTCAAAATAAGTGAAAAAATATTAAAAAAATGATTGACGTTGGAAAAAATATATGATATAGTATCAGAGTTGTTGAAGACAAAGTAGAGTATCCACTCTCACCTCGGCGCAAATGAGCGACCGGTGGTTATTATTTCAAATACATTTGATTTGATTGTGGATAGTCTGCCTATCCACTTTTTTTATGGAGGTGCAAAACCATTAGCGATTTAATGATTAATGAACAGATCAGAGACAGAGAAGTTCGTGTAATTGGTGCAGATGGTACTCAGCTTGGTATCATGTCTGCAAGAGAAGCGTTCAAACTGGCGCAGGAAGCAGAGCTTGATTTAGTGAAAATCGCTCCGACAGCGAAACCGCCTGTTTGCAAGATTATTGATTACGGAAAGTACCGTTATGAAATGGCGCGCAAAGAGAAGGAAGCTCGCAAAAAGCAGAAAACTGTGGAGATCAAGGAAGTGCGTTTGTCACCGAATATTGAATCCAATGATTTAAACACCAAAATAAACGCAGCCAGAAAGTTTATCACAAAAGGTGATAAGGTGAAAGTATCCCTGCGTTTCCGTGGACGTGAGATGGCTCATGTCCAGAACAGCAAACACATCTTGGATGATTTTGCTGAGGCGCTTTCTGAAATAGCGACAGTGGAGAAGGCACCGAAGATGGAAGGCCGCAGCATGACAATGGTGCTGGCCGAAAAACGCTAATTAGACTATTTATCAAGGAGGAATTTCATTATGCCAAAAATGAAAACCAGCAGAGCAGCAGCAAAACGTTTCAAAAAAACAGGAACAGGACAGTTAAAAAGAAATAAAGCTTATAAGAGTCACATCTTAACAAAGAAAAGCGCTAAGAGAAAAAGAAATCTTAGAAAAGCAACTATCACAGATGCTACTAATGTTAAGAACATGAAGAAAATCTTACCGTATCTGTAAGATAGAAGATTAGGAGGATGACGTAAATGGCAAGAGTAAAAGGCGGATTAAACGCAAAAAAAAGACATAATAGAACATTAAAACTGGCTAAAGGTTACAGAGGAGCAAGATCTAAACAGTACAGAATTGCAAAACAGTCTGTAATGCGCGCTCTCACAAGTGCTTATGCAGGAAGAAAACAGAAAAAGAGACAGTTCAGACAGCTTTGGATTGCACGTATTAATGCTGCAGCAAGATTGAACGGTTTATCTTATAGCAAATTTATGTACGGCTTAAAACTGGCTGGTATCGAAATTAACAGAAAAATGTTAGCTGAAATGGCTGTAAATGATGCAGAAGGTTTTACAGCATTAGTAGAGGCTGCAAAAGCTAAATTAGCTTAAGTTTTATTCTAATATTCTTGAATAATTAGAGTATTACAGCTCACTTATCACATGTATTCAGGTAATAATTATAGTCATATGAGAAATTATCTGAATGCATAGTGATGATGAGAGCATCTTTTGGAAAGTAAAAATTAAAAAATAGAAAAAAGTGTTGACAGCAAGTAATACTTTTTGTATAATATCGATTGTTGTGGTTCGTTGGTCAAGCGGTTAAGACGTCGCCCTCTCACGGCGAAAACAGGGGTTCGATTCCCCTACGAACTGCTCTGTTTTTTATAAAACAGCCCAACCCGAAAGATACTGCAAGCAGCATTTGCTGCTTGCAGTATCTTTTTAAAAATAATTACAACTGGTTCGATAATAGTACAGTATTGATTTTAGATATTGTATTGTTTTAGCAGGATGCCTTTATATCAAAATCAGGGTTGAACGCATAGAAGTTCTTAGAATTCAACCGGTCGGTCACGAGGCGGAGTCCTTCACCGAAACGTTGGAAATGGACAATCTCTCGTTCCCGCAGAAAACGTATGGGATCGCAGATTTCCGGATCTTTGACCAGACGAAGAATGTTGTCATAAGTGGTGCGTGCTTTCTGTTCTGCAGCCATATTTTCAAAAAGGTCTGTGATGGCATCACCTTTTGACTGGTACTCGCAGGCATTGTGCGGGATACCGCCGGCAGCCATTGGCCATAAACCGAGAGTATGATCCACGTAGTAGGTGTCAAAACCACTTTTCTGGATTTCTTCCGGTGTCAGATCCTGTGTTAACTGACGGACAATGGCACAGATCATTTCCATGTGCGCGAGTTCATTCGCTCATACATGATGGAAGTGATTATTTTTGCATAAAAGTAGGAGATTACTGGCAGAAAAAGCCTTAATACAGTAAAATAATGCCTGCGCCCAAAGATCACAGGCGCAGGTAGATATCCAGTTCAAAGGGATTGGCAACGAATCGTCCGATACCAGGCTTGGATTCACTGGAATTGTGATATATGATTTTTTCAATGCAGGATTTGAGGAGTAAGTTCATTTCCGATGCTGAAATATCCGTATCTTCAAATTTAGACAGGCAGTCAGAAAATCGGGAAACCCGTTCCTGGTAATCAACTTCCGGTGGCATGGTATCTTTTGCCCGCTGGATGGAAAGCTGCACTTCGCAGATCTGTTCCTGCAGCTTGGCATTTCTGGAAGCATATTCTTCTTTGGTATAAATTCCATCTTCGTAAGCATCTTTCTGACGCAGATCCTTATCCTTTAATTTCACCAGATCCTGTTCCAGATTCCGGATGATATTCTCATGGATCCGGACAATATTCCCTTCATCATTCTGTAATTTAATTTCAAAATCATCCACCGTCTTTGATAATATTTCTTTTACACGTTCCACAAAAGCACTATATTGTACCGATTTGGTATGACAGATACGTTGATTTGGACAGATCATGCTTTCTGACCGGCGGGGAACTTTGCTCCGGTAGTTTGTAAATTGTTTGAATGTCATGGAGCGTCCACATCCGGCAGTTCCACAAAAGACCAGTCCGGCGAATGGATTTCTCAGTTCATGACCGCGTTTTATTTTTGGAGATTTCCCACGGCGCTGTGCAATGGCGTCAAAGGTTCCCTGGTCGAGAATGGCAGGATGCTTGCCTGGCACCAGTATATAGTCTGTTCCGCGGTTGGTAGGACGGGATTTTACAATCTGGCCATCCTGCATTGTTTTGATTGTTTTAAAATGATTCCAGCGTATCATTCCGATATAAACCGGATTGGATAAAATATCACTGATGGCAGCAGGAGACCAGTGATCAGATTTTAATGGTTTGATTCCAAGAGAATCCAGATGCGCAGCTATCCGTGTGAATCCATTTCCGGCAAGGTAGAGTTGCGCCATCATTCTGACAGCGTCAGCCTGCTCCGGAACGATTTCAAGCGTGTGTGCGGTATCTTTTCCACTGCCAGTTTTAATCTTGCGATATCCGTAAGGAGCGATGCTCCCGATGTAGTTTCCCTGTTTGACAGATGCCAGCCGCCCGCGGTTCAGAATCTTCTTGGTATATTCCAGATAATCATTTCCCCTGGTCAGTTCCATTTCAAAAAACTTTCGGTCGTACTCGTCAGAGAGGTCATAAGTTTTCGGTGGAGTAAGGACCAGAGTATTTGT
>CAKREL010000010.1 GCA_934317205.1 uncultured Eubacterium sp.
TGATTTAACCACGATTTTTGCCATCGATTAAATCCTCCTCTCAAGATAATAAATACTTGTTATAATTGATTATTTTTAAACACCGATATACACGATGTTTGAAAGCTTGATTCTCCGGAAATCATCCCCGGCCCGGAACCGGCTGACCATTTGTAAGGTCGTTCTGTAACCACGGGTAGGTCAGATACAATTCAATTGGAAATACCGGCACATCTGAGGATTCTTTTACATCCTCGTACAGATCTTCTCTGACACATGCAAAATCAACCGCAATATACGGTGTCACCATCTCAGACATCTTGCGGCTGCCCTCGATAAATTCCTTTGCAGTTGTGGTAATTCCATTGTTCGGATTATTTACCATGTGAAGTTTGCCAAGCTGAATATGGGAAACACCAAGAATCTGTCCCAGTGTACCATCGATATGGTCGATATCATTGGACCACGGACGATACGCATTCAGCACATAATATACGATGGTATTGTCCTTGTTCAGCTTCGGTGCGTAACCGCCAATGGCGCGTGCTCCGATATGGTCTCCGCCGACATCCATAACTACATAACAATCTTCATCCTTTAACAGACGATTGACACCTCCGACAACCGTCGGGGCATCCATGAACTGCTTCTCATGGTGACAAATAATTCCCATTTCTTCCATCTGTATCTCTACATCTCTGGATCGAAACAGCGGCTTTGTCATATCCATGTCAAAGAAATGTACCGGCTTGTCCTGAAGCTGCACCAGCCATTTTGCGAAATTGATGGAAATCTCGCTTTTTCCGCTTCCGGCTTCGCCGACAAATACAAAATTAATGTTGTCTCCAATGAGCTTTTTTAATTTTTCCTGCATACTGCAGCTTCCTCCGTTCCATTTCCTGATTGGAAATTTTCTCACTGACGTCATTCTACTACAATTTCTCGAGTTAGTCACGTCTTTTTTTATAAAAAATATGAAATATTATATATCTTGCACGATTTCAATATAAAAAAGAAGAACAAACGATGACTTTGCTCTCAATAATGAATTTTTTGTCACTTCAGGCTATACGTCACTCTTATATCTTGGTACAATTACAAGTAGAAACCCAATCCTATTATCTTAAGAGAGATATCAACATGAAAAAAATAAAAATTTTTTTAGCATCAGCCTTAAACGAACTGAGTGAACAGAGAAATGAACTGGCCCGCTTCATCCTCGGAGTCAACAATCATCTGATTGACGAAGATTTCTATGTAGATCTGCAGCTTTGTGAAGAATTAGATCCAGCCTTTGTCCTTTCCCGCAAACAGGATGAATATAATGCATACATCCAAAATGCCGACTACGTTTTCTTTTTGTTCCTGTCCCACGTTGGACAATATACAAAAGAAGAATTTGAGATCGCCTATGCTCATTTCCAACAACATCAGACACCTCATATTCTGACCTATTTTTACAGAGAACATGTTGCTGATATAACCTGTGAAAGCGGTCAATTTGCAGAAGAGTTGAGTGAAAAATACGGACATTATTATTGCATCTGTAATAACCTCGAAACCATAAAGCTGGCTCTTCTTCTGCAGATATCCCAATGCTTCTCCACATTGAAGCAAGTCACTTTAAAGAATGGGCGTATCTGCCTGAATGATGTGGACTATCTTTCCATGCAGCAAACGGATGTCATTGCCGGCAACCAGGAGTACCAAAAGATTGTTAATGAGTTAAATACACTGACAGAAAAAATCGAACTTCTTGCTAATGAAAGACCGCTACAGGAAGATCTGCTCATAGAATACAACAGACAAAAAGATGATCTCTTATCCCGAAAACTGTCCATAGAAGAACAAAGTCTGGCTTATATGTCTAAAATCTATGATGATATCATACATGGAAGTATCTCTGCATTAAAAGCAAAACTGTATCGTCTGATCGAGCAGGGCCGGATTACCGAAGCGGATCAGCTTTTAAGTATGTCTTCCATGGAAGGATTTCAAAACAGTCATCAGCAGTTTTTCGCACAGCAGCAGGAACTTGCAAAAGAATGTATCGATTTGTATCAGCAGAAAATTTCTCTGACCCGCATGCAGAAGCTGACACCTGATCGGATAGAACTGATTCACACCTGCTATCAGAAAATAAAAACGATTGTTGAACTGACCGGACACTCTGAAAATACACTGATCCCGTATCTCCATTTTCTGGAAGAAACAGATCAGAACCCGGATGAAATAGAAGATTTGACAGCCTATATTCAATGGTGTTATATGAAACCCGGATACCAGGTTCCGTTAAAAGATTACAGTGATCTGTACAATGAACTACTGCATCATTATGAAGCAAATCAAAATCACAAAAAGGCATCTGAACTGCTGACACAATTTGTAGAAAAAGTAGAAAGTTCTTCCGAAACAGATGCTTTCATTTTATGTGAAGCCTGTATTCGGATTCAAACTCATTACCGTCACATTTATCCTGACCTTGACACCATTCGTTACTGGCAGAAAGAAGCACTTCACTACGCTGAGCAAAGCGATTCTGATTATCAAAAGGCCATCTGCTATAAGGAGATGGGCGGTATCGCAGGACTCACTGAAAATTTTGATGAGATGGAAAACTACTTTTCCGAGTCGCTTACATACATGGAGCAGCTCTACAATAACAACCCTGAAAAATGGATTTCAGAATACATAAAGCTTTGCCTTATGTATGGAAATATATACCAAAACAAAGCAAATGAGCTTACGGAATCCACCAATGATATCTACAGTTTTGTGTCTGATAATGAAAATGGGGCAGAACGCTGGGAAGAGAGTATAAAAAGAAGTGCATCATGGAGGGAAAAAGCCGGCAGTTATTATCAGAAAGCATATGAATTTGCAAACCAACATGTTAGCCGCTATGACACATTCAAAAATCAGCTGATCCTCTGTCAGTGTATGCCGGGAATGGGTATGTATTACGAATCAGTAAATCAACTGAAAAAAGCAACAGATCTGTACTGGGAATATATCAACACACTCCTTGATATCTACCTGACAGCCCCTCATGAAGCCGCTTATGAAATTATGGAAGGATTGGTTCATCCTATCAGATTTTGGATTTATTATCGTGCTTTTGACGATGCACAATTTGCGTTAGATGCCTATGAAAGCATAGTATTTACTTTTTACACACATAATCCTGAAAAATATGTTGAGTATGCACGCTATGCAAGAGAACTGAAAGTTGATTTACTGGATGAACGTGAATGGGTATAACTTGCCTCGATTTTCCAATGACCTTTACTAACTTTTAAAATGTCATTTACATCATCGCTCCCAGTGCATAAAATACACGTTTACCGTGGCACACCTTTTGGTCACTGCCACGGCAATCTTATGTGAATTTGAACGTTTTTTATCATACAAAATCGAAAAAAATAACCTAGTCTTAAAAGTTATTTAAAAATTAAGTGGTATACTTATCAAAAATAAATCTTAAACAAGATATCCCTATCTGATCTAAAATATTTATTTTCAGCAAAGGATACTACTCCGAAAGGAACGAATTTACCATGAAGAAAAAACTGATTTCTCTTCTGCTTTGCCTTGTACTGTTCGCGGCACTATTTGGCAGCACACTCTACTGCAGTATAAACTCAAACAAAAAAGCGGTCTGGTATTTTTCCAGTAACTGCGAAGGCAAACTGAACAGTCTGTCGCACGTTCCCAAAAATGCCCTGACAGGATATGACTCTCTGATGATTGTAGCGCATCCGGATGATGAAACGATCTGGGGCGGTTCCTTTCTGTTGAACGGGAACTATGTTGTTGTATGTATCACCAACGGCAATAGCAAAACCCGCCGCCGTGAATTTGAATCTGTCATCAACCAGACCGGCTCCATCGGCATTATGCTGACCTATCCGGACAAAACGCTTGGCAAACGCGATAACTGGAACAGCTGCAAGACGGAAATCGAAAAGGACGTTGCTGAAATCTTAAAAATGAATGACTGGCAGACCATTGTAACACACAATCCGGAAGGCGAATACGGACACATTCATCACCAGATGACCAGTGAACTGACCACAACTGCTGTCTCTGACCAGGAACAGCTTGACCGGCTTTATTATTTTGGGAAATACGTGAAAGCGAAAAATATGGATTCCGGCAAATATAAAAAATACCTGACCAATGCCATCTCCGGTCAGGAATTAGACCGTAAAATGGCATTGACCAGGTTATATGGTTCTCAGGAAAAAGTTATGGAGCATCTCGGTCACATGCTGCCTTACGAAAATTGGACTCCAGCATCTCCATCCGCTTCTCAACATTAATCGGTATTTTCCTTGTAAAGCGGACATTCGCAATCCGCTTTCGCTACTTGCTCATGAACGCAGTCGCTTTGCGACCTGTCAGTGAGAGCTTTTAACTCCCACTGACATAAGCATCCCCCTTACCCACCGCTTACAGCAATTCCCGAACCTGATATGCCAGAATCAATTCAAACCGGCTCTGCAGACCGCTAAAATCTCTGCCGAGAATCTTTTTAATTTTGTTAAGCTGATAATTGATGGTATTTCGATGTACATATACCGCATCTGCCAATGCCTGCACGCTTCCGTCCAGTTCCAGGTATCGTCTCAGCAACTCCAGATGCTGAGTATTGTTTTCACGGTCATAGCGTTCCAGCGCACCAAGCGTTTCATAATAATAATCCTGTAGTACTTCACTGTCTCCTACGGACAGAAGAATCTTTTTTGCTCCAAACTCATCATAGAAGAGTGGACTTTCGCCCCGTTTCCGCGCAATCCTCAGCAACGTACAGACCTTCTGATAACTAACGGGCAAGTGTTCGATGCCAGTCTCATTCTGACTGACTGCAATTTTCAATGTCACAGTTTCGGATCCTTCCTGCTCCTCCAGTCGTTTTGCCAGCTCATGGATCTCCTCATTGGTAAAATCATTTAATACAATAAAAATTGACTCTGAGGATACAAAATACCCAATTGTGCCAGCCATACGCTCTACTCTGCGCAGCAAATGGGAACGGAACATTTTCTGCCGATAGACGTTTCTATTCAAAAAATCGATATCAATCCCCATCATGCAGAACTTTCCATTAATGTTAAAATTATTACGTGCAAGCGCCGGCAGATATTCCCGGGCATTTTGGGGATCAAACACGATATTTTTCAGTGTGTCTGCCAGATTTTCTTCTTCTTTTTCATTCTGGAAAATCTGGTTAGAAAAATCCCTTGTAATGTCCACCAGTCGGGTCTTCCATGGCACCTCCAGCAATGGGAAATTCATCTGGTTACAATAATCGATCACGTCCTGTGGCACTGCTGTAATGTAAGGTCCCACATTCACCACCAGACCACTGGCTTCCCTTTCATACAGATTCTCTACAAATTCCAGCAGCCATTCATTCCCCTTCTGGGCGATTCCTGTCGTAAAGATCAGTTCCCCACCATGAATGAATCCACCGGTCTCCACGTCCTCCAGAGTATGGATCCACTGCACGATATTGCCTGTCCCGTTCTCTCCGGCCAGAATCCTCATTCCATATAGATAACTTGCTTTTTCACATAATTGCCTCAGTAAAATAGCCATGTTCATCGCTCCTAATCCAAAAAGCAAGAAGCCATGACCAGAGATGGTCATGGCTTCTTTGCGTCTGTCGTCGTTATTCTCAGTCCGCATTCCCCTGAATACTGACTTTTGATACATAATAACGGTATTTAGCAAAAAAGGCAAGTACATTTTTCACAATTTTTCTTGTGCTGTGGCACAATATTTTATCCCAGTTTAAGAAGAATCACTCGCAAGCGAGTATTTATAAATAACGCAGATAAACTGTACAATAACCTAATCTCCAAATCGATAATTAACATAATCCACGATCAGTTTGACACAATTATCAATTCCGACTTTATAGCTGTTCAGCACCAGATCATAATTCATCGGATCTCTCCACTCACCGCCATAGGTGTAATGGTTATAATACTCACTGCGGTATTTATTTGTCTTTTTGTACATCTGCAGGGCACGCTGCTCTGATACGTTTGTACGCTCCATGATCGTATGAATGCAGGCGTTTTGCGGTGCTTCGATAAAAACATTGATAACATTTCCATAAGGTCTCAACACAAAATCCGCACATTTTCCGATCACAATAAAGGATTCACTTCTTGCCATAGTCTGAAGGATATCCGCCTGAATGTTAAACAGGTTATTATCGGATGTGAACTCTTTTTCTCTTGGTTCCAGCACTGTGGAGAATGGCATGGATGCCAGTTTTTTTGCCAGAAACCCACCGTTTAAACGTTCATCCATATCGACAAACAATTTTTCGTCAATACCGCTTTTTTCGGAAGCCATCGTCAGAATCTGTCGCTCATAGCATGGAATCCCAAGTTCTTTGGACAACGCCAGTCCGATACTTTTTCCACCTGCTCCGAAATTTCGGGCAATGGTAATTACATAATTTGTTCGCATCTTCTCACCTCACTCACACTTTCAATTGTAAAATGCTTTCACAGATTCTATTTTCTATTTCACATATCTGTTTTAAACTTGTATTAATCTTCTTTATCACATTTCAGAACCGCATTTAATAATACGGAAGCACCCATCGTACACTGTTTTGTGGAAGTAAACTCCGGTTCGCAATGAGAATGTCCGTCTTTGGAAGGAACAAATACCATGGTTGTCGGGAGCATGTAGGATGCAAACTGTGCGTCATGTCCGGCACCGGAATTGATCTTCTGATTAGAATATCCAAGTTCATTTACAGCATCCTGTACATAACCAACCAATGTCTTGTCATAGTATACAGTATCACGGGTCCATGCTACTTCGTAATCTACTTTGCATTTTGCCACTTCTTTTGGCATGTTTTCAATGATGCTGACTACCTGAGCGATGACCTTCGGATCTTCATGTCTTGCATCCAGTGAGAAATCCACATAATCCGGGATAACAGTATGTACATTCGGATGGCATACAATCTCACCAGTTGTGTATACAAGTTCCGGATCCAGTTTATCCAGCTCTTCATGGAGATATTCCAGCACTTTTGCTGCTGCAAATAATGCGTCTTTTCTGTATTTCATCGGAGTAGTTCCTGCATGATCTGCCTGACCGTAAGTGCGAATACGGTAGTTTACCATACCAAGGACACAAGTTACGACTCCGATATCATTTCCTGCTGCTTCCAGGATCGGACCCTGCTCGATATGAAGTTCAAACATTGCCTTGTATTCTTCTGGATTCAGACGGTTTTTGATATCTCCTTTGTAACCGGATGCATTTAATGCCATTTCAAATGTCTTTGTCGGATCCAGTACGGATTTGGATGCCATCATATCTTCAAACTTGAAGTTTTTTGCAATATCTTCCGGCAAATATTTGTTACAGATGATTCCTGAAGCCATCATAGCTGGTGGATAGAGGGAACCTTCCTCATTTGTCCAGATCATCGCTGTGATGTCATGTTTGTGCGGGATTTTTTCTGCTGCAATGGTCTCCAGAACTTCCATCGCTCCCATGACACCAAGGATTCCATCGTAGTTACCGCCGTTTTTTACGGAATCACAATGGGATGCCATAACAATGTTTTTCAAAGATGGATCAGACCCCTTCAATGTTGCATACACACATGCCACATCATCGGTCTTGATCTCAGCACCAATGGCCTCCATGCGTCTGATAAATTCTCCTCTCGCCTGCAATGCCTCAGGGGAAAGAGAATATCTGGTAATTCCACCATGACCTGCATCGCCAAATTTACTCATTGTGCTGATTTTATCTTGCATTCTCGCTTCACTACATTCATACATGACTGGTTCCTCCTTATTTCCTATGCATTTATGTTTTTTATGCATAGCTCTTGCTTTTTTGTTTTTAAACTGCCTTTTTTTCTGTTTCTGCATCCGCAGCTTTCATTTTTCTCACTTTGGAAAATACTTTCCCCGGTGTGATCGCTCCTGCCGGACAAATTGTCAGGCACAGATGACAGCCGACACATTTCTTTCCATTTAAAACCGGATGACGGTTGCTGTCAATGGTAATTGCCTGATGTCCTCCATCATAACAGGAAATGTAGCACCGTCCGCATCCCACGCACAGTTCCCGGTTAAATTTCGGAAAGCTGATACCTGAGCGGTCCAGCTCATCGGTTCCTACGATATGTGACAACGCCTTTCCCTGCATCTCTGCAAGGGAATGATATCCTTTTTCCGTCAGATACCGGGACAAACCGTCGATCATATCATCAATGATCCGATAGCCATACTGCATAACCGCTGTTGTCACCTGCACGGTGGAACATCCCATGGCAATAAATTCTGCTGCGTCCCGCCATGTCTCAATTCCACCCATACCGCTGATCTCCGGGCGGTCCATCAATGGTGATACCGCCATATCATGGATAAAACGAAGGGCGATCGGTTTTACTGCCTTTCCGGAATAACCACCGACTGCTGTCTTTCCGGCAACAGATGGGGCAGATGAAAAATCATCCAGATTTACGTTCATGATACTTTTTATTGTATTGATAGCGGCCAAACCTTCCGCTCCCGCTTCCATGGCTGCTGCCGCCGGAATTTCCATATTTGTGATATTCGGTGTCATTTTAGCCAGCACCGGAAGCTTTGTGCCCCGTTTCACGGCTTTCACATATTTTGCTACCAGCTCCGGATGTGTTCCAACATCACTGCCAAGCCCTTCCTCCGTCATATTCGGACAGGAGAAGTTACATTCAATGACATCCGCTCCCGCTTCTTCCATCAATGCTCCAAGCTTTGTCCATTCATCCTCATCACGTCCCATGATAGAGGCCACAATGACTTTTGACGGATAATTTTCTTTTAGTTTTTTCAGGTATCCCATATTTTCTTCCAGAGTATGATCAGATATCTGCTCGATATTTTTGAATCCTACATAGGGGGTATTTTCTTTTCGCATATCTGCAAAACGCGGGGACACTTCTTCCGGGACAAACAATCCAATCGTCTTAAAAGCGACACCGGCCCATCCCATATCAAAGGCTTTTGCTACCATCTCATAATCACTTCCAACAACAGAAGAAGAAAGTAAAAACGGATTTTCGCATGTTACGCCGCAGATGGTAGTCGTCAGATCCACTTCCGGTTTCGCTGCTACACCGATTCTTCGGATCTGTTCCAGAACTTCCGGAATTTCCACGGCACTGTCTAATTTTTTTCTCCGACAGGCACTCATACATACAGGGTTGCTGCAATCCATACAAGAAATATTTCCTACTTTTTCTGCTGCTCCCATATGATTTTCAAACCGGAAAGAACGGATGATCTCGCTGACCGGAAGATGTGAGGTGCATGCATGACTGCAGGGAGCATTTTCACATAGCAGACACCGGCTGGTCTGTGTCTCCAGAAATAATTCCCGATTAAACATGTTGCTCCTCCTTTCTGAATTTCTAATTTTCTGATTTTAAAGTGTGTGCAAGGCTGGCGATTCCGAACCATACGCAGGCACGATGTATTTTCTACATTTCCTGCAGCGCTTATCTCCGACTTTCTCCGCGAACTCGGTTGCAAAAACAGCAACCTCAAACACACTCCGAAAGCCGGGCTAGCTGCAGAAAATCTAACGAAAATTCATCTACCGCCTTGCTTTATGGTTCGGAATCTGCCAGTCTTTGCACACACATTTACGTTTTCTATACTTCTCTGGGAGTACTCGTTTGTTCAAGAATGCCCTTAGCATTCTTGCTGCGAGATGCGCGTCATGCAACGCATGACATAATTCTTCTGCGCATCTCTGCAATCCTGCCAGAGGCTATATCAGATGGGAGATTGAATCCCACCACTGATATAATTTTGTTACTTACCACTTGTAGAGGTGGGAGTCACCTCACGTCTGATGTATTGTCCCATGCCTGGTGTTCCGGTAAATTCACCGTTATCATATACCAGGTTTCCTCTGAGGTATGTCTGTACCGGATAACCGTGTAATTTTTTGCCTTCCCAGATGGTATGATCACAATCGGAATGCATATTTGATACAGAAATCGTGAAATCTTTATCTTTATCGTAAATAACAATATCTGCATCTTTTCCAATGCTGAGAGAACCTTTGTCTGTGCATCCAAAAATCTTTGCCGGGTTGGTAGAACAAAGTTCTACGACTTTTTCAAATGTAAGTTTTCCGGAATTTGCCGCATCCAGCATGTATGGATACATGTTTTCGACGCCGGCGCAACCGTTTGGAATCTTGGTAAAGTCATCTTTGCCCCAATCTTTTTCATAAGACTGGAACGGACAGTGATCCGTTGCGATCGTATCAATAAATCCATCTTTGATGGCTTCCCATAAGGCATCCAGACTTTCCTGTCCTTTCATCGGCGGGGAGCATACGAAATTTCTTCCATCTTCTCTCTTGTATACATCACAGGTAAATTCCAGATACTGTGGACAAGTCTCCACGTAAACCGGTGCGCCTTCCTCTTTGGCCCGGATGCAGGCTTCCAATCCTTCTCTGTCCGCCATATGCACGATATAAATCGGTGCATCTAAATGTTTCGCCCAGTGAACCGCTCTCTGATCCGCTTCTGCCTCTACATATTCCGGGCGGCTTAAGTAATGATACCAGGCACTTGTTTTTCCTTCCTTCAAAAAGTTTTCTATATTCAAATCAATCAGATCCGGATTTTCCGCATGGACATTGATCATAGCTCCCAGCTCTTTTGCACGAAGCAACAATCTTGCCAGTGTCGCATCATCCACCATCATGCCCTCTTTTTTATATACAAGAAAGCACTTAAAACTTGTAATGCCCTCTGCTACGGCTTTTTCCATCTCATCTAAAATTTCACCATTATTTAAGTTTGTGATACAGCAATGCATTGCATAATCCACGCAGGCTTCTTTTTCCAGTACTTCGCGTTTGGAATTGACCAGACCGAGAATTGTCTCGCCGGCATGCTGTACCGGATAATCAAAAATCGTTGTCACACCGCCGCAGGCTGCAGCTCTGGTTCCTGCCAGATAACTGTCTGCAGAAACAGTTCCGCCAAAAGGCATTGCCATGTGGGTATGTGCATCGATAGCACCCGGAAGCACTAATTTTCCGATGGCATCTACAACTTTTTTCGCATCTGCATCTAAATCTTTTCCGATGGCTGCAATTTTGCCATCCTTTACTGCCAGATCAGCAACAAAACTTTCTGTGGCAGTTACAATTGTTCCATTCTTAATCAGTAAATCCATCAAAATCCATGCGCCTTCTTTCAACTAACTAACAGCCAAGAATGCCTTTGGCATTCTTGCTGCGAGATGCACGTCATGCAACACATGACATATTCTTCTGTGCATCTCTGCAAACTGTATTTTTGATATTTTTTATGGAGATAGCGAACAGCTCGATACGAACCGAGAATGCAAGACGGTAGGTTAATTTTCGTAATCGAAGCGAGCATAGCCTGCCTCCGGGAGTGTGTCTGAGCACACTGTTTTTGTGTGCGAGTTCACGGGAGGAGGCATTATAGGCGGCGGAGCGCAGATAGAAAATTATCCGTGTCTGCATTCCGGTTCGCAATGAGCGTTCGCATTATAAAAAAGTTCCTTTATTTAGAATAATTATCTAATTTGTATACAAGTACCAGTCCGGATCTCTGGAAGATCTGAGATACTTCTACCAGATCCATTCCACCTGCATCTGCAGAGATCAGGTTTGTAAACCATGTCACACCAAAATCTACAGTTCCATTATTTACGGCTGTTGTCTCACTGATATCACCACCACCGGAAACAATATTGACTTTCAGACCAACTTCATCGTAATAACCTTTATCCTGTGCAACGTAATAACCCATGAACTGTGCATCCGGGAGCCATTTTAACTGAATAGATACTTCTGATTTCTCCGGTGTACCAAGGTCACTGCCGTCAGATGCTGTCACTGCTTCCCAGAAAGATGTATCACGCACATCATCCAGTGTGAAGTTCTGTAATTTTTCTGATGCTGCTGCATCATCTAACTCTACATATTTTTTTGCCAGATCCAGTGTCTGCTGCATTGCATCCGGATCCATGTAACCATAATCGCTGACGGTCTCATCTTTTGTATTTGTTGTTACCAGTTTTGCAACCTCGTCTGCCATGTATTTCTGATGATCGGCAGATACGGAAGAACCATATTCATAACAGATTTCTGCAGCCTCTTCCGGATGTTCTACTGCGTAAGCCCAACCTTTTAAGGATGCGTAAAGGAATGCTTTAACGGTGTTTGGATTCTGTGCTGCAAACTCTTTGGTACAGAAAATATTATCTTCCAGCATTGCCACACCTTCATCATTCATATCAATTGTTCCTACAGTGTCTCCATAACCATAACCACCGTCATAATCATTTTTTACAAGTCCAAGTTCATTAAATGTCATTGCAGATGCCAGTTTGATAGAGTCATCATCAAAACCATCCATAGTGAAATCCTGACTCAGATAATCTGTCGGCTCGCCATACTTTGTCAGCAGTGCCTGAATCTCATACTCATTTCCAAGTCCCCAGTTTCCAACAGTTCCTGCTTCTGCTGCTGCTTTGATAATCTCTTCATTCGTCATCACTTCTCCGGTGCTTTCTGCGGATGCAGAACTGTCTGATTTGGATGAGCTTCCCTTCTGGTCAGAACCGCCACAGCCGGCAAATAAAGATACAGCCAGTGCTGTCACACCTATTACAGATATTAGTTTTCTCATTCTTTTCTTCATCTCTTTTTCCTCCTCAACTGAAGTCTTGTATCACTCACCTGAAACATCGCTGTTTCTTTCAGAGTGAATGATTTTTATAAAAATGGAATAATCTCCCATAATTATCTTTTACAGTTCCAGCAAATACTTATTTACTTTCAGAACCGCTTTTATTATGTGCTATGTAATTTCTTCTTTCATAAATCACACTACGTTTGCATTAATGATATTTTTTCATTACAAGTGCTTCCACGATCATCAAAATCGCATAAAATACAATTCCGATGCCGCAAGCCACTACGATGTATGCCCATGCGGTGGAATACTGCGCCTGTACGATATTTTCACGGATCTCACGTCCGACACCAACGATATACTCTGCAAAGTACTCACTTACAATAGCGCTGATAACTGCATTTGGAGTGCTTACCTTCAATGCGGTAAATATGTATGGCACGCTGTTTGGCATCTGCAATTTGAAAAATACCTGTCGTTTTGTCGCTGCATAAGATGCCATCATATCTTTTGCAAATGGTTTCAGTTCGTTTAAACCGCGGTAAGCATTGATGCTCATGGATGCGATGCTGACGATCATAACCACCAGGATCTTTGCTACCATGCTTCGTACTTCCGGCTGGTTGCTGACATCTTTGGTCCAGTTTGTCATAACCGGTGCCAGCGCAACAATTGGAATCGCGTTAAATGCGGATACGATCGGAAGTCCTGCGCCGCCCCACTTCGGAGCTATCGTTGCCAGAACTGCCACCAGATAACCAATGACGGAACCGACGATCAGTCCGATAGCGGATACCATCACCGTGGACTTGATATTTACCAGTATCGCGGACCAGTTATCGTGAATGATCGCTGCAATTCGGGTAGGAAGCGGAAGGGTAAATACATCCGTCCGCAGTATTGCGTGTATCACCTGTGACTGCCACAGGATAAAAATCAGGAGTGCCAGAAGAACCGGTAAAATGATTCCAAGTGCTTTCTGCGCCTGTGCACTCTCTTTCATACGAACAATCAGACTTTTCTTTCTCGTGATCATTTTCCGTTCCCCTTTCCTTTGATTTTTCGGTCAATCCGTTTCAATGGTGAGATTGCCAGCTCTAGCCAGCCCATAATTTTTGCACTTAATACGCCGATCACAGCACTGACAAGAACGATATCCCAGAATACGTATATAGACATCGCATGTTTTAAGGACTGTGATAACATACAGCCAAGTCCGCCATCACCCTGCAGTGTATCTACCAGAATGGATGCAGTGATTGCCATCGGTGCTGCGATTTTCAATCCGGTGAAAAAATACGGGATGCAGGATGGAATCAGTACTTTTTTGTATATTGTTCTGCGGTTCGCCGCATAAGAATACATCAGTTCATATTTTTCCTGCTGTACTGATTTCAAACCAGCCAGTGTATTGGCCGCCACCGGATAAAAGGTGAGGATCGCTGCGATAACGATTCGGCTGACGCCGATGCTTCCTGTCAGAGAAAGGATGATCGGTGCCATTCCAAGAATTGGGATCAACTGAATCAACATCAGATACGGAAATGCAAGTTTTTCAACAATTCCGGAAAGCTTCATCAGAAGCGCCAGACCAAATCCGGCTGCCATTCCGATGAGGAATCCGACTGCTGCACGAAGCAGTGTCTGTACGGATGCAAGTGCCACAACCTGAAGCGCTGTCTGTGTACCAGTTACCTTTTTTGTTGAGATTAAAGAATACAAGATCTGGTAAATATGCGGAAGAATATTTTCCGGTGTACGCTTTGTTGTGGCTACGATACAGGCCATGATCTCCCATATGGCTACGATACAGAGGATCCATACCAATGTCGGCATCCATTTTTTATCTGTTAATTTAGGATGAGTTTTCGTTTTCATAAGCTGCCTCCCTCGAAGCTGTTTCTTACTTTTGATACCAGTTCTGCAAAATGCATCGTATCACGGTCTTCCAGCCGTCTCGGCCGGTCAATATCCACATCAATAACTGCAGATAAACGTCCCGGATGTGGAGACAGTACACAGATCCGATCGGATAAAAGTACTGCTTCCTGAATGTTATGTGTGACAAAAATAATTGTTTTATTTGTCTTGGACCAGATATCAAGCAGATCCATATGTAATTTTTCTTTTGTAAATTCATCCAGCGCTGAGAACGGTTCATCCATCAGCAGAAGCTCCGGCTCCATACCAAGTGCTCTTGCAATTCCGACTCTCTGCTGCATACCACCGGATAACTGTTTTGGATAATGATCTGCAAATTTGGAAAGTCCTACGAGATCCAGCATTTCCTGTGATCTTGCCGGAAGTTTTTTCGGATCATAATCCATGATTTCCAACGGTAGTTCGATATTTTTCCGAACCGTTCGCCAATCCAGTAATACCGGACTCTGGAATACAATTCCAAATTTCTGCTGCAGCCGAACCTCTCTCGGTGTCATACCATTGATTCTGACGGTTCCGGTGGTTGGTTCCTGCAAATCTGCTATAATACGGAGCAATGTGGTTTTTCCACATCCGGACGGACCAAGCAGGGAAATAAATTCACCTTTTTTAATGTCAAGGTTCACATCCTTTAATGCCTGCACGTCGTTGCCCTGATTATCTTTGAAAGTCATACCAACGTGGTTGATCTTAATCTGAATATCATCATTCATTAACGCTTTATTTTTCATTTCCTGCATAGGTGTTACCTCCGGTTTCTGATTTTATACTTTTCTGTAACTATTCAGAGCCAAATAGATTTACAGAAAAAGCGGCAAAGAAGTTATTTCGTGACTTCTTTGCCGCTTTAAAATTTCCTTTGAAAAGGTTGTTTCTTAATTTATGGTTGATTATACGCATTCGCTAAAACGATTTCAATTTCTCTGTGCACAATTTTTTTTGTGCTGATGCACACAGGCCCAAAACTCTGTGGGAATATGACATGAATAGAAAAAAAGAAAAAAGAGACTTTTTACAGTCCCTTTTTTCTTTCATTAACTTTCATTAATTTTCCTTTGGTTTCATTGCTAAATTGATGATCAAAGTAATCCAGGAAAAGAAAATGCTTAATACAACCCAAAGAGCTACATTTCTGTTTTTCTCTTTTGCGATTTTAATATTTAATACTAAGCACACAATCCAGATAATAAGCATTACAATTGACATAAACTCACTTTCTCCCTTCGTGAATATATATATATATGTAATTTTAACTACATATCTCTTATAATTCCGGACGAACTACTAAAAGAATGCCGGCAATCGGATTGATCAGAAAAATTGTTGCAATCTTTAATCCCAGTCCGATCGGCTGATTACTCTTCAGCTTTCGCATAATGACTACTGTCATCGGAATACACCAGCATAATGGAATAGCAAATAATGAAAGTGCCATCATGATCGTACCAAGAACCAAAAATACTTTGACAAGTGTGACATATGTCTGATCTGCAATTTTTCTTGTGGAACGTACAACCGTTCCTCCCTCATCTACTAAAGGTTGCTCTGGTGATGGTACCGGGTTTGTTATTCCACCACTAGTGGTAACATCATCGTCTAAATGAAATTTATCCATACTTCTTCACGCTCAGATTATCCCTGCAGGTTCTCTGAAAACTCCTCCCTGACTTTATAAGCCCTACTATTTTTTATAATATATAGACTATCGTGAAGCCATAAGAATGTCAAGTCTGATTTTATCCAAGCAATTACGCATGCAGGCACGGTCATCACCTGAAGACATGTGATGAACAAAACAGTAACGTCACATCATCATCAAAACATCCCCATTTTTTATCTCGTAATCAGCTGGTGTCTGATCATTGAACAAAACCAGTTGTTTGTTCTTTACGGATAAAATTTCACTGCCTGAAGAAACATACTCACCATTGGAAAGGTTCTCCACGGCCTGTGCTAAAAGTTGGGTAATATCCATGATCGGTAAGGATACTGGTATCTTGATATCATAACTGGTATCAATTGCCGGAACATATAATTTTATCAGTATATGATCCATTCCTTACTCATCACCTTCGATATTTAAGCCACTGGCTACACTTTTGGCATCTGCAATCGTTTCATCGATCACAGTTCCTGTAGCGCCCATATCTCCCATTGCTTCCTGATAGATCATACGAACTCGATCTACTCTGTCTAATGCATTTTTGCAGGCTCTGACATATTTGGAAACCTGTTTATAGTATTCCACACCCTGCTCATCATTCCATACTTGTTTGATTTTATTCTTATATCCTTCAAGTTCAGCCAAATGTGTTTTTAACTGTGCTGCATAACCTTCTAATGCAGTAATTTTTCTTTCATACTGCTGTCTTGTATATTTAATAATCATTGCCATTTTTATTTTCTCCTATTATCCAGCTGCTTTTATAAACCAATTTTAGACTTAAAGTCATTAATCTTGTCACCAGTTTTACCAATCCAGTCTACAAATGCATTAATAATATTGTCAAGTGCACTGGTAACATGTTTAAATCCGTCCGCAAGATGTCCCCAGTTTTCTTCCAGAACCTTTCCGGTCTCCTCGATCAGCTTCATAATGGTATCATCTTCTGCCGGATCTGCAGCGCATAACTCTCCTACATTGTGCAGAATCTGCTCCACCTGTGCAAACTCGTTTTCAATATCAATTTTCAGCTGTTTTGCTTCTTCAATATCAATACTTGTAAAATCAGCCATTTTCATTTCCTCCTTTTCCGTAATCTGCTGTTTCCTGCAAGATAACGCTAATTTCTTGTTGTAACTTTAAATAATCTGTTACCAGAGTATTTAAAAATTCTGTTCGATTATTGATGCTTTCTTTCAGACGGTTCAATAAAGAGATCGTATCATCTAATCTCAATTGTTCCTGCTCTGCATGCATATGATATTCTTTCATTTCATCCAGTAATTTTAAAAGGTCTCTTTTTTCCTGTTCAACAATTGCGACATGATGCTCGATACCTCTTAACTGAATCTCCAATTTCATAACTTATGCACATTCCCCCTTCTCTCTACTGGTTAGTAAAGATTTCTTTTTATTTTTTGCAGTAAACGCTGTTCAGACTGAACCAACTCTCGATATGCATCATAGATATCACCTTTTAGATATCTGTGCAACTGAACATAATCATTCTCTAACTGATCTGACAACGCATCACACTCATGTACCATTTTCAATAATTCTTCATTCATAGCTCTTATATAATCGGTTTATCATCCTCATGGATATATTTGGATTTTAACTTACCACATGGCATTTGCAAGGAATATAAGGAACCATTATATTTCATTACAAACTGGTTATACTGAATTTCTTTCTTCACATTATAGATTTCCGGTGGAAGCGGTGTGATAAGTCCCTGCTTGTCATATCGTCCACCAAACAGTAATACCACCTGTTCCTTAACTAACTGCTCATACACACTATTACCTTCTAATTGTATCGCATCTCCCGGTAAAAATCCAGCAATAATATACACATTACATCTCTTAGCAAGCTTAAATATGCTTTCCATCACGATTTCTCCGGCATCACCCAATGCTTTCAGGAAATCTGTAAAACGCTCGATCAGTAAAAGTACCGGTTCTGTTTCCTCTGCCAGATATGTATGCGCTTCCAGAGCACTCCGCAGTGCTCCAGGATGAAGATGATTCTCTTTACAATAATCCATATAAATACTTCTTCGATCCTGCATTTCTGCCACAAACATATCGCAAAACTGCTGCAGGGATTCTTCTGTACATTCGATCACCTGTGTTTTATCATCGTCCTGCAGCTGCACAACACTCTGTGCAGAACGCTTTATAACGTAACGCATCATTCTGTTTTTCTCAGATGCATACAGGAGATTATCAAACACCTCCGACACACCCAATTGATTTCCGAAATAAATCGGCAGCATCGAAAACTGACGGAACGGCAATGCGATCGGTTTCGCTGTTTTCAGCACATAGCCCAATGGGATTCTTTCCTGCGGATACTGATCACAAAATGTCTGATATTTCTCCTCCGGATCAATATATGGCAGGCGTTTTGCCCAGGTTTCCCCGGTATTTCCTGCAGTTTCACTGATCGTCCTGCGATAAAAATCATAACGTGTATCATTGTCACTAAATGGCTCATACATCGCTGCCTGGAAATTCAGGGATACACCATCCACATTCAGAACACCTCTGCCGGCTATTTCCTCCGGAATGCACTGACATCTGCATCCCAATACTTCTTCATATTCATACTTGTCTTTTAACTGAAATGCAATGCGCCCACCAAGCTCCTGCTTGATCCTCATAGTAGCCTCATTTAAATGATCGGTTGTAACGATATATCGAATACCATAATTCCATCCGGCTTTCAGATAATCTGCCAGATTATAATAATAATCTTCCCCGGCTTTTGTAACCTTCAGCCCGAATAAATTATCGATAAAAATTACGATCAATGGCATTTTCGGTGCATTCGGACTTGTGCAGGCTTCTTCATAGGTAGTCAGTTCACATTTTGCCAAAATCTCTTTTCTCTCTGCGATGATTTCTTTCACAAGATCTGAGAAAAGCCCGATCTTATCCATACTTTCTTCATCAATTACCGCACCACAGTACGGAGATTTCCGATACATGGAAAATCCTCTTCCTACCGGATCCAATACATAATACTGTACCTGATATTCCTTATACTGCTTCATCAAAGACTGTAACATCGTATGGATCATGGTTGTTTTTCCCGATCCGAGGCCACCTGCCATCCATACATTTCTGCAGGCGGTGAAATTAAACTTCCATGTCATCTGCTCCTGATGGGCAGGATCATCCAACAATCCAAGCGGAAGAATGATATCTCCAGCTGTCTCCTCCATTGCAAACTCTTTCACATCCATTTTCTTTGGCAATGGCTCTACCCACAATTGCCTTGGCACGATCTGCTCGCGTTTCGCAATTTCTGACAGATATGTAACAATCTCTGTCAACTGCGATTTTCCGGTATTGGCTGCTTTTACCTGCTTTCTCGTAGACAGGATCGTCTGTCCGAGTTCATCAATAAACTGCACACTTTCATCTTTTTGTCGAACTACCGTATCCTGTGGCTGATAGAGTGCACCTGCCCACGCGGACTGTCCCAGGGCAAAAAACTCATCATATCCAACCTGCAGATAAAAACGACCGGTATCTTTTAATTCTGCGGCCTCCGGACGCTTGAGCATATCCATACTGTCTGATTTATCCTGTACTTTTAAGCATACGCGGAATTTTGTATTACTTCGGATCTGGTCATTTACAACACCGGACGGTTTCTGAGTCGCCAGGATCAGATGCACACCGAGGCTTCGTCCAATTCGCGCTGTACTGATCAGTTTTTCCATAAATTCCGGCTGCTGCTGCTTCATTTCCGCAAACTCATCTGCAATAATAAACAGATGCGGCATTGGTTCTTCCACAATTTTATTCCGATACAGACTCTGGTAGCTATAAATATCAATGGAAGATTCCCCGGTAATACTTTTTACCTCGTTAAAAATCTTCTGACGTCTGGTCAGCTCACTTTCAATAGACATCAGAGAACGCTGGATCATTGCTCCATCCAGGTTTGTAATCGTTCCTACCAGATGCGGCAGCCGGATTCCTCTCTGTTTGTCCTCAAACGCACCGGCAAGTCCGCCTCCTTTATAATCGATCAGGAGAAATGACACTTCATACGGATGATAATTGATCGCAAGAGAAAGAATATACGTGATAATAAACTCACTCTTTCCTGATCCGGTCATACCGGCGATCAGACCATGAGGACCCTGGAATTTCTGATGCAGATCCAGTTCAAACAGGCTTCCATCTGTCGCAACGCCGATCGGTGTACTTAATGTTTTGACCGGATTGCTCGTTTTCCACCGCTGTAACGGATTCAGGTGCTCAATTTTTCCAACATTAAACATTTCCATAAATGTGATCATTTTCGGCAATGTATACGTACTGGTGATCAGTTTCAGATACATATTGGATATTTTATTCATTGCATCTTCTTCCACATTACCTGCACACGGATCAATATGGAAATGTACATCTTTTTTGTCCAACTCGTTAATATGTATAACAGAATGCTCCTCGCCGGAACCAAGTGCAAAAATCTTGGAGCAGTCTTTTGGTATATTATCAAAAATTGTAAGAATACCTACACCGAGATTCTGGTCATGCTTGATCACTTCTTTCAGGATCTCCATGCTGTCATATATTTTTTTATCAAATGCAAGAACCATATAATACGGCCGGTCTTTCAAAAGTTTCTTCAGCTCCCGACCTCGTTTCATATCCTCGCTCAGCTCATTTTTCAGATATTCACTCAGCTGGAAGCCGTCTGTTGTATTGGTTGCCAGGAAACGCAACGTTCTCTGATCATCCCACACATGCGGCAGATAACGGACATAACTTCCAAGCTCATCTAAATCCTCTTCTTCGGCCAGGATCAGCAATTTTACTTCATCATAACTGTGTGTCATGACAATCTGTGCGATCAGACGCTGCACAAATTCCATCCGCTTCTTTTTCGGACCTGAGACGCCGCAGACAGGATGTTCCAGGAAAGAATTCATGATCGGTACGTCTTCCAGTGCGATCGGCCGCTGGATCAACTCATACATTTTCTTTTCCAGCTCATCCTCATCCAGCATAAAACGTTCTTTCTGATAATTATACTCAGCCAAAATCGGCATATCTCCGTAACCGATTCGGATATTCATAAAATCGTCATCTGTATTTCGCCGTTCCCACAGGCGCATTTTGCTGTCCGCGAAATCAAGTACATTGTTTACACCCGGATAATTATATTTTAACACCTGTTCTTCGTTTACCTTTTCGAGCAGGATTTCCTTTTCTTTTTCCTGCAGATACTTGGAATACTTCTGCTGTCTGCGCTCCTCGTATTCTTTCTTTTCTTTCTCTGTATACTTAGAATTCAGGATTGGAAATACCACAGATGAGATCATGGATGTGAAATTTCCCATCAGTAATGATTTTCCTGAAGTAACCATAGAACTTCCCATGCGGAGCAACAACGGGATTTTATCACCGTTTAACGACATCGGTGGTGCCTCAAATCGGATTTCCTGCGGTTCCATCGGCATTCTTCTTCTCGGAGAACGGTTAAAAAATGTCTCCTGACGTTTTTCTTCACTGCTCTCACGTCCCGTCACCAGTTTCTCCGGAGAATCAACCAGATACAGGCAGGAATGATTCACACTGGTCCGCATATTCCCGTCACTGATCGCAAAATACTGATATCCTACGATAATCCTGAGTCCAAGAAAGAGGATGATATCTCCCGGTTCCAGCAATTTCTTGTTCATGCGCCGTCCATTAATATAAATAAACAGATCATCCTTACAATCACACAGCTCCCAGTTCATTCCTTTTTTTTGCAGTGCAAAAGAATAATCCGAAATAATACTATTATGATAAACAATATCGTTGTCAGAATTTTTTCCGACACGGATTTTCTCTGTACCCTGCACAAAATAATTATGATATTTTAAACTATCCCGATTCGCATATTCGCAGTAGAAAAACTGAAATTTATCTCCTGTTTTTACCAATGTCATTGTCTTGTCTTTTAATGACAACTTGCGAAAGCTCTTATCCTTTATAAAAAAACTGCTGTCTTTTCCGGCATGGATCCGCCATTTCTCATCGGAACCTTCTATGTAGAGCAAATCCTCATTATGATTGAAAAAATATTTACCTTCCGGATAAACCGGTAAACGGACGATTTCCGTTGTTTCCCCAAACAAATATGCATGAATACCTGTTGGCTCCTGCACTTCATACAGGGACGTTTCCATATTTTCAAATGTATCTTCGAACATATCTCCCATCTCATATCTCCTCTGCTTCCCGCTGTTGTTCCAGTTGCGAGATCCCTGCGCAGATCACAGTAATATTATCTCTGCCACCTGCTTCAAGTGCCAGCCGAACAAGTTCGGATGCACATCGTTTTCCATAACTGTTCAGACAGTTTTTTATCTCAGCTTCTCCCACCATATCGGTAAGACCGTCACTGCAAATAAGAAAAATATCCTTGTCCTGAAGTTCTACTGTATCGATGTAAGGCTGTATGACCAGATCATCTTCTGTCATTCCAATATTTTGCAGCAAACGATACTTTTGCTTTTTATTCAGCACTTCTCCCATATGGAGCTGCTCGTACAATCGCCTCTCTGTATGCTCTTCGTAGATTGGATATAACATTCCGCCACGATATAAAAAAATCGGACTGTCTCCCACATTACAGATCAATGCGTTTTCATGAAAAATGATCATACTTGCCGTTGTACCCATGGACGCCTTACGTTGTTCTTCTTCCCGGCACACACGCTCATTTCCGATGCAACAGAGTGCTTTTGCATCTTCCTTTAGGTAACCGGCATGAAGCCGGTATTGCTGACAGGTATCTGCCATGAGAAAAGACGCTCTCTCTCCATATGCTTCTCCACCCATGCCGTCAAAAACGCCAAACATTACAGGCTGTGTCATCTCAAGCTCCCGTCCAAACTCCAGACGGGATGCTCCCGTTTCATTCATCTGCCCTGCAAAAATAAAATTATCTTCATTTTGCACTCTGATCCTGCCTGCATCTGTGGCAACACAAGCATCTATTTTATACTTCCTTCTGCTCACGTTTTCCTGCATCCTTTATTATTCCACTGTATACAACTGCTGAATTTCCTGCAGCACCTGCATACTGTTTGCCGCATCGCCACCCACGCTGATCACAGCATCTCCCGTGGCACCTGCATTCTTAGAAAAAACGTTAGAAATCACAATATTTTTTCCATCTTGTGAAATGTTACGATTGTATGATAAATGAATATAATTAATAACAAAATATCCCTGCGGTTCTTTCTCAGAACAAAAGTAAAATCGGTCTGCTGCCAGTACCATTCCCCGCATTGCACCGCCTTTCATCGGTGATATATGCTGGTAAATGATTTCATTTGCCGGAATTCCAAACATTTCACGGATTTTATTATTCGGCTGTTCCGACAGATTCTTCTTATTTCCAAATCCAAAATCTGCCCGGTGCGCTTCAATAATCTCTGAAATCTGTGCTCTGGTATATGCCAGACCAATCTGATAATTCTTAATCAGTGAATCAACTGCTGCCACTGGTAATCCTGCTTTTTTTGCCTTGATCAGAAATTCAAATGCACGTTTCGAATCTCCCAGTTTTTCATAATAAAGTGCAAAATTCTGATACATTATCTTTTCTACAGAATTTATCGTACACTGACCCTTTTGCCACAAATCATATGCCTTTTCTTCATGACTAAACGCCATCTGATAATCATTCTGTTCTATGTAATAACTTGCAAGCTGATGATAAATCGCTGCATCCCGCTTGTCTAACTTCACTGCTTCCTGCAAATGCTGAAATGCATCCGCTTTTTTCCCAAGCTCCTGCAGACTTCCTGCCAGACGCAAATGCACCTGTGCGCTATTCTCATCCACTTTCAAAAGTCTCCGATAGAAAAACGCTCTTTCTTCCGGTGTACTTAAAGAAACTGTATCATCCCAGATTTCTTTCATTTCCAGACTTTTTTCTGTTTCCTTCGTCAAAAACAGCTGATGGCAGGATGGGCAAAAATATCCATGCGGGAAAAAGAGGTATGCTATATTTTTGCAATTAATACAAAACTGCTGCAAAGGATCCTCGTTTTTATTTCCTCCTGCAGACGAATTATCCGCTCCAGTTTCAGAAGAAATCAGATTCTCTGCAAAAATCATCATATCCAGATTTTTTGCACCTTCGTCAGTGATCGTGATGTAAGGAATTTCCATGTGGTATTCCCCTTCTTTTTCCATGACAACCTGGGCTTTTACACAAGCTTCCTGCACACGCATCAGGGTCAGAGAATCATCCTGTAATCTGATTCCCTCGTTTTCCCAGAATTTCTGCAATACATATGCTAAAATCTGTTCTTTATCTATTTTATATTTTTTCTCTTCCTCTGGTTTGGATGGTTCTTCCGGCTTCGGAACAGAAGATGGCTCTTTCGGTGTATCGTCTGGTTTATCTCCTGTTTTCATACCTTTCAAAAATTTTTCTATATCATTTAAATTATCGATTCCGACAGAATATACCGTTTTATCAATATCTGCATCTTTTGGCTGTTCCGGCTGCTTTGAAGGCTGCGGTTGTTCCTTCGCCAACGCCTGAAGGTCTGCCTTCATCTCTGCTGCACTCTGATAACGGTCCTTCGGATCAAATGCACACGCTTTCATGATAATATCGTTCAGTCGGCCGATTCCCGCAATCTCCGGGAGCGGCTTTCCTTCCAGCCTCTGCAAAATAGCCTTCTCCCGATCCATTGGGAAATAAGGCTGCGGAAAAGGTGGCAAAAATGGCATACGTCCATGGTTACAAATCTCATATAAAGTCAGACCAAGCGCATAGATATCGACCAGTTTTCCATATGGTTCCATTCTTATGATCTCAGGTGCCATATAGGTCTTCGTTCCTTTTTGTGAAAGGGTCGTACTTGTACGCTCAATCTCCTTGGAAATACCAAAATCACCAATCTTATATTCGCCAAAATCAGAAACAAATATATTGCCCGGTTTGATATCTCTGTGAATCAGATTACTCTCATGACAAAACTCCAGTCCGGTCAGAATATCGATTCCCATTTGAATAATATCCGGTGTCATCATACCTTTTTCTTTGATATGCGTAGCTAAATTGGTCAAAAGCTCCATTCGGATATAAATAGTCCAGCCAAGTGTCTCTGTCTCTTCTTCCACTTCATAGTCTTCAATCGTTACGATATGACTGGCTGTTTTCATCTTATCCATCAGCTTGATTTCGTTCACCAGCTGCTTCACACTTGCTTTATAATATTCCTGAATATTAGCTGCACTCATACCAGATGCTCGCATCTCTGCTATCTCTGCCGGATCATTCGGAATGTGAATTACTTTGATAGCGCTCCATGTCTCTTCTCCAAATAAAGTTTTGCGCGCTTTATAGACTTTTCCAAATCCCCCCTCACCGATCAGCGATTCGGGCTGCCAGCCAGCCCATACTTCGTTTATCTCTTTCATCATAATTCTCCCTAGGACTTTTATACTGTATATTATTTAAAGTATAGCATTATTTGAAAATCAAAACAACATTAAGACCTGCCGTTTTTCGGTTACTTTTTCAATATGGTATCAATTCCTTCATCCTGAAGTTTCTGCGCATAATCGGTCTTGTAAAATACGGTTTTGAAAAACCTTGATTTCGTGTTTTACTTCTGTTCTGTCTCCAGACGCTCTGCATCTTCCAGTTCTGTTTCCGCCTCTTTCGCAATTTCCTGCGGACGTTCCGATTCAAGTACCATGCTGTGTTTTACTACCAGAATCCAACCGGTTGCCAGCGGCACAAAGCCAAGATATGCCGCACGCACTGCAAACACATTGACTGCTATTGCGCCATAGCATGCTCCGATAAAAAAAGAGAGTACCGTATTGGTATACAAAATACCCTTTTTCTTAAATTCCGGATCTTTTGTCAAAAGATACTGTGTCCATCCAAGCACTGCCTGCTTAAAGTTGTTACTGGAAAAGATGGTTGAACTGTTATATCCGTTTGCTGAAGAATACACGCCCCACTGAAACGCAGAGCAGAAAAAGATGGGATACAATCCAACCAGCACCGGTTGTAACGGCAATAATGAGGATGCTACTAATCCTGCCGCATCCACCAAGATGGCTAATTTACGCATATTTATGTTCGTATGGTTCGTCAGAATGTACGAAACCACCACTCCGCCACCAAAAAGCGGTAATGCAAGGAATCGCAGCAACACATCGTACCACTCACCCGATACCAGCGACGCTGCCATTTCCATGATATTTCCGGTCTGCGCCGAACCAAAGTTTCCCATATGTAGTAAAATCGCGTAGGCTCCGAGAAATCCACCCACAAGGGCAAAATTCCAGTGAATCAAAGCTTCCCAATTGTCTTTTGTTACTTTTTGTTTCATTGTAGTTGCCTTTCTTTTTCAGAAATTGTAATGTCTTTGATTTTTTCCTTGCCTATCATAGCACTATCTCTTTTATTAGGCAAAATTTTTTATGGCAAATCTTTGACATTATCTATTTTACATAGCAAGTTTTCAGCAAAAAACGCCAGCAGATTTTACATCTGCTGACGCTCTTACTTATCATTAAACTGTACGTCAATGTTTTTTATATTTTTTATTTATTATCGCCATGTAAACAGTACAATTCACACGCGCCATTCGTCAGGATTCGCATGTGCCTACGCATATGCCGCCTTATAAATCTCCTGACAGTCCTCAAATGCCGGCACCTTCCGCGTATTTCCCGGGCTTCCACTGTCCAGCGCATCCTGCGCCATCTTCGGAATCGCCGCATAGAATTCCTCTCTCGGAATGCCATACTTCTCCAAAGTCGGTACTTCGCACACCTCACAGATATGCTCAATGGCTTTCAGAAACTGTTCTGCTGCCGCAATATCACCCTGCCTCTCATCTGCCACACCAATTGCCCTGGCAAGATCCGCAAACCGCTCATATGCCCCTTCTAACGCAAAGGAGAAGCATGCCTTGAGCAACATGGCATTGGAAATACCATGCGCTACATGAAACAGCGCTCCGATCGGACGACTGAGTCCGTGCACCAGTGTCACACTGGAATTGTTGATGCAGATTCCTGCCTCCAGTGCTGCCAGCGCCATCTGATGTCTGGCTTCGCGATTTTTTCCATCACGATAAGCAACCGGCAGATATTTCATGATCCGTTTTACCGCTGACACTGCCAGTGTATCGGTCATATCCATCGCTTTTCTGGAGGTATATGCTTCCACTGCATGTGTCAGGGCATCCAGTCCGGTAGCTGCTGTGACTGACTGCGGAGATGACAGACTGAATGTCTCATCCACGATCGCAATTTTCGGGATCAGGCAATCACCTTTCAGCAGCATCTTAATATCATTCACAGAATCCGTGATGACAGTGAATTTTGTTGCTTCCGAACCAGTTCCTGCAGTAGTCGGGATTGCCACCACAGGTCCTGCCATTTTCGTAATTTCTTTCCCGTTAAAATCTGAGATACTTCCCTCATTTGCAGCCATGACAGCAATCGCTTTTGCCGCATCCAGCGGGCTTCCTCCGCCAAATCCGATGCAGTAATCACAGCCTTTTTGCAGAAATACACTGACCCCGGCTTTAATCATGACATCCGTTGGTTCTCCGGTAATTTCTGAAAAAGTCACAAACTCGATGCCATGATCTGCCAGCATCCGGCTTAACTCGGCAAACATCTCTGATTTCACCACATGCGGTCCTGTCACAAGAAGTGCCTTTTTGCCACATTGTTTCAGATATCCGACTGCCTCAGTAAAGCAGTCCCTTCCGGTAAAAATGTGTTCCGGGGTCAGATAGTGAGCCATGAATCCACCTCCGTTAATACTTCATCTACTTTTACCATTTCCTCCCGCAGCTGCTCTTCGGTAATGATCAGCGCCGGGTTGACAAAAATCATGTTTTCGTGAGAATAAGTCATAAATTTCTTTGCTTTTAACATGCCAATGATCTTGCCCATCGTTCCTTCCGGATCTTTGCCGTATGGTACAAGAGGTTCTTTTGTTTTTCTGTCTTTGACAAGCTCGATAGATGAGAACAGGCCGATATAGCGGACATCACCGATACACGGATGTTTCTCTTTTAACTCCTCAAGAATCTCACCAAGGACTTTGCCGACTTTATTGACATTGTCTAAAATGTTTGCTTCTTTGTAATAGTTGACACAGGCCACACCTGCTGCACAAGCCAGTGGATGTCCACTGTATGTCAGACCACAGGAAAGCAGATGGTCATCAAAATACTCTGCAATCTTGCTGCTCACTGCCACGCCGCCAAGCTGTACATAACCACAGGTAACACCTTTTGCAAATGTCACGATATCTGGTTTGATATCAAAGTTTTCAAATGCAAACATCTTACCTGTTCGGCACCATCCAGCCATAACTTCATCGCAGATCATGACAATGCCAAATTCATCACAAATTTTACGAACACCCGGCAGATATCCCTTTGGCGGAATGATGACACCGTTAGAACCTGTGATCGTTTCCATCACGATAGCAGCCACTCTGTCCGGTCCTTCGTAAATAATCTGCTCTCTTAATTTCGCCAGATAATATTTTGTGGCATCTTCCTCGGATGCAAACTCGATCGGTTCACGGTATACATATGGATCAAAGAATTTCACAAATCCCGGAATTCCTGGCTCCAACGGATATCTACGCGGTTCACCGGTCAGATTGCCTGCACCGAAAGAAGAACCATGATAACTTCTGTAACGGCTGAATACTTTATTTCTTCCTGTATACATACGGGCGATTTTTATCGCATTTTCATTCGCATCCGCACCGGCATTTGTAAAAAATACTTTGCCAAAATTGTCCGGAAGCAGATCAATGATCATTTTGCCAAGCGTTGCTCTGCTTTCTGCTGCATAAGCCGGACCTACAAAACAGAATTTATCTACCTGTGCCTTAATGGCATCACCAATTGCTTTATTTCCAAATCCCACATTCAGGTTTACAAGCTGAGAGGACATATCTGTATAACGGTTGCCCTCGGCATCATACATATAGATGCCTTCTGCATGATCGATAACGATCGGATTCAGCCCCGCCTGTTTGCTCCATGACTGCAATACATATTTTTTACTTGTCTCTTTGATTTCCTGAGCGTTCATATCCTGTTCCTCCTTAAAAACAAACATAAAACCCGAAGCATGCTATTCTCTCAAACAAACATTCACAATTCGCTATCTGCTTATTGGTTTAAAAAAGGAGCCAAACCTTCCGGTGTTGGCTCCTTTGCGCTTCCTTTATTTTGGTTAACGCCATTTTAGTTTGTTTTTTCGGTGGAAACAAGGATTCTAAGCCTAAGTTTTTCTGTGCTAAAGCACACACCCTTACTTTTTCTTCCTGCTTCTTCTCACTCTGAATTTCGGGCATTCCACTACCTGACAGCGAAAACTCTGCTTGCAGTCCTGTCTGCACTCCTGACACATTTCGTTATACTGAATCTCCTGCGCCTCATTCAGCATGAAATCTGCTTCGCCCATGGGCATGCCATAGATCAGCTCCGACAGATCTAACTGTTCATATGTTTCTTCATTTTCTGTATCCGAAAATGGTTTTTCCGGCAGATTATTTTTGCTCATCGGCTGCTGCCTCTGTCGCAGTCTCTGCGTCGGTTTCTTCCGCATTCTCTGCAGCTTCTTCGCCTTCTAAAGTCTCATCTTCTTTGACTTTTGTAATGCTTGCCACCGTAACGTCATCTTCCATGTTGATCAGTTTCACACCTGATGTGACACGGCCAAGGATGGAAATATCGCTGACTTTCATACGGATGATAATGCCCTCGGTATTGATGATCATGATCTCATTGTCATCATTTACGGCTTTCACGCCAACCAGATTTCCGGTTTTCTCTGTGATCTTGTAGCATTTTACACCTTTACCGCCACGGTTCTGAGCTGTAAATTCATCGAGGGAAGTACGTTTTCCAAGTCCGCGCTCGGACACGATAAGCAGATGCTCACCCTGTGTATTGAGCTGCATGCCAACTACTTCATCACCGTCTGTCAGACTCATACCGATAACACCCATGGATACTCGTCCGGTGCTTCTTACGTCGGTCTCATGGAAACGGATACACTGACCATATTTTGTCACAAGGAAAATATCCTGTGAATCATCGGTAAATTTAACCTCGATCAGTTCATCGTCTTCACGCAGTGTGATTGCTGCCAGGCCTGTCTTTCTGACATTTGCATAGTCTGTGATCGCTGTTTTCTTTACGATACCTTTCTTGGTAGCCATAAACAGATACCAGCCATCTCTGTAATCCTTGATTGGGATAACGGCAGTGATCTTCTCACCCGGTGCCAGCTGCAGCAGGTTGATGATGGCTGTTCCACGAGCTGTTCTGCTCGCTTCCGGAATCTCATAAGCTTTCATACGATATACTTTTCCGGTATTGGTAAAGAACATCAGATAATGGTGGGAAGTTGTCATAAACAACTCTTCAATATAATCATCATCAATTGTCTCCATACCCTTGATTCCACGGCCGCCACGATGCTGTGCACGGAAATTATCTGCACTCATACGTTTGATATAACCAAGTTTTGTCATTGCAATGACTGTATTTGTCACTGGGATCAGATCTTCCATGGAGATGTCATACTCATCGTATCCGATAGAAGTACGTCTGTCATCACCATATTTTGCACTGATCACCATGATTTCCTCTTTGATCACACCAAGCAGTTTTTTCTCATCTGCCAGGATTGCTTTCAACTCAGCAATACGAGCCATCAGATCTTTGTATTCCGCTTCCAGCTTCTCACGTTCCAGACCAGTCAGAGCTCTCAGTCGCATATCTACGATTGCCTGAGACTGTGCATCTGTCAGACCGAAACGTTCCATTAATTTTGCTTTTGCTTCCTGTGTCGTACGGCTTCCACGGATGATGGAAATCACCTCATCAATGTTGTCCAACGCGATCAGTAAGCCCTGTAATATATGAGCTCGCTCTTCCGCTTTATTTAATTCGTATTTGGTACGTCTGGTAACAACATCCTCCTGATGTCTCAGGTAATATTTCAACATGTCAAGCAAGTTAAGTACTTTCGGCTCATTGTTGACCAGAGCCAGCATGATGACACCAAATGTGTCCTGCAGCTGTGTATGCTTAAATAACTGATTTAAGATAACGTTCGGGTTGACATCTTTTCTCAACTCGATACATACACGCATACCCTGGCGGTCAGACTCATCGCGGAGATCTGTGATACCATCCACACGTTTATCTTTTACCAGTTCAGCGATTTTTTCAATAAGGCGGGCTTTGTTTACCATATAAGGAAGTTCCGTAACAACGATACGGTTTTTGCCATTTTGCATCGGCTCAATATCTGTCACGGCACGCACACGGATTTTACCACGTCCGGTGCGATAAGCTTCCTCGATACCTGCAGTACCAAGGATCATACCTCCGGTCGGGAAATCCGGACCTTTGACAACTTCCAGAATCTCTTCGATGGTAGTGTCTCTGTCTTCTTCTACACGATTATCAATGATTTTTACAACAGCACCGATAACTTCACGCAGGTTGTGTGGCGGAATATTTGTTGCCATACCTACAGCAATACCTGTCGTTCCATTTACCAGAAGGTTCGGATATCTGGAAGGAAGCACTACCGGCTCTTTCTCTGTTTCATCAAAGTTTGGCTGGAAATCAACGGTATTCTTGTTGATATCTGCCAGCATTTCCATGGAAATCTTACTCAGACGTGCCTCTGTGTAACGCATGGCAGCTGCGCCGTCACCGTCCACAGAACCAAAGTTTCCGTGACCATCCACCAACGGATAACGTGTAGACCAGTCCTGAGCCATGTTTACCAGGGCACCATAGATGGAACTGTCTCCGTGTGGATGATATTTACCCATTGTATCACCGACAATACGCGCACATTTACGGTGTGGTTTGTCAGGTCCGTTATTCAATTCGATCATGGAGTAGAGAACACGGCGCTGTACCGGTTTTAATCCGTCTCTGACATCCGGAAGGGCTCTGGATGCGATTACACTCATGGCATAATCAATGTAGGATTTCTCCATGGTTTTCTTCAGGTCCACGTCGTGGATCTGATCAAATATCTTGTCGTCCATTTATATTCCTCTCTTTGCTATACGTCTAAGTTCTCTACATATTTTGCATTTGCTTCGATGAAGTCACGACGTGGCTCTACTTTATCTCCCATCAGGGTTGTGAATGTCAGGTCGATTTCTGCGGTTGCAGCCTCGTCCATAGTGACACGGCGCAGGATTCGTTTTTCCGGATCCATAGTAGTCTCCCAGAGCTGTTCTGCATCCATCTCACCCAGTCCTTTATATCGCTGGATCTTGTTGCCGGAATCACGTCCCACTTCTGCCAGAATGGCATTTAACTGCTCGTCACTGTATGCGTACCATACTTTTTTGTTTTTCTCCAGTTTATAAAGTGGCGGCTGTGCCAGATATACATAGCCCTGTTTGATCAGTTCCGGCATAAAACGATACAGGAAAGTCAGCAGTAAAGTACTGATATGTGCACCGTCCACATCGGCATCAGTCATGATAATGATCTTGTGATAACGCAGTTTTGTGATATCGAAGTCTTCATGGATACCTGTTCCGAAAGCTGTGATCATGGCTTTGATCTCGGCATTTCCGTAGATTTTATCCAGTCTTGCTTTCTCTACGTTCAGGATTTTTCCACGCAGTGGAAGAATTGCCTGTGTTGCACGGCTTCTTGCAGTCTTTGCGGAACCACCGGCGGAATCACCCTCTACGATATAAATTTCACAGTTTTTCGGGTCTTTGTCAGAACAGTCTGCCAGTTTTCCCGGAAGAGACATTCCCTCGAGAGCAGTTTTTCTTCTGGTCAGATCACGGGCTTTACGTGCTGCCTCACGGGCACGCTGTGCCAGCAGGGATTTCTCACAGATTGTTTTTGCAACCATCGGATTCTGCTCCAGGAAGTAGGTCAGCTGCTCACTTACAACACTATCTACCGCACCGCGGGCTTCGCTGTTTCCAAGTTTCTGCTTTGTCTGTCCCTCAAACTGAGGCTCAGAAATTTTAACACTGATAATAGCGGTCAGACCCTCACGGATATCCTCACCGGAAAGTGCTGCTTCGTTTTCCTTTACAAGTTTGTTTGCTTTAGCATAAGAGTTAAATGTCTTTGTCAGGGCATTTCTGAATCCGGCCAGATGAGTACCTCCTTCCGGAGTCGTAATATTATTTACAAAACTGAAGGTTGACTCATTATAGGAGTCATTATGCTGCATTGCAACTTCTACGTATACGCCATCACGCTCGCCCTCACAGTAAATCACTTTGTCATACAGAGATTCTTTGCTCTTGTTCAGATATTGAACAAACTCTTTGATACCACCCTCGTAATGGAAAGTTTCTGTGCGTTCCTGACCAGGTCTCTTGTCAGAGAGCACAATACGCAGGTTTTTGGTCAGAAATGCCATCTCACGCAGACGCTGACGCAATACATCATAGTCATATACGGTATCTTCGAAAATAGTTTCATCCGGAGAGAAAGTTACTTTGGAACCAGTATTCTCTACAGGGCAATCACCAACGATCTTCAACGGATACATCGTTTTTCCGCGTTCATAGCGCTGCTGGTAAATATGTCCGTCTCTGCATACCTGAACTTCCAGCCAGTTAGAAAGTGCATTTACTACAGAAGCTCCTACTCCGTGCAGTCCGCCGGATACTTTGTACCCTCCACCACCGAATTTTCCACCTGCATGCAGAATGGTAAATACAACCTCTACTGCCGGTTTTCCTGCTTTGTGGTTGATGTCTACCGGAATTCCACGTCCGTTATCGGTAACGGTAATGGTGTCACCTTCGTTGATATCTACTTTTATCTCCGAGCAAAATCCCGCAAGTGCCTCATCCACGGCATTATCCACAATCTCATATACAAGATGATGAAGTCCGCGTGATGAAGTACTGCCGATATACATACCCGGTCTTTTTCGTACTGCTTCGAGACCTTCTAAAATCTGAATCTGATCTCCACCGTATTCTGTACTCATTCCTGTCCTCCTACTGTTCTGCTATCGTGCCTTCCCTGACGAAAAACACTTTATTTATGTGAAATCTATTTTTAACAAATTCATCCAGACCCGTGCATGTAATGATAGTCTGAATATCATGAATGCTGTTCAGCAGATAATTCTGCCGGTTGCTGTCAAGCTCTGACAGCACATCATCCAGAAGCAACACCGGCGTATCATGGATCAACTGTTTTACCAGCTCAATTTCTGCCAGTTTTAGTGAAAGTGCAGATGTCCTCTGCTGACCCTGGGAACCGTATTTGCGGATATCCGTCTCATTGATCAGGAAGGATATATCATCCCTGTGCGGCCCGTAAGACGTCATTCCCATTTTCAGGTCTTTCATGCGTGATTCGTCCATGCGTGCCGCCAGCTCCTCCGCCGTTGCAGATGGTTCATATACAAGCTGTAAGGTTTCTTTATTTCCGGATATATTTTGATGGATTTCCTGAACCATTGCATTTAATTCCTGCAAAAAATCCCGTCTGCGCTGAATGATCTTTGTTCCATAGTGCACCAGCTGCTCATCCCATACCGGCAGCGTTGCTTCCAGATCCGGCCGAAAATGGATGTCCTTTAGTAACTTGTTGCGCTGCTGCAAAATTTTGTGATATTTGGTCAGATTATGCAGATAAATACTGTCCAACTGACTTAATTCCATATCCATAAATCTGCGACGCCCCGCCGGTCCGTCTTTGATAATATTCAAATCCTCCGGAGAAAAAACAACCAGATTCAGTATCCCGAACAATTCTCCGGCTTTTCGAATTGGAATGCCGTTCACTGCAATTCCCTTGGCACTGTTTTTCTTCAGATGAATATCAATCCGGTTCTCCACACCATTTTTTTCTACGATAGTGCGGATATGTGCCTCGTCCGCATCAAAACGGATCATTTCCCTGTCCTTGCTGCCTTTGTGGGACTTTGTAGTTCCGCTGACATACAGGGATTCCAGCACGTTTGTCTTTCCCTGGGCATTATCTCCGTACAAGATATTGGTTCCGGCATCAAAAGCGATGCCAAGAGCCTGATAGTTGCGAAAATTCTTTAATTCCAGTGATTTTATAATCATTTGCCGATCTGAACACTCTCTCCGTTAAATGTAATGACATCTCCTTCGTGGAGCTTTTTGCCTCGCTGGTATTCTACTTCTCCGTTGACCTCTACCTGTCCGTCCTGTATCAGCATTTTAGCATCCACACCGGAGCCAACCATGCCGGCAAGTTTCATGGCCTGGCCAAGTTTGATAAAATCATCTCTGATGATAACTTTTTCCATCTGTCTCTCTCCAATCCTCCGCTTATATGCATGGGTTTCCAAAACGGAGCCTCAAATAAGCGTCTGTTTTCTGTAATATTCCTGCTACTTTCCCTTATACCGTTGCAGCATTAAAGTTAACCGGAAGGATCAGGTATACGAATGTACCTGCGTCATCCTTGATAAAACAAGGTGCCTTCGGGTTTACCATGTATAAGGTAACTTCTACTTCGTCAATGACACGCAGTGCATCGATAAAGAATTTCGGGTTAAAACCGATCAGAATGTCTTTTCCTTCTTTTTCAATCTCAATCTCCTCGTTCATGGAACCAACGAAAGAATTGATCTTTAACTGCAGGCTTTTGTCCTGAATGTTCAGGATGATCGGTTTTTTGTCACCCTCACGGATCAGCAGTGTTGCACGGTCGATACAGCTTAAAAACTCACGTTTATTGATTTTTACCTTTGTATCGTAATCAGAAGAAAGCATCTGATCAATGTGGAAATACTCGCCCTCAATAAGTCTGGATACAACCTTTGTCTGATCGAATTCAAATAAAATATGGTTGTCCGCAAAGAAGATATCCACCATATCTTCGGCCTCACCAGTCAGAATTTTGCTGATCTCCTGTAAAGTCTTGCCCGGAACAACAACTTTTAATGGGCTGTAATTTTCTTTTAATTCAATATTTCGAATAGAAATACGATGACCATCCAGAGATACAACTCTCAGGCGGTTCTCATTGACTTCAAAAAGCTCTCCGGTCATCAGTTTGTTTGTATCATTATCTGCGATAGAGAAAATTGTCTGGCGAACCACATCTTTTAATGTAAACTGTGAAATGCTGATAGACTCATTTTTCTCAATATATGGCAAATAGGAAAAATCTTCACCGGATTTTCCAACGATATTAAATTTTGCTTTCTCGCAGGTAATCGTTGTCTGGAATGAATCATCGGATTCAATAACAACATCATTATCCGGAAGTTTACGGACGATCTCAGAAAAGAATTTTGCATCCAATGCAATGATTCCGCGCTCTACGATCTCTCCTTCAATAACTGTCTCTATGCCAAGTTCCATATCATTTGCCGTCAGCTTGATCTCGTTTGCCGATGCATCGATAAGAATACATTCCAGGATCGGCATGGTTGTTCTGGATGGAACAGCCTTTGATACAATGCTGACACCTTTTACCAGGTTTGCTTTTGAACAGATTAACTTCATAATGTGAATAACTCCTTTCAGGTATCATATCTTCTCGTAGTATATCTATATATAAATGGTTTTCGTCGTAATCGTCTTAGAGGCTGTTGATAAGTGTATAACACACGCAGACCTTCACTTTAAGAAGATTACTGCCATTATTCTTTTCTCATTTGCCGTGAATAATATGTTAAATATCGGACATACTATGTGGATAAGCTCTCACTTATTGTCCACCGGTCAATCCTATCCGTCACCTAATGAACTTTTTCCAGTCTGATTTAACATGGATTGATTTTTTTCCGAATCGTTGTCACCGTCCGTTCCACAGACTTATCCACACTGATATCATCTGCAACTTTCTTGATTCCGTGCACCACAGTGGAATGATCTCTGCCGCCTACTGCTTTCCCGATAGTCTCAAGGGATGCATCTGTCAAATTTTTGCACAGATACATAGCAATCTGGCGTGGTTTCGCCACATCGTTGCTTCGAGATTTTGACAATATCTGATTGAGTGTGATGCCAAAATGCTCTGCGACCACTTCCACGATCAGTTCCGGTGTCACTTCCATCGCTTTGTCCGGTGAAATAATGTTCTGTAATTCTTTTTCTGCAATTTCCATAGTAATATCCGTCTGTACCAGATTCTCATAGGCAATCAATTTGTTTAATGCGCCTTCCAGTTCCCGGATGTTTGACTTGATATTCACTGCAATGTAATTCAGGATCTCATCATCCAGGGTAAAACCGTCCAGCTCTTCTTTTTTTCTCAAAATGGCCATACGCGTCTCATAATCCGGCGCACCAATGTCTGCCAAAAGTCCCCATTCAAACCGGGAACGAATGCGTTCTTCCAGTGTCTCCATCTCTTTTGGCGGCCGGTCACTGGATAAAATGATCTGCTTTTTAGCAACATGAAGTTCATTAAACGTGTGGAAAAATTCCTCCTGCGTACTCTCTTTTCCTATGATAAATTGTACATCATCGATCAACAACACATCAATGCTGCGATACTTTTCCCGGAAACGGCTCATTGCTGTATTATTTCCATTTCGAATTGCTTCGATTAGTTCATTGGTAAATGTTTCTGATGAAACATACAGAACTTTCAGTTCCGGATGTGTAGACTGGATAAAATGTGCTATGGAATGCATCAGATGTGTCTTGCCAAGTCCCACGCCACCATAGATAAACAGCGGATTATATACTTCTCCGGGGGATTCCGCCACAGCCAGTGCCGCTGAATGGGCAAACCGGTTATTATTTCCCACCACAAATGTATCGAATGTATAGTTCGGATTCAGATTTGACCGTTCCGCTTCTTCTGTCGTAGCACGCCGTCTCGGATGCGGCATTTTCAGTTTCTTCGCCTGTTCCGGAAGAACAAATTCAATCTCATATTCCGTTCCGGTGATTTCGGCCACCGCTACCTTAAGCGGCAGGTAGTACTTCCTATTAATATAGGTAAGCCCCATCTGCTCACTGGACACCAGAATATAGATGCGTTCATGCTGGATTGCAAATATCTGAAGCGGCTTTAGCCACGTATTAAAAGAGATATCTGTCAATTCATGCTCCCGTTTTACAGTCTGAAGAATCTCATCCCATTTCTCTTCGACCAGATGCATAACACACTCCATTTCTTTTTTTCAGCTCTGTTTTACATATCTAACTATCTTGAGCCGTATTTAAAAATTTACACCATCCATTTTCTTAGCTCTGTGTGTTGGATAGTAGTCCAATGTCTATGATAACTCAAATCACGCCATTTTTCAATGAAAACTTCATATTCGCACAGGAGTACATGCACGCCAAAAAATGGATTTTCGGGCGTTTTACACGCTTTTTGAAAACTTTTCAAAATTCTATTGACTTGTCAGATATTATTTGCTATCATCGGAAATGATGCTACGAGGATTGGAGGTGTATCACAATGAAAATGACTTATCAGCCAAAGAAGAGACAGAGAGCGAAAGTTCACGGTTTCAGAAAAAGAATGAGTACAGCAGGCGGAAGAAAAGTTTTGGCCGCTAGAAGATTAAAAGGAAGAAAAAAATTAACAGCCTAGGCCACAACGTTTGTGGTCTTTTCTTCTCTTTAAACAAAATGTTTTAAGATCAGAGGACAGAAAACATGCATTTTTCAGAATCATTAAAGAAGAACAGTGATTTCCGGAAAGTATACCGGGAAGGAAAATCTTATGCAAACAGACTATTGGTCATGTATACGCTGAAAAATGACTCGGACAGAAACAGATTAGGAATTTCCGTTAGCAAAAAAGTTGGTAACAGTGTTGTAAGACATCATATTACCCGATTAGTAAGAGAAAGTTACAGACTGCACGAAGAGATGTTCCATAGTGGTTGGGACATTGTAGTCATCGCAAGGGCAGGCGCAAAAAACGCATCATATCACGAAAT
>CAKREL010000011.1 GCA_934317205.1 uncultured Eubacterium sp.
CGTCTCCGCCTGCTGCTGCAACTACAACGCCTGCTGCTGCAGATACGCCAAACTCTTCTTCACATGCTTTTACAAGGTCATTTAACTCTAAAACAGTTAACTCTTTAATCGCTTCAATAAATTCTGCGGTTGTTAATTTTGCCATTACTTTTTACCTCCAATTTTTCGATATTTTCATCTTTTAATATTCTAATTTTCAAGCTGCTATTTGCAGCTTCATCACCGGATTACTCTGCCGGTGTCTCTTCTGCTGCCGGAGCTTCCTCTGCTGTCTCTTCAGCAGCTGCTGGCTCGCAGTTTGCAGCGCCACCCTGCTCTGCGATCTGATTGATAACGCGAGCGAAGTTTGTGATCGGAGACTGGATGCTTCCAAGTAATTTGGAAAGAAGATCCTGTCTGGACGGAATGCTTGCGATTGTCTGCATTCCTGCTGCATCATAATAATCGCCTTCTACAACACCAGCTTTAATCTCAAGAGCCGGAGCTGTTTTAGCAAATTTTGCAAGAATTCTTGCAGGAGCTGTTGCATCTTCTTTTGAGATTGCAATTGCGTTTGGTCCTTCAAGAACCGGTGCAAGTGCTTCAAAATCAGTGCCTTTGAATGCGAAATTCATTAATGTATTCTTATAAACTTTATAAGAAACACCAGCTTCTCTTAATTCTTTACGTAACTGTGTATCCTCAGATACGGTAAGTCCACGGTAGTCTACAACTACAACAGACTGTGCACCATCGATCTGAGCTGCGATTTCCTGAACGATAGGCTGTTTCAGTTCTACTTTTGCCACGAATCGTGCACCTCCTTCTTAATTTTTGTTTCCTCAGACGAAAACGGGAATCCCTTCACATAGGAAGTACTCACTTTCCATGCTACATAAAAATCCCTCTGTCGCGCAGACAGAGGGAGAAAAATCTTTTACACAAACATTTAACTGTTTTGTAAATTCCCTCGGCAGGTTCTGCGTTTATGCCACAATGGCACCTGCTGTCTTCGGCAATTTTGTAATCTTGCGATTACGCACTGTTGCATTTACACGCAACAGTGGCATTATATCATTGTATCTTTTTGATGTCAACAACAATTCAAAACTTTTTACACATATTTAGCAGTGTTTAATTTAACACCAGGTCCCATTGTAGAAGTCATTGTTACGCTCTTCAGATACTGACCTTTCAGTGCACTTGGTCTTGCTTTGATGATGGCATCCATAAGGGTCTGGAAGTTGTCCGCTAATTGCTCTTCTGTAAAGGATGCTTTTCCAATTGGCACATGGATAATATTTGTTTTGTCCAGTCTGTACTCAATCTTACCTGCTTTAATATCATTGATCGCTTTTGTAACATCCATAGTTACTGTACCAGCTTTCGGGTTTGGCATTAAACCTTTCGGTCCAAGTACACGTCCAAGACGTCCAACAACACCCATCATATCCGGTGTAGCTACTACTACGTCAAAATCAAGCCATCCTTCGTTCTGGATCTTCGGAATTAATTCCTCGCCACCTACGAAATCTGCACCTGCTGCCTGAGCCTCGTCTACTTTTGTACCTTTTGCAAATACAAGCACACGAACTGTTTTACCTGTTCCGTGTGGCAGTACAACAGCACCACGAATTTGCTGCTCAGCGTGACGTCCATCACAACCTGTACGGATGTGAAGTTCGATAGTCTCGTCAAACTTTGCTGTAGCGTTCTCTTTTACAAGTTTGATTGCATCTGCACTTTCATACTGAACTGTTCTGTCGATTTTTTTCGCGCTATCGACATATCTTTTTCCTCTTTTCATGAATTATAACCTCCTGTGGTTGTATCGGGAGAGGACCCTCCCACTTTTTTCGTTAATTAGTCCTCAGCTACAGTAACACCCATACTTCTTGCTGTTCCCTCGATCATGCTCATTGCACTCTCTAAAGAAGCTGCATTTAAGTCTGGCATTTTCAGCTCTGCGATCTCTTTGACCTGAGCTTTTGTAATTGTTGCTACTTTAGTTTTGTTCGGTACGCCTGAACCAGATTTGATTCCGCAAGCTTTCTTGATCAGAACCGGTGCTGGCGGAGTTTTTGTAACGAAGCTAAAGCTTCTGTCTGCATATACTGTAATTACTACAGGGATGATCAGATCACCCTGATCAGCTGTCTTTGCGTTGAACTGTTTTGTAAACTCTACGATGTTTACGCCGTGCTGTCCAAGTGCAGGACCAACTGGAGGAGCCGGTGTAGCTTTACCAGCAGGAATCTGCAGTTTGATATATCCTTCTACTTTCTTTGCCATTTGAGATTGCCTCCTTTGAATTTTTCGTAATCGTTCCTTTACTTACGCTTACATTTTCTTCACTTCTGCGAAACTTATTTCTACCGGTGTTTCGCGACCAAAAAGTTCTACATTGATAGTCACGATCTGTTTGCTGTCATTCATGCTCTGGATCACACCAACGGTGTCTTTCCAAACGCCACCAATGATCGCAACAGTATCGCCTTCTTTGAAGTCGACTACCACTTTTTCTTCTTTGATTCCCAACGGTCTCATCTCAGCTTCCGTGAGTGGCACCGGCTTGGATCCCGGACCAACAAATCCGGTAACGCCTCTGGTATTTCTGACAACATACCAAGTGTCATCATTCATCACCATATTGATGAGCACATATCCAGGAAACATTTTTTTCTGAACCTGCTTTTTTGCACCGTTCTTCAATTCAACAACATCCTGCATCGGAATTCGAACCTCAAGGATCTCATCCTCCAGATGTCTGTTTTCAATTGTTTTCTCAATGTCTGCTTTTACCTTATTCTCATATCCGGAATAAGTATGAACCACATACCAGTTCGCCTCAGCCATAAAAACTCACCTTTGCCTTCCTACAGATTTACAAGGAAATCAACACCATACTGGATGCCAAGATCCAGCACTGCGATAATTGCACCCAGGATTACGGAAACAACAAGTACTGCTACTGTCTGTTTCCCAAGTGACTTTTTGTCCAGCCAGACAATTTTCTGGAATTCAGCTTTCAGACCTGTGAACCAGCTCTTTTTCTGAACATCATTTTTCTTGGTTTCTTCCATGTTTGTCACATCCTTTGCATCGCCGAATTATTTGGTTTCTTTGTGTAATGTATGCTTTCTACAGAATTTGCAATACTTGTTTACTTCCATTCTTTCAGGATGAGCTTTCTTATCCTTAGTCAGGTTGTAATTACGCTGTTTGCACTCTGTGCATGCCAATGTAATCTTTACGCGCACAACTTTCCACCTCCATTAAATTTCTTTGCAACTGTCTGTACACAAAAAAATCATGTACATTCAATTTTAGGCATAAAAAAAAGACCTACTTCCATCGCCCATATACTATAGCATAGGAAGCAAGTCTTCGTCAACCTCTTTTTTACTCTTTTTCGAACCCTATTGGTAAACTATTGCTATTGTTTGAACTCTATTTTTTCTTATTACGCATCATTAACCAGATTCCTGCCGCCACTGCTGCCAAAGCTGCAATCAAAACAACATAGATTACCGTTTGTTTTTCACCAGCGACTGGCATATCAAAAGCAATGCTATTATCAATGTTGAATGTCAAATTATAGAAACAATATTTTCCAGCCACTTCGTCAAACACAGATTGGTTGATATCAGCACCCTTTGCCTTAATTTCATCCAATGTCATTTCCATCGGCATTGTAACTGTAATGTTATCTTTTAGTAAGTTCATCCCATCTACAGTTTTTATTTCTGTAATAACATATTTTTGTGCAACAAGATTTTCCCAGAAAATCTTACCATTTTCATCCGTTGTTGTTTTGTATTCATCCTTTGTTGTTAATCCGACCATTTTAAATGTCACTCCTGATAATGGTCTTTTTGTGCCATCGGATATTTTTTTGTAAATGGTAATAGATCCATTATGCGCTTCATCATATGCATATACGGATAAATTCGAAGTATCAATCCAGTCATCTGCCTTCTTATTTTCAATGAAAACATGCGCAGTTTGTCCATTTCCATCCTGCCGGACAATTGTTTTTAATCCAGTTATTACATCTGCTTTTTCATTTACATTTTCCCGGAAGTTCATATACCCTGCTTTTTGGAAATAACGCGGCGCAGAAACCTCCTTGATGGTATACGTTCCAATCGGATATTGCACGCTTCCATTCGAATATCCGAATAATTTATCTGACGTATAAACTGTCCCATCTTCCATTGTGTGCGTATTAAGTAAATATTTAGGATTTGAACAAATAAAATATCCATTCTCATCCGTCTGGAAATACCATTTTTTGAATGGCCTTCCATCTGTATTTCCATCTGTATTGGCATAATATGCCAGTTCAAATATTGCTCCACCAAGAGATGTATCACCAGGAGCTATCGGCTTCCCACTCTCTTTATCCATTTTTTGCAAAGTTAATGCAAACGGAGCGTTTCCCGGGATTTCCTTACAGGTGAAAGATGTTGTCTCTTTTGCTTTTACTACTACCTTATGGATTCCCTCATTACCTTCGCCTAAATTATCTCGGTTTTCTTTGCATAGTTCATAACCTTTTGATGCTATCTGCTCTTTTACATAATAAATGCCCTGATTCAATTTGACGATGTTAGAGTTACCACTTTTGTCAGTAGTCAATGTGTCCACTCGATTCTTGTCTGTTTTTGCATCATCCACTGTTTTATAAATTCCATAAACTGCGCCTTCCAGACTATAGCATGGATTATCCGTTATAAGAGTTGCGTCTGCAGCTACCTTATTCATACACAGATATCCATTGGCTGACACATCTCTATACTGCACTTCTACTGCCGTTGTAGTAAGATCGAGTGTCTGCTCCCACACCTCTGTATTGATTTCATATCCATCCGGAGCTGTTATTTCTTTTACCTGCCATTTATGTTTTGTATCTATTTTCAAAGATTCTACTGCTTTACTTACTTTATCTAATGTCTCAGATTTCGCTTTTAGATATTTTGTAGTCCATTCTGAAATATCAGATACATGTTCCGTACTTATGTATTCATCAGTCCATATAGCATCTCCTTTCCAATGGTAACATGCCATTCCATTCTCATCTGTAATAACAGTACCCATTTTATGATCATCCATATATACTTCAAACACTGCATCCGCTAAAAATTCTCCTGTATCAGCATCTGTTTTTTCGATATATAAGTCTAACGCTGGAGTTATTTTATCTTTTGCAAAATATTTTGCATTTAATGTTTTTTCGCCTCCCGCAAACGTAACTTTCACAAATCCTTTTACCCGACTGATCGGAGTATTGATTATGGCAACTGTCTGTTTTCCGGTACAAGTATAAATACTCATAGCATCTGCCCCATCATATTTCAATTGGTTATAACCATTGCTTGTATTATCAGTAAAGCTTGTATTTCCGTAGGAATAATGATTTTTTGTATAACGAATCCAGGCTGTCTTCCCTGTGCATTCTGCTGTAGAAGAAATTGCAATTCCATTATAAGTTCCGTCATATGCATTTGAAACTTTTACCTTGTCTGAACCAATGACTTTAAATTCTGTAAAAAATCCTGCCACATTATTTTTATCAGCTACAAATTTTGTTTCTCCTGCTGTCGCATAAATCTGAGATGCATTATAAGACGGAAGTTTTTCATAATCTTCTTCTATCTGCCATACATAAGCGACAGCATTATCTACAGAAGCTTTAGAATTCATATGACCTTGGCTACAAGTATAACTGCCCTTCTGTCCATTACATAAGATGTAATATTTACCAATACCTTTAGAATTATGTGCAGCAACGTAATGCCATATTACATTTTGTCTTAATGCATAAGAACAATATCCATGATGACTATATAATGCTGCTGCAATTTTAACAGCTCTTGTAAGTTTTACAATGTCTGTATAATTCCAACCATAATTGTGCTTTAACCACAATAGCGGATCGCTGCCATTGTACTCCACATAACCAGGAATAGACGCATTTACCCCAATCGTCATATGCGGTTCGAGACAAAAGGTCCATTCAGAAGTTCCTGCGTTATCTGTCAAACTGATAAACGATTCTCCACTTGCAACACCTCGCGGATTAACACAGGTAAATACAGCTTTATTTTTTGTCAGAATCATATCTTTTCCGAAAGCAGATGTTGTGGCTATTCCGTAGTTATTCATTTTTACAGCCGTTGGAATATCAAAATTTAAATAGTCCATAATTTCTGCTTCGCTCATATCTGCTGCTTCAGAAATTTGATCAACATCTAAAACAGACTGTTTTTTTGTTGATTCAAATTTTGCATTCACAAAAACATCGTCATATGGCATAGTAAACATTATTTTTTCAGAAATTTCTTCTATAGACACGTCATTTCCATTTATATCAGTATACGAGATGTTATTTCCGCATGTATCTGTAATTTCTAACTCAGAAAGAACATACCCGTCATCACTATTAATGCTTAACACAATCGTATTTCCAGAAAGCAATATTGTATTTTCAGCATTATCCATTACCACCTTTCCGCCACTTGTGTCTTCTACAGTAATTGTATGGTATTCAACAGACGGATTCGTTATTATCTCACCAGAACTTTCCGTTTGCACTTCTGCTGCATTTACTTCTTGAAGTGACACTCCGCTTCCGGAAATAAGCAGCATAAAACAAAGCATTAATGCCATTGTAGCTGACAGGACTCTTTTCTTTTTCATTTTCCCCCTCCTTACTCCTTATCCTTTACACTGCTTTTCCGTTTTCAAATTCAATATTATTGAATGTTCCACTAAAACTTGTATCAAGTTCACCATTCTTTATGTACCACGTTCCGTTTTCATTATCCACAGTCCCTGTAAAAGAAAAGTCGATACGACCATTTTCTACATAATACCATTTATTATTTGAGTTCACTGCAAGTCCAGTGTAGGAGGTATCCACAATGCCATTTTTCACATAATACCATGCTGTTTCATCATTATATAATCCAGTATTTGGTTTAAATTTTCCTTTTTCAATATATATTTTTTCGTTTTGTCCTACCAAACCGATATTATCGTTAACTACACTGGTTTTTCTAAAATTTATCAGCCCATTCTCAACATACCAAATACCATTTTCGTTTTCTGCCAAACCATTATAACTGCCGTCATACCATCCATCTCTCATATAATAATATGTACCGGAATTTGTAGTGTAGGAACCGGAAATCACTGTTCTATTATCCGTGTATACACGTTTTCCATTTGCAATAGAAAAATACCATTTCTGACTATCTACCCAGGTAGTTCCTTTCACGGTAGGATTTACCCAACCACCGTCAACATAGTATGTCGAACATGGCCAGTCATATAATCCATATGTCACGAAACTTACTCTTCCATTAAAAACATATCCATATTTAGAACCATTGAATTGTTTTATAACAGCAGAAGACATCGTGCTGTCTTTTTTATAAGTTCCATCCGACATTTTATATGCATACTGGTTATTATCATCAATTCCCTGCTCTACTTTTTCCCATGTAACATTTGCTTCGTTTGCAAATACCGGAATTGTAGATGCTACAGATAGCATTGCAAGTATGCTGGTTAATGCCAATAACCAAAAGTTCTTTTTTAGAAAAATAATTTTTCTCATGCGTATCATTACTCCTCCTATGAGTCTGTACAATCATATATTTCATCCCGTACACAATAAACTGCATAACGATATCGTCCACCGGAACAATACGGATGACAAGTGAGCAGTGTGATCATATCTTTTTCTTCCTGAATTTTTACTTTTTCACTGTCGAAAGGTTCTATCACATCAATACATTCCACACGATAGACCAGTGTTTCCCACAAATTCGTTACATATACCACATCTCCTGGTGTAAGCTTTTCAATTTCTTTGAAAAATTTATTTTTTTTCCAGCCCCGATGTCCTGCGATCACACTATTTGTATTCTTTCCACCAATAGGAACCGATGTACCACCCAACACCGTTGCTCCATACCGCAGATTTTCATCCGAAGCTCCAAGATAGAGTGGGAGCCTGCAAGCCATAGCCGGAATTTCAATATATCCAAACAAATCATCTTCCATGGCCTGCAGCTGCTTTGGTCTGCATGCTGCTACCTGTATATCCGCAAATTCTTTCTGCCCATTTTCATATATTTCTCTGTTATATTGGCAAATTTGCTCCCACAACACACGGTTTTCTCTGCCCTCATTCCCTGGAGCATTTATTTTTTCTTCCTGAAATTTCTGAATCGTGTCTGCCTGATCCTTTTGTACTTTCAACGCCTGCACTTTCGGAAGAAAAATAGCCAGAATCCCACAAAATATCAGCAAAATTCCTATTGTCTTTCGAATCCCCCTTACTTTATTCATTCCTGTCTCCATTTGCAGCATTATCGCCACGTTTTGTTATACAGATCTGCAGTATTCCATTCTGCCTTTGAAGTATCAGCTGGCATATCACCGTTCCTGTCACGATTCCAAAGCCTACAGATAATGCTCTGCGATAATTTTTCATCCAGTCTGATTCCAAACTCTCTGTCTTTTCAGATTCTCCATTATCTAAATCATCTTGCAAACCAGTTACGTCAATTTCTTGCCTTTCCCCAGTTACCACAAGACGCTGTGTATTCACCCCATATGGCGTGCAGGTAAGAAGCGAAACTAAATCCCGATTCTTTTGTGGCAAAAGCAACTCTGTCTCGTCTGGCCAGACTATCTGAATTTCACACACACGATACGTAAATACCTGATCCAACACATGTAGGAAAAAAATATCGCCTTCTTTTAGTTTTGTAAGATCACTGAACATTCTCGAATTGCTGATTCCAGAATGTGCAGAGATTACCGGTCTGCAGCCAGGATCACCCACTGGGAGGTCTGAATTTTGCAAATGTCCCGCCCCTTGTTTTAGCACCTGTTCCGATGTTCCATGATAAACAGGAAGATAAACCTGGATTTTGGGAATTTCTACAAAACACATCAGGCCATCTTCTTTTATACACAATGCAGTTTCATACTGTTCCAGCAGAGATTTTCTTGTCAGTTCTTCTGTAGCATCATAAGGTTTGGACAATACCATCACCAATTCCGCCAGAGCCTGATTGTATTGCCTTGCCAGGTTCCACTGTCGATCCGTCTCTGTATCATCTGCATGTGCAACCTGCCGCTCATACACCTTCACTTCTGATTCCACGATCTGTCCATAGACCCAATTGCTGAACCACGGATAAACTGCCAAAAAAATCCCACCGAAAATAAGTAACAAAGTTGCTGCTTTTTTTAACTTATTTCTCATGAACCTCTTTTTTACGAACCACAAGGCAGTAACCACCAGCTACCGCAATTGCTCCCAGGATTGTAACCAGATACATTCCATTTCCTCCTGTTCGTGGAAGCAAAAATCCTTTGGTATTATTAACCGACAGCAATACCGCTCCATTTTCTTCTGTCATATTTGCAGCAACAGCATCAACCGTTGCACTTGCGGATTTTATTTTTCCAACATACATATCCGTCTTTCCAATTGTTCGTCCATTTGCCTGTTCTACAACGGGTTCTCCTGCCTCGATACCAAACAACTCATCTTTTTGAGCTGTAACCAGATTGCCATTTTCGTCATAAATACCACCTTGATAATTTTCCACGATAGCATTTACCGCTTCCTTATCCATACCAGTCACTCCGGCTACAGACGCAATGACATCACGATCTGTAGCTGAAATATCGATTACGATCTGATCCTTCAACAGATTATATCCATCATCTGTCTCAATTTCTGTCAATTGATACGTATCTGCTTCTGTACCATTTACGATCAGTTTTCCATCCGCTGCTGCCGGAGTAAACGCAGTCGCATTCTTCGGATCAGTTGTTTTTCCGGTAACATAGTACACCCCATCCTTCTCCATTGACTTTTCTGCCACTACATAATAAGCATCTGTACTGTTATACAATTTAAACTTCACATGATCGAATCTTCCTTTCTGATCAGAAAAGGTCTTGGTAAGATTCAATCCATAAGAATATACATAGTTCCGATCTTCCAGCATATTGTAAAATCCATCTGATGTACGACTCCATATCAAACTGACATTATTAGGATTTCCTTCATCTCCTAAAATAACGGAATCATCTGAATTAACTGTTGCAGTATAATATACAACCATATAATAATCTGACAGACCATGCTCCAGCCCCTTCACGTCCTTGATTCCCTGATTGATCACGCCAAGACCTGTTTCTGTCAGAGACACTTTCATTTTTGTGGAACCATCGGAAGTATTTGACCCGGTATTTGGATCCTGCACTGTCACATCTACGTAATTCTGAGAATAATCACCAGAGGTCAGATTCCACAGAAGTGCCGCTTTTGCTGTATTATTTGCATTTGCATCCTCTGCATTATCATAAAAAGCAATTTTGACATCTTTACCATACTCAATTCCTTTGGACAAGGTATCTGTAAATGTATATTCACTCAGATAGGTTGCTTTCGAGCTGATATGTGGAAGTTTTGATACCAGAATATAATCCAACACATCACCTTCTGATGCAGTTGTTGTATCGCGGTAAGAAAAGTCCGTACTGATTCCTGTCCCACCCTTTCCGGCAGTCACACCGTCTACGCTATAACCTCCGCGATTTGCCACGTAAGAAACTGCGTTTTTATCTGCCTGATTTCCGTTTTCATCCGCTCCGTGATAGACAACCAATGACTCCGAATCATTGCGTGATACATAATCCGCCCCTGTGTGTACACTCTTGTTCTTGTCTGTCCCCGATGCTGCCTGTCCACTGGCCGATACTGTATTGCTGTATGCGTTCCGCACACTCTTGTCCAGTGTTGGATTTCCAGTCTGGTTCTTTGGATAAACTGACATATCATATAACCAGTAATCTCCTCCCTTCTCCCCCTCATTGGTAAATGGAAGCTGAACAAACCATGGATTTACCGTTTCTGTCACCTGTTCCGGCACTTCTGTCTCAACAAAAAGATACAGTCCCAGATCTAAATCTCCAACCATCGTAACTCCGTTTTCGTTTGTTTTTGGAAGAGTTATCACGCCATTCTCTGCAATCTGATCCGCAGTTGAATCCATGCTTCCATAGTCATACAAATAGCTTTCCAGAGCATTCTTGGCTGCCACATTATCATTTTTTAATATTCCCGCCAATGCATCTGAAATCTGTTGACTTGTATAGTGTAAAACACCTGTATTCTGACATGGTCTCGCTTCTTTTTCAGACGTCATTGCAACGCTGTCAGCCTTTTTCAGTTTCAGAATATCTGCCAATTTTTCTGGTATTTCGTATACCAGTTCTATGGATGTATCTGTGCCGTTATTTACACTGTGTGTTTCCACATTTCCAACACGCAGACATGAAAACTGAACACCTGCGAGTGCATAATCTGCCAGTTTCTTCTCAATCTCCTCATTTGTCTCTCCGGTTGCCCGCACACTTCCGGCACTATAATCGCCTGCTGCTTCCGCAGCAGTCAGGTCATACTTATGAATCGTCACAGATCCACGTTTTGTGACATCGATAATATCACTATCCGCCAAAGCTTTCATCGCTGCACTCTGACTCATCACACCTGTACTCCCTGCTGCCAGAACAGATTGTGTCAGTGGCATTGCTCCAAAAACCAGAGCCATTGTCATTGCTCCAAGCATTGTAACTAATTGTCTTTTTTTCATGGTTCCATTCCTTTCTTTTCTCCTCTTACGGAATTTTATTGTCTGTCATCAAAATTGGATCTGCTGCCAAAAAACGGCAAGAAAATTATTAAGATGTGTCCGACCAGGCAAATGAACTAACAGAAAATGTCTCTGCCTGAGATTTTGATGTGGCTTAAGTATATGCACGCAAATACCGACTGTCAATCCAGTTTTTTGCTCTCATTTTTCACCTATACAAGTTGCACAAAAGCCTTCAAATTCTGCATTTTCGCTCTTTATCAGATAAAAAATCTTTATTTTTGGTTATTTTTGAAATTTGTATTTTTCATCAATTTTGTGAATTTTTTTCACACTCAGATTGAAAAAATTGCATGCCTCATGCTACAATACTGCTGTTATAAAATGCAAAATTTATAGTTGTAATATGGTTAAATCAATAGCCCATACAAGAAGAATCATTGAAAAAGGAAAAAAATCATGCAAATTTATGCCCCCGATTACTATCATAAATTCACCTGTATCGCCGGTGAATGTCCCATCACCTGCTGTCAGGAATGGAAAATCAATATCGACGATGATACCTATAACCGTTGGTGCCATATCAAGCCTCCAAAAAACATGCAAGAACAACACCCAACCTTATCCAAATATACTTATGAACAAGAAGAACAACATATTATTACTTTAAACAAACAAAAAAAGTGTCCATTTTTGCAGGAAAATAAGTTATGCTGTCTGGTACTGACTCACGGTGACTCCATTCTTTCAGAAACATGTACGATGTTTCCACGAGAAAAACACATTTTTTCTGATCACACAGAACTTTCCTTAATGCCCGGCTGTCCTGCGGTCCTCGACCTCTGGCATGCCAATCCTCTCATTCAGTTTCCGAATGTCACTCAACAGCTGCCAAAAGGAAATACAGAAACTCTGCTGTTTCAGATACGCGAACAGATTATCCGTCTGATTCAAGATACAGACAAAAGCCCTGCGCTTGCTCTGATGGAATGTTTTTATATTCTTTCAGAATTTCCGGAACAATCTCATTTATCGAATGTTCTGTTAGAGGACTACTTTTCTAAGCAAACACTTACGCAGTTATCCGATGCAATTTGTCATATGGATTTTTCTCTGGAAGACATGCTGAATGAATGCAACGAACTTTTGCAGGATCTGGCTGTTAATTACGAAAAAGAAGGGTTGTACAGCTATTTTCTGACACCACTACTTACACTTGCAGCTGAGATTAGTGAAGGCGTCTGCGACTATGATCTGATTGAAAATTGGAAAATATTTCAAACTGAATTAAAAAAATATGAACCTCTGCTTCGCACCTTTCTGTCTAATGAAATCTTTGCAGACCTTTTACTTCCGGAAGGAAACCTGGATAGCATGATCATTCATTTGCAGTGGATTGGCATGGAATACGCTGCCATTCGTTATGGATTGTTTTTATCCTGGCTGAATTCTGGTCGTGCTTCCCTTGATTATGAAAGCGTACGCGAAACTATTGTCATCCTTACCCGAATGACTGGATATGAAGATGACGACATTTATGAATATCTGGAAAACAGTTTTGAGTCTTTATATTGGGAATGGGGATATTTTGCAATGATACTTGCAGATTTGTTTTCTTTTCATAAATAATGACAAAATTTAAGCCCGATCGATTTTTTCTACTTTCGACCGGGCTTTTAATGAATTTCCAGTAATTTCATTGTCTACACCTTCAACTTTCTTAGTTTATAAATTAATTACTTATGTTCCTTTTGGACCATACCTCCTGTTCTTAAATTATAAAAGTTTCATTCCTATTTCATTGGTCTGTACCTCTGTTTCTTAGTTCTTTTGTTGAGATTATAGTAACTCACTTCACATGTTTTGTCAATACTTTTCTGTTATTTTTTGTTTTTATTTTTAATTGTCAGTCTTTTTATTTTTAAAAACAAAAAGACTGACTTTTTCTACCTGTGTGACAATCTTTTTATTTTCTTGATGATTGCTGCTATTGCGATGCCGATCAGCCAGATGTCCCCCAGTAAAAAGAGAAAAACGGCAAGCATTGTTCCCACATCAGTTCCCATAAGCGATGCATAAAAATCCCCCATCAACACAATAAACTGTGAAACAATCAGCAATAGTGCCACTACAGCCTGTGCAAACAAACTGGAATGATTCTTGTATAACTGACGATATAAAAGAACGATCAGTGCAATTATAAGCACTACGACAAACAGAAATCCAAACAGATTTCCCACACTGGTTCCAGGAGTTGCTGAGCGTGTACCTGCACGGATACCTGCAATTACAGCTACAGGAACAATCCCCTGCCAAAATCCAGGTTTCTTTCTCTTCATGCCTCGTTTCTCATCCAATACATAATAAAGTTTTGCTGCTTCCTCATACATTTCTTCCGGATTTAGTCCCCGGAATCGATAATACTCAATAATGTAATCGTAGATGATCGGTTTTAACTGACCATTTTCCAACATCTGTGCAAAATATTCCATGAAAGCCGGTTGTTTCAATGCAGTCTGATATTCTGGTTTTTTAAAAAACTCCTGAAACAGCTTTAATTTGTCGCAATATTGCGGTTTCAACAACATTTCCATCTCTAACAAAGCTTTATGGATCAGTAATATCAGCCGTTCTTCATCCTTTCGTTCGTCTTCTTTAATTACTTCATCAAAATTATATGTATCCTCAGGATTCTGCTCTGCAGCTTCTGTATTATATGTCTGCTCTTCATAAGAATCCGGAACTGTCGGTTCCGCAGCTTGTTCTTCATAAGTATCCGGAGCTTTCGCTTCCGCCATCTGCTCTTCATAAGTATCCGGAGTTTTCGGTTCCACATTTTCCTGATTTTGACTTTCCGCTCTCTGTCCACGATTCCGCCTGCGCAGCACCATATATGCTTCGTGAATCCGTTGAAATTCATCCGGATATTCCTCCGGATGATACTGTTTGGAAAGATTAGCATAGGCTTCTTTTATTTCTTTCTCTGAACTGCCACGTTCAATCTGTAAAACTTTATACGCTTCTGATTCATGCATCTTTACTGCTTCCCCCCCAAATGTCTATTCTTTTCCATGTTTTTCTTCCATTTATCTCGATCTGTTCTTTCTTTAGACTAATCTTTTTTCATCCGAGCATGACTAAAGCTCCTTACTCTTCCTCATCTTCCTTATCATCCCATTCAGGAAAATCAAGTTTTCCCTCAAAGGGATCATAATACTCTAATGACGTGAGCATCCGTTCAAGAAATTCTCGATATTTCCGAATCCGTCGCGGATCCTGCATTGTTAAAACATATTCAAACTGTCGGATATGATACATAAGCTGTTCTCTGGTTTCCGGCAATGCTTCTTCATAAACTGCCCGTAATCGTTCCAGGATTAGCTGATTCTCCGTTGAATCTTTCGGATGCACCTTCAATTTTTTAAGTTGCTGCATCCGTTTTGCAATTTCTTTTTCATCCATATTCTGGGACAGAACTTTCGTCACACTTTTTCCTGTCGATACAACCTTCACTTCTACTTCCAGAATTCCATTAATATCATAAGTAAAACGGACGTCCACGGCTTCCTCGCCTCGTTTTTTCTTAGGAACCAGAGTTGTGAGCACACCAAGCTGCACATTATCTTCTGCATAAGGTTCTTCCCCCTGCAAAATATCAATTTTCACTTCCTTCTGGTAATCCGCAGCCGTATAAAAACGGTGCATTCTGGAGCATGGAAGAATGGTATTGCGCTCGATGATGGCACTCATATATGGATGATTCGAATCTGCTTCATTATGAACACTGGTTCCCAGTGTAAAAGGACAAATATCTGTCAAAATATAATCCCGTACTTCATTTTTCCGTTCCATCACTCCACACACCAGTCCCAATCCCCGAACGATCAGCTGATCACTGAATCCTGTCACCAGCGGTGTCTGATCAAACAGCTGCTCCATATAGGACTGCACAAGCGGCATTTTACCGGAACCACCTGCCAGGATTACTGCATCAATATCTTCCAGCTCCAACCGGCTGTCCCGCAAAGCATGCCGCAGCACTGTCTGAATCCGTTTCCATACAACTGAGCTTTCACGCATTATCCGCTCATTTGTATACACGCTCTGGTACGTCTGTCCACCAAGTACAGCCGTCATTTTTGCCTCCCGATCTGTGGAAAGTGCAATTTTACATTTCTCCGCCTGCCGCAATAAAATGGCACGCTCCGTGCCGCTTAACCTGCTTTTCTGTAACTGATGTTCTTGCATAAATCCCTCTGCAATGGCCTCGTTGAAATCATCCCCGCCCAGATGATTGTCTCCGGAAACCGCCAGGATTTCTACCATAGTATCAAAACAATCCACAAGCGAGACATCCAGCGTACCCCCGCCAAAATCAAATACCAGAAACAACTGCTCATTCTGTGTATCAAAATAAGAAGCCAGTGCAGCCGCACTCGGCTCATTTACGATTCTTTTTACGTGCACTCCTGCCAATGCGCCAGCCCGCTTTGTTGCCACACGCTGTTTATCATGAAAATACGCCGGGACTGAAATGATCACATCCTCAATTTCTTCTCCAAGATATGCTTTTGCGTCTTCCACAATCGCACTGACAATAAATCCCGATAGTTCTTCCGGCAGGAAGCTTTTCCCACCAAGCACATATTTCCGATCCGTTCCCATATCTTTTTTGAAAGAAAATGCGGTATCTTTCGGATGTGTGATTAGACGCTCCTTTGCGATCTGTCCGGTCAAAACACTGCCATCCTCCGCCACACTCACCACACTGGGGGTCAGAAAAGATCCAAACCGATTCGGAATCAGTTCTACTTTTCCATTCCGATATACAGCTCCCAATGAATTTGTCGTTCCAAGATCAATTCCTAATATAGCCATCGTTTCTCTATCCTCTTTAACTACCTTGTGCCCTGCTTCGTCTCCATCAGCTGTTCTGCTCAATATACAGGACAACTCACACTTTATTTTAAACTGCAACTTTTACCCGTGATACAGGCAGTCTATCTGATAAAATTTGTCTTGTAATCACGTTCCGTCTGCGGCAATGCCACACCTGCTGCCTTTCCTGCTTCAAAACATTTCATCATCCATGCCATGTTTCTTGCAAGATTTCGCATCGTCTGCAGACCTTCGGCATCTTCTTCTGCCTCTCCCGGAGCTGCTCCGTGTACCTGGTTCCAGTAAGTAGAACCAACCACCGGCATCTGACAGATTCCAAAATATTTGTTCATCGCATCAAAAGATGCTGTCGTACCTCCACGACGTGCTACTGCTACCGATGCACCCGGCTTAAATGCAAAAGATGCTCCACTGCTGTAAAATGCACGATCCAGAAAAGACATGATCCGTCCGCTTGGATGTGCATAATATACCGGCGTACCAAACACAAATCCGTCTGCTTCTTTTGCTTTTTTGGTGAACTCATTTACTTTGTCATCGTCAAAAACGCATCCTTTTTCTGAACATTGACCGCATCCTAAGCAGTCACGTACCGGCTCACCACCGATCTGGAAAATTTCGTATTCAATGCCTTCTTTTTCCAACTGTTTTCCTACTTCTAATAAAGATCTGTATGTATTCCCATTGGCTTTTGCACTGCCGTTTAACATTAAAACTTTCATGTTCTGTTCCTCCTGTTTCTTAAAATCATACCGATATTCCTGTTATTTTTCAACTAATCTCGGGGATTTTAACACAAAACCTCCGGGATTATGATTCTGATCTACATGTTTATGCAAATACTGTTGAAAATGGAAGATTTTTAGCAGATTTGCCAGCGCACATGGCTTCCGTTTTCATCTTTGCTTACGATCAGCTGATCGTCAATTTCCTGCTTTAACTCCGTTACGTGGGAAATGATACCGATGAGTTTGCTTCCACCTGCCATCTCCTGCAGCACGCGCACCGCCTGATTTCTAGAATGCTCATCCAACGATCCAAAGCCTTCATCAATAAACATCACGTCAAGATGGATTGCCGCGGAGCTTTCCTGAATCTGATCTGCCATGCCTAATGCCAGTGACAGCGCTGCCATAAAGGATTCTCCACCGGATAACGTACGCACTTCCCGCACTTTTCCAGTCACGGCAGAATATACCATCAGATCAAGACCATGATTTCTTCCTTCACCGGCTTTTTCCATATCATACATCCGAAGTTCAAACTGTCCTGCGGACGTTTCCAGAAAACGTCGGTTAGCTGCATACAAAATTTTTTCCAGATACTGCCGCTGCACAAAAGTTTCCAGATCCATGCGGGAACCACTGACATTACCTGACAAACGGTTATACAGCTCGTTGATTCGCTGATGCTGAGCCAGAATCTGTGCCCGATTTTCCATTTTTGGTTTCAAAATTTCATACGCTCCGCAGTCTGTGCATACATACAGATTCCATTGTTCCTGCCTGTTTCTCAACTTCTGTAACTTATTTTCTGCTTCCTCGCATTTTTCTTTCATTGCTCCAAGATCTGGCTTTGACTGCCCGCCAATCTGCTCTGTGGCAGAAGCATAAATACCTTGTGCATGTGCCATTTTTTCTTTGTAGGCATTGATTTCCTTCTGAAACGTCTCTGCATCTTTTGCACTATAAGTCTGTGTCAGCTCCTGCCAATCCTCTTCTGTCAGACCATGTTCGGTCAATAATACCTCATATTCCGTCTGGCGCTGATGCAATGCTTCTTTCTGCTGTGGAAGTTCCTCGCGATAGCGATTTTGCAATGCCTGTATCTGATCCAGCGTCTGTCGCGCCTGTTCAGCCAGCTGCACTGCTTCCGCACAGGCTGCATCTGCTTGCATCCTGGCTGTATTTGCCCTTTCTAACTCAAGCTCTGCCGCTTCTCTCGATACAAATGTAAGTGAATCAGTGAGATTTTTCAATACCGCACGATTGCTCTCAAGCCCTGTCTGAACATTCTGCTGATGCGCCTTTGCTTTCTGCAGTGTTGCCTCCAACTGCATTTTTCCTGACTCTGCATTTTGCAACTGATTTTGTACTTCTCCGAGCAATTTAACATCCGCAAGTAACTCTTTTCCTTCTGATTCAAGTTCCATTTTGCTCGAATCAACTACCGCCTCTGCCAGTGCAAGTTCCATTGTTTCCGGAGCTTCTTTCAAGCTATCCTGCATGTGTCCGAACAATTTTTCAACCGCATTCTTTGCAATCTGCTCCTTTTCCTCTGCCCGTACGACTGCAGCATGTGCTCTCGATGCACACTCCTCCTGTTCAGCCCGCAGTTTTTCGATTTCCAGACTCATCTCATCCAGTTTTTCCTGGGTAATTTCGCTGTGTTCCTCCGCAAGTTCGCACGGAGATGGATGCTCTGTGGAACCGCACACCGGACATGGCATTCCCGGTTTCAACTGTTCCTTTGCTATTAATCCAGCCTGCATGTTGAAAAAAATCTGACGCATGGTTTCATATCTGCCGTGTGCTTCCTGGTAGCACTTGCTTGCCTCTGCAAATGCTTTCTGCCCGGCTTCTACCACTTTCTTCTGCTTTTCAGATTCTGCATACAGCTTCTTTGCATCTTTTACTTCTTTTGCAAGTGTTTCAATCTCTTTTTTCTGATTTTCCCAGTAAGCCAGCTTCGTCGGCGCTTCTTTTTTGTCTTCCTCCTGCGCTTTCCACTGCTGAATCTGCGTCTCTAATTGTTTCTGCTTTTCTTCTGCCTGTTTTGCTTCCTGCTCTGCTGCTTTCTGCTCCGCTTCCTTTTTCTGTATCTGCGCCGTTACATCCGCAATTTTCTTAAAAATTTCCAGTGCCTGCTGAACACGCTCTGCCACACGGCTATATGCTGCATTCTGTTTCTGCTGCTCCGTTCTGATTGCCTTTTCCTGTTTTGCAGTTTCCTGTGCATTTTTCAACAATTCCGGAAGCTGCTGCTCACATTCTTTCAGTTCTTTTTCCGTATTTTCGACCAATTGTGAACTGTCCTTTAAACGCCGGAAAGCACTCTGAATCTCATAGGCACTACGAATCTGTCCGGTCAATATTTCCTGCGTCCGGACTTGCTCCGCCTGTGCTTTACACTCTTCCAGAACCTCCTTTGCCTGTTCTAACTGCTGATAGGCTTGTAAAAGCTGCTCTGCTTTGGCAAACTTCTCCTGCTCCTGGCTTCGATCCTGCTCTGCCACTTGCACCTGCTTCTTTATCTCTTGCTGTTTTTCCTGCAAATATGCACATAAATGCGCCAGTTCTTCCAGCAACTGTTCCATATCTGTCACAAGGAAACGCTCTGAACGGATTACTTTTTCTTTTATTTCCTGCATCACATCCGCACGTTCATAATTTTCCGGGATGTCAATGTGCCCGGCTTCCGTCTGACACTCGGTACGGATCACTGCGATTTCCTGTTGCTTTTCCTTACGGCGCTGTCCAAGCTCCTCCACGATTTTCTGATATGCCTCTGTATTGAACAGCTTGCGAAAAATCACTTTTTTCTCATCGGATTTTGCACGCAGCAATTCCATAAATTCGCCCTGGGCAATCATGGCAACCTGCATAAACTGCCCCTTGGTCAGTCCCAGAATTTCCACCAGTTTCTCATCCGTTTCCTTCTTATTCTGGGAAAATTCTGTCTGGTCCGGCAAAATCAACGAAACTGTCTCTTTTTCTTCTTTTGTTCCCATTCCACGCTTTAAAGGGCGGATATGCCGCGGTGTCCTTCGCACGGTATAAACCTGCCTGCTCACACCTTCCCCTTCAGAAAATGTCAGCTCTACAAAAGGCTCTAACTCCGGCTTTGCATACTGACTCTGTAATTCGTTTCCGCTTTTTTTATTTGCACTGGAGCTTGCTTCCCCATACAAAGCAAATACAATGGCATCAAAAATCGTTGTTTTTCCTGCTCCTGTATCCCCTGTGATCAAAAACAGATTCTGCTCCGGCATTTCGAAATTAATGGTTCCCGGCTTTACATAAGATCCAAAGGCCTGCATCGTTAATTTCAATGGTTTCATTCTGGCGTTCCTCCTGTAAATACCGTATTCACCACATCCTGTAAAATCTCTTTTTCTTCATCTGTGGCATCCCCTAAAAATGAACAACAGGTGGCAAATGGATCGATTTTTTCCTGTGCTTTCCAAGCTGCAGCATAATCCCGCTGTGTCAGCATTTCCCGACGGATTTCCAACAAATATGGAAAAGCTGCGCGAATACGATCCTGCGTGTCAAAATCCGGCTGATCTGTCAATGTCACAGACACATAATCCTCACAAGTCTGTGCCAATACTTCCTCCGTACTTCCTTTTAATACTTTGATCTGACGTATCGGTTTTAACGGGATCACACGTGTGTGCATCTCGCCTTTTTCTCCAAGTTCTACCTCGATCACACCTTTTTCCTGCCCTGCCTCGCTGACGGAACAGGCTAATGGCGTACCGCAATAACGATAATATTCACTGCCCACTTTCATTGGTTTATGAATATGTCCCAATGCTGCATAATCAAATACCTGAAGCACTTTTGCAGACACTTCATCAATATTTCCTACTGTGCGGATTTCAGAATCCATGCGTTCAATTTCATCTGCATCTTTTCCCACGGGCAAATAAAACTGATGACTGACAAACACATTTCTCTCTGTCTCGTCTATGTCCTCCCTCGCGATCAGACGTCGGATTGTCTCATCATAAGACAGATTATTTCCATTTTCATCCGTCCCTGTGATTTGTTTCACCATGGAAGGTTTTACAAATGGCAGCAGATAAAAATTAATCGGACCATATGCATCCTGCAATACAATTTTTTCTATCCATTCTTCCGGTCGAACCGGCGGCATGCCAATCATATAAAGATTCTGCCGCGCCAGCAAATTTCGATAACAATTCACACGAATCGCGCTGTCGTGGTTTCCGCTGATCATCATGATCACCAAATCCGGTAATTTTTCCGTCAGTTCTGAAATAAATCCATCCAGCACTTCCATAGCTTCTGCTGATGGAACCACTTTGTCATAAATATCCCCGGCAATGACCAGTGCTGCCGGCTGTTCCTGCACTGCAAGCTCTGTGATCTGATGTAAAATATATTCCTGATCTTCCCTCAGATCCCGGTTGATCAGTTTTAACCCGATGTGAAGATCCGATAAATGAAAAAACTTCATACGCTGCGTGTCCTTTCTAAAATTTACCTCAGTTTTCTCCTATTATAACAAACATTATCTGCAACGTAAAACATCCCCGGCAAGATTTTATATCCTGCCGGGGACTCAGTTACTGCCCTTATGCTATTCCAACTCAGACTAAGACCATCAATCCGATCAAATGTACGATCAATGCCGCAACCCATGCGATCACACATTGCCAGATAATTACACCAACCGCCCATTTTGCACCAAGCTCCCGCTTAATGGATGCAATAGCAGCTACACACGGTGTATACAACAGGCTGAATACCAGAATAGATGCTGCTGTCAGGGAGGATATCACAGTTCCGATACTTCCGCCAAACAATACTTCCAACGTAGAAACTACGCTCTCCTTGGCAATAAATCCACTGATCAGAGACGTACAGATTCTCCAGTCTCCCATACCAAGTGGTCTGAAAATTGGCACCAATACGCTGGAAATTGCAGCAAGAATACTATCTGCCGAATCTGTCACCATGTTCATATGCAGGTCAAAACTCTGTAGGAACCAAACCACGATTGTCGCAATAAAAATAACAGAAAATGCTCGTTGCAGGAAATCTTTTGCTTTCTCCCACAATAACTGCGTAACATTCTTTGCCCCCGGCAAACGATAGTTTGGCAATTCCATAACAAATGGAACCGGTTCGCCTTTGAATAAAGTTCCTTTATACAGAAAGGCAATTAAAATTCCAACACCAATGCCAAGCAGATATAATCCCGCCATAATGAAACCACCGCGCTTCGGGAAAAATGCACTGACAAAAAAGGAATAAATCGGCAATTTTGCCGTACAACTCATAAACGGTGTTAATAAAATTGTCATCTTTCGATCACGTTCACTGGTCAGTGTACGTGTCGCCATAACCGCCGGAACTGTACAGCCAAATCCTATCAACATTGGTACAATGCTTCGACCAGACAGACCTATTTTTCGCAATAATTTGTCCATAACAAATGCTACTCTGGCAATGTAACCACTATCTTCCATCAAAGATAGAAAGAAAAATAAAGTTACAATAATCGGAAGGAAACTTAAAACACTTCCTACGCCTGTAAAAATTCCGTTGATCACAAGACTGTGCATTGCTCCATTGACATGAGTCGCTCTCATTGCCGCATCCACAATGCCTGCCAGTTTATCAATTCCCATTTCAAGCAATGTCTGAAGTCCAGCTCCGATCACATTAAAAGTCAAATAAAATACAAGTACCATGATTCCAACAAAACATGGAATTGCTGTATATTTTCCAGTCAGTATCCGGTCAATTTTCTCACTGCGCACTCTTTCTTTGCTTTCCTTTGGTTTTACGACTGTCTGCTCACACAGGCGCTCAATAAAATCAAATCGCATATCTGCAATCGCTGCGCTTCGGTCAATTCCACGCTCTGTCTCCATCTGCTGCACGATATGCTCCAACATCTCTTTTTCATTCTGATCCAGCTTCAACTGTTCCAGAATCAACGGATCTCCCTCAATCGCTTTGGTTGCCGCAAATCGTACCGGAATCCCCGCCAACTGCGCATGATCCTCAATCAGATGGATCACAGCATGAATACAACGGTGAACTGATCCGTCATGATCACTTTTATCACAGAAATCCTGTCTCAACGGCCGCTCCTGATATTTTGCAATATGTAATGCATGCTTGACCAGCTCATCGACTCCCTGATTTTTGGCTGCCGAAATCGGAATTACCGGAACACCAAGCAATGCTTCCATTCCATTGACATCAATGGAACCCTGATTTCCGATCACTTCATCCATCATATTGAGTGCAACTACCATTGGAATATCCATCTCTAGCAACTGCATGGTCAGGTACAGATTTCGCTCAATATTTGTTGCATCCAGAATATTGATAATTGCCTTTGGTTTCTCATTCAGAACAAAATTTCGTGATACAATTTCCTCACTGCTATATGGAGACATAGAATAAATTCCAGGAAGATCTGTCACATCAGTCTCCGGATGCCCTTTGATGGAACCGTCCTTTCGGTCAACAGTAACACCCGGGAAATTTCCCACATGCTGATTAGAACCTGTCAGCTGATTAAATAAAGTGGTCTTTCCACAGTTCTGATTTCCTACTAGTGCATAGGTCAATGTCGTTCCTTCCGGCAGAGGATTTTCATCTTTTTTTGAATGAAATTTTCCGGTTTCACCTATACCAGGATGCTCAGATCCTAATTCTTTTACGCTACGTTTATGCTCATTGCTTCGTTTTCCGATTGGATCAATCTCAATCTGATCCGCTTCTGCAAGACGCAGTGTCAATTCATAGCCATGAATCTGAAGTTCCATCGGATCTCCCATCGGTGCAAGTTTAACTACCGTTACTTCCGCACCTGGGATCATTCCCATATCTAAAAAGTGCTGACGCAGAGCACCCTCGCCGCCAACGGTCTTAATCACCGCACTTTTTCCAATTTCCAATTCTCTTAATGTCATAATGCTTTGTTTTTCCTCTTATTTTTTTCTAAATAGCTGCTGTCAATCGAGAAACTTTTCTCATTATAACACTGTTTATGATATTTTTTAATCATTAAATAAGAAATATATAAAACAAAAAACAGAATATAGCACTTTTCATGCCATATTCTGTCCCTGTTTCAGCACTTTCACTGATACTTTTCTCTGTTCCTGTCTATCTTCTCTTTCCTGCTCCACATAATTTCATAATTCTAGGTCTATTATATCTCTGCATGATTGCAAATGCCAAATCCATAAGTGCTGACAGCAGTGATGTAATCAAGAATACCCAGAATGCACCAAATTCCGGAACTGTAAGCAGCGGCAAAAAACTAAATATCACGATCACCTCATGGCTTACCTCTGCCTGACACATTGCACCTGCAATTTCTTCCGGCGTATGCAATCTCAGATCAAAATAACTCGGCTCGTAGGTCGGCATCTTACCTTTCCACTGCTTTACATGCAGCTTCTGATATAATTGCTTTTCCCATTTTTTCTGCTGATACCATTTTCTGGATAAATCCGCCTGATTATGCATAATATGCCGAAAAATCCCTGCCACCGCATAGCGCATGACAAAATGATAGCTAATTGTTCCAGCCGTAATAGCCAGTGAAAGTATCACGCCATTTTCTGTTGTCCTGTATAAAATTGTAAATACGATCGTTGCCAGAACGGCAACTACCATCGTGGATTTCATTGCTTTTTTCACGGCAGTAATTCCTTCAAATTTCTAGTATTTTTCTGTATTCTCTTTGTAAAGCAGACATTCGCAATCCGCTTTCGCTACTTGCTCATGAACGCAGTCGCTTTGCGATCATACTATCACGCAAAAAGCTCCCTCGCAAGTTTTAGGTAGTATTTATCATTTTTTCGTCATTTTTTAACTCGCAGATATGGCGTTTAGCTGTCACGCAACGCCGTCGTAGATGAAAAATCCATATGTTTCACTGTGTAGATAGAGAAAACCGTCAATTTTTTCTCAGGGAGCGATTACTAGCGACCGAGACAAAATTGACGGTTTTCTCTTCACAAAAGTATATTTTTCATCTAGACAAGCAAGTTTTACTCCTGAATATACGCGATGGATTCCTCGCTTGCACCAACTTTCAATGCTGCGATATAACCAGTTCTTGTACACTGATCTACTTTACCCGGATGGATAGCATCACCGATCACATATACCTGCGCATCACCTGCTGCTTCTTTTAATTTACTGTAATCCACTGATTTCATGCCAAGTGCAAATAATACGGTATCTGCTTCAAGTTCCTGCACACCGTCTGCGTTTTCGATCTTCACGCTGTTCGGTGTAATCTCCAGACATTTTGTTTTTGGAAGCATGGTCATATTATTTTTCTCCATCTCCCATACCAGAGCCTCACGGTACATACCAAAGGACTCATTTGCCACACGGTCAAGCATCTCTACCACAGTTACCTCATGACCTGTTTTCTGCAGATAAAGACCTGTCTCGCAACCAACCAGTCCTCCACCGATCATAACAACTTTTTTGCCTGGCTCGCATGTTCCATCATACACAGACATTGCCTGATGTGCATTTTCAATGCCGTTGATCGGCGGGCATGCCGGAACAGAACCAGTTGCGATCAGAACTGCATCCGGTGCAAATTCTTTGATAAATTCTGGTGTTACTTCTGTATTCATGAGAATTTCCACATCATGACGTTTCACTTCCCGGATCATCATATCCTTAAAATTACGAAGATCCGGTTTGTCGATATCTACATCTGTGAAGTACAAAAGCCCGCCAAGTTTATCTGATTTTTCTGCCAGGGTTACTTTATGTCCACGTTCTGCCGCTGTGATGGCAGCCTGAATACCTGCAATACCGCCGCCTACGATCAGAACCTTCTGAGAACCTTTTTCTGCTGCCGGAAGCTGATCGATATCAAATGGTAAATGAGCCAGCGGGTTAATCGTACAGTGTCCTACATAAACAGCAAGCTGTTCACTGGTGAATGGGAGATCGTCATAACCTTCCTCCGGAGATCCCGGGAAACATTTATAACATCTTAAGCAGCGACGGATCTGAGCCTCATCGCCATCCATACATTTCTGAGCAAAATACGGATCTGCAAGCATCTGACGTCCAAAAATTGCAAAATCAATCTTGCCATCTACGATAGCCTGATCTACCTGCTCTGGAGAATTGATACCACCAACAGCTCCTACTGGCAGAGATGTATATTTCTTGATAATAGAAGCCGGCTCAATATTCAGTCCGTGCTCATGGAACATACTGGACTCTGTACCGGATTTTACAGATTCCTCATAAATACCGCAGGTAACATGTACAGATGTAATGTACTTCTCTACCATCTGGATGAATTCGCCGGTCTCTTGTGGTGTAATTCCACCAGGCTGATGATCTGTTCCGTCGATACGAAGTTCAAACAGGAAATCCGGGCCAACGGCCTCACGGATTGCTTTACAGATCTGAATTGGAAATTTGGCACGGTTTTCCAGGGATCCACCGTACTCATCCGTACGTGTGTTCATTAATGGGGAAAGGTACTGTGTAAAAATAAATCCATGTCCACCATGAACGAGGATTCCATCAAATCCGGCTTTCTGCATGTAGGTAGCAGCTACTGCAAAATCATTTGCAATACGATCCATATCATCTTTTGTCATCGCACGAACCGGAACTCCTGCAGAATTTGTACAAGCAACCGGTCCGATTGCTTCCTGTTGATCGTTGAACGGGACTTTTTCTTTTCCACAATGAACCAGTTCCGCCAATGCGATACAGTCATGTCTCTTGATTCGATCTGCATATGTTTTTACTGCATTGAATGTCGCCATATCTTCTTCCGGTTTTGCAAAATCAAAAGGTTTGAAGCCCGGAATACGCACTGCGTCACGGAAATTGACATCTGTCTCACCAAGAATGACACAGGCATTGCCTCCTTTTGCAGGTCCTTCTAATTTACGGTAAGAAACTTCTGCTGCCATCGGGTTCTGTGCAACAAGGCTGAATGCCATTGGTGCACTTACGATACGGTTTTTGTATACTTTGTTTCCAACTTTCATTGGGCTTAATAAATGTGTAAATGCCATAATTTTATATTCCTCTTCTTTCTCCTGTTATTTAGTCACGTCCATCATTAATCCAGTTCCGGAAATTTCAGTTCTTTGTATTTTGGCAGTTTCGCTGCAACTTCTTCCCGCTTCTTCGGATCCATGAAAAATCCGCCCTGTGTCTCCGCGATTTCATCACAGTGAACACCACGGCCTTCCTCTGTGGTTCGATCACGCTCCAGTCCGTTAGCCGCAATGACAAATTTCCATTTTCCATCTGGTGTACGCTCCAGATCTCCGCCTGCACCACATACCGTACACTCAATCGGATACTGCAGTCCCTTCCACTGTGGCTCACCAAGGCAAAGTGAATTACTGTGGCAGTTCGGACACCATCCGTAATCCGGATCACCAAGCCATTTTCTCTCTTCCGGTTTTGTCTTTAATGCTTCCATAACATTTTTACCGATTTCTCTGGCACGGGAAATTTTCTCATCATAGAGTAAAACCTGTCCCGGTGCCGGAACCTGTGTTGCCATATACATATCTACGATTTTAAAACTATTTGTAAATGTTGTTGCCTGCATGCACTCCAGAGCCATAGATTGCCAGGAACGTGTGGAACCACCAACTGCGATCAGCGCACCAACGCGATCTCTCGGCTCAATTGCTCCGATTTTTGTTAAAAATGCTGATTCGTATGCCAGATTTCTGTGCATAAATTTCAAAAACAAGGATGACGGCATAAGATCATACGTCGGTGCAGAAAAAATAACTGCATCCTGGTTCAACATCACATCCATGATCTTCTTTTTGTCATCTGCATCATCCAGTGAACATCCGGTATATTTACCCATGGACATTCCCATTGTACAGGAAGTACAACCATTGCAATCAATGATGTTATAGTCCTTTAAATTGATCATTCTGACCTCTGCGCCCATCTCCTGACAGACAAGCAGTGCTTCTTTTAATAAAATTTCTGAATTACTGTTTTTTCTTCCGGCCGTTACGCCCATAACCTGAAATGCCATACCAACATATCCTCCTTCATTTTCTGATGCAAATCCGAAAAACTTTTGTCAAAACCAACTCATTTTCAACTGTTTTTCGTATGCATCCTACAAAAAATCAGGCATAGTGGTGGAGAAGCACCTGGCTCATCCCGATTCGCAGTTACCTGCAAATCGAATTACTTCAGCCTGCCTGATCTTTATTTACACCTAACCTTTTTTGTGTTACATTGATTGTAACATGAGGATTTTCAGTTGTGAAATTCAGATATTTTTGGATTATTAATAAATTATATTTATAACACATATTCTAAGTTTTCAGATACCTGCTTTTTTCTTTCTTACGACGTAACTGAGCACACATGTATCTGAAACCTTATCACAGAAAGATCCAGACAATATTTTTGAAACGGAGGGCACATACGGGATGGATCAAAAACAACTTGCTTATTTTATCGCGGTAGCCAAATACCGCAATTTTTCCCGGGCAGCACAGGATTTTTATCTGACACAACCCGCCATCAGCCACCAGATTAAAATGCTAGAAAAAGAACTGGATACTGAATTATTTGTACGAAACACGAAAAAGGTTACCCTGACAGACAATGGGGAAATTTTTCTGGAAGATGCAAAATCCATTCTGGGCGCTATGGAACAGGCAAAACAGAAACTGGATCTGGCCACCAAACAGCCTTCTGTGTTGCGCATCTGTCATCTGGCTGCACCGACGCATCAGTTTCTTCCGGATGTCGTCAACCAGTTTCATCTCCGCCATTCCCATGTAAAAATCAAATTAATGCGCCAGGATGCTCTTCAGATTTCCGAAACAGCTTCCAGACAGGGCGCTGATATTTATTTTTCCATGATGCCGGATCTCCAGCAATATCCATCTCTGGATGTCAAAAAGATTCAGTCTGACTCCTTCTGTCTGGTCACCAGAAAGGATCATCCGGCTCTGCAGAAAATAGTTCTGGATTACGACAAGCTTTCCAGTGAATCTTTTCTGGTTTTTCACCCGGAACATGCAAGGTACATGAATAAACGTATTTTGGAATTATGTGAACAGATTGGCTTCCATCCAAGAATTACAGAACAGTTTGACTTATACGAAAATCTGCTGCAGGCAGTAGAGGCAGGAACCGGAATTTCTATTCTTCCTTATCGAAGCCGCAGCTATATGCACGCCAATAACCTGGCTTTTACCCTGTTAGACGGAAGTAATGATACGTTAGATATGGCCATGGCCTGGGAACATAATATGTCCAATCCTGCCGTACCACTGTTTCTTGATATTTTCCGGGAATATATGCAGGAACACCCGGAGTTATTCTAAACTATACGCTCGAGTCTTTAAAACAAAGATTAGAAGGAGAATAAGATTGTGAATAAGAATAAAATAATGAACGTCGCCATTGTTGGCTGTGGTGCCATCAGTGATATTTACCTGAAAAACATGATTCACCAATTCGATAACCTGAATGTTGTTGCCTGCTGTGCGGCTCATCTGGGACATGCAAAAAATAAGGCAAAGGAATATCATATAAAAGCATGCACCTATGAGGAAATACTTGCAGACTCTTCTGTGGACATGATAGTAATCCTGACACCACCTTCCTCCCACGAAATCCTGATTCGTCAGGCACTGGAGGCCGGAAAACATGTTTATACAGAAAAGACACTGACCCTGTCCGCCAGTACAGCTGCCGAATTACTCGCTCTTGCACAGGCAAAACACCTGTATCTTGGTTCCGCTCCGGATACCTTCCTTGGAGCTGCTTTTCAGACCGCACGCAAAGCAATTGATGGTGGTCTGATTGGTAAAGTAACCTCTTTTGATATCTGTGCCAATCGGGATCTTGATTATCTGGGCGGAGTCTCCCCTTACCTGTGTACTCCGGGTGGTGGAATCTGCTATGATTACAGCGTATATCACCTGACTGCTCTGGTAAGTCTGCTGGGACCGGTAGCCTCTATCGCATCTGTCGTAAAAAATCTTGCTTTGCAAAGGCGAAATACCTTTCCAGACAGCCCGACCTTTGGTCAGATATATGATTATCCAAATGAAAGTCAGGTATTTTCCATCTTAAATATGGAAAATGGAATTACCGGAACTTTATCTATCAACGGTGACAGCGTCATTCAGGATCAGGCACATTTTATGATTTATGGAAAAAAAGGCATACTCAAATTGACAGATCCGAATACTTTTGGCGGAGATGTCGTTTTTCTTCCTGCATCCAAAGGATTTGAGGATCATCCAACTCCTCAGATTCTGAATTACGGTTTTTCTTATGGAGAAAACAGCCGAGGCCTTGGTCCTTCCGAAATGGCCGATGCCATTTTTGCTAATCGTGAAAATCGTGCAAATGCCACTGTGGCCGTTCATGTACTGGATGTCATTGACACCATAGTAAAGAGCAGTGAAAAAGCTGCTTTTGTGCAGATTCCTTCTTCATGTAAACGACCGGAACCGATGCCTCTCTGATTATTGTGGCAAAACGATTCAAGAATGCCTCGTTTCGAAAGATTCCAAGAGTACATTATTCATTATAGGAGGATTTTATTTTGAAATTTGAACCAAAAAAAGATTTTAAACGACTGATTGTCGTATGCCTGGCCTCTGTTTTGATGGCATTAAATATCAAGTCCTTTGTCCGCACCGGTGGTCTGTATCCGGGCGGTGCTACCGGACTTTCCCTGCTGATCCAGCGTGGTGCACAGATATATCTTGGACTTGCATTGCCTTATACAGTCATCAATGTAATACTAAATGCTATCCCGATTTATATCGGTTTCCGTTTTATCGGGAAAAAATTTACGCTGTATTCCTGCCTGTGTATCGTGCTGACCAGTGTCCTTACGGATGTGATACCTGGCATTTCCATCACTTCTGATGTACTGTTGATCAGTATTTTCGGCGGTATCATTAACGGATTTGCCATCAGCCTCTGTCTGCTGATGGGCTCCACCACCGGTGGAACTGATTTTATCTCCATTTACCTGTCCGAGAAAAAAGGAATGGATGCCTTTAATATCATTCTTGGATTAAATGCAGTGATTCTTCTTGCTGCCGGATTTATGTTTGGATGGGACAAAGCACTCTACTCCATTCTTTTCCAGTTTGCATCTACGCAAGTGCTTCATGCACTGTATAAAAAATATCAGCAGGAAACATTTTTCATCGTCACCAATCATGGAGAGCTAGTATATCAGGCGATTTCAAAAGCGACCAATCATGGCGCTACGATTCTGGATGGAGAAGGTCCTTATGAACATACCGAACGACAGGTGGTATATTCTGTTGTTTCCAGTGCAGAAAGTAAAAAAGTCCGAAAAGCAGTGAAAGAAGCTGATCCGAATGCTTTTATCAATGTAATAAAAACAGAGCGGCTGTCTGGACATTTTTATTACAAACCGAATGATTGATACATGACTCTTATAGAAAGGTATTGTCTTACAGAATGTAGTGAATGTGGCTCTAACGGCATTTTATGAAAAGCGGCATCGAAATTATCTCTCGCCGGTAACAACCGCCGGTTGAGAAAAAATTTCTGATGCCGCTTATTTACGTTTCTTTTATTCTGATATCAAAATACTCATTGCAATATTACAAGTCGTCTTTCTTCTTATATTTGCGGTATAAACCAACACTGACAGCCACTCCGCCGGCAATGATAATTACAATCACATAAAGTGCCGGGTTTTGCATGTCACCGGTTTTTGCTGCTTTCGCAGTTACGGCTGTGACTGTTTTTACCGGCGTTTTGACTGGTCTATCAATAGTTCCCGGCGTTTCTGTGGTTTTCCACTTGTTTTCAAATGTGATCTGGCTCTGTTTTTCGGATTGTCCTGGATGAACTGCCCACACTTCTGCTTCTAAACCACCATTTTGAGTATTGACCACACGAACAGTAACCTCATAGTCCGTGACATCGTAAATGATGTTCGGGTCAGTACCGGTAAGTTGACGAATCTGATATTCATAATCTCCAGGTGCTGTATACAGAATGGAATCAAATGTCCCGCTCCCATCTGTTCCAATCTGTATCTGGTTCTGCTCCGGCATTGGAAGGTCGATCCGTCCGTCTGCTGCCTCCATTACAACTGTAGAAATCGGATTCTTCTGTGTCTGACTGTCAGATTCATTACCTGCCAGTTTAACTGTCACCGGAATGGAGACCATACAAGTCTTTTCCGCTGCCATGACAGGTGATGCAAATAGCAATACACACCAGAAGAGCAGAACCATGGCCAAGACAAAAATACCATTTTTTTTGCTGTCCACGATAGTTTCAACAATCATTTTTTTTCCTGTTTCCGTTATATTATCGTTTTGTATATTTTTCTGTTTCATTTTGCACCTCCTTCCACAGATTTTTATGATTTACTTTTTTCTAATTTTCCGAAAAGCACTACGCGTCCGTTTGTGGCAGATTCTGCACAGGTAGACAATGCTAGAATCGCATTGGAATCGGTTACACCAATATCCCGATACTGCACGGCATGCTCCTTAATATACTGCAAAAGTTGCTGCATCTGTCCGCTTATATTTGTATCATTGACATATCCATAAATCTGTTCATCCATCGCATCTGTCTCCACACAGGCAAAAAATGTGATGGAATATGTTTGTTCCGGCAAATATAAGCTTCCTGTCTGATGCGTGGCAAAATACTCCTCGCCGGCAAATTCCACTACATCACCGAACATGGCTCCATTACTCATATGATGTCCATAAATCAGATTATATGGATCCGAAAAATCCGGATGATTGGCGCTCCGCAGAAACAGTGACCCAGACAATGCAAAATTTCCATATACATCTTTATTAACATATTCCATATCATCTTTTCCACGTACCACCGGGTAATCAATTCCTGTATCATCCACACTGAGCCATGCACAGACATCTGCATTGATTTTTTGCAATTCCTGTAAAGAAGGATTGTTATCCTCCCCCTTTACAGGTTTCAACTTCATCAGATTCTGATCCGGCAGTGCACTGTGATAAATGCGCCAGGTGTCCCACAGGGAATAGCCGCCATATAAAAACAAGACCGTCATCAGGCAGGCCACACATATATTCATAATGCAATCTGCCATCCGTAATATTTTTTTTGCAAACATCATTTTGCTGCTTCCTGGTGATTCAGTTTTGACAGCTTAAGATAATTTTTTTCTGCGAAAAAACAATGCGCCAAGAGCGGATGCCATACCTGCAAGCAATGCATACGGGGTAATACTGAGCATAATACCAGTCGGGGACACCGTCTTTTTCTCGTTCGTTACTACAACTGCATTATCAGCTTTTGTCATTGTCTGAGGTGTAGCTGTTATATTTTCAGAAGTACTTTTTTGTGCATCTTTTTCAATACTCTGAGAATCACCGCCTCCTCTTTTAATTGCAAATGTGGTATTGTAACCTTCCGAACTGTTTAAATTCTCTGTCACAGTATAAGTCACCGTAGACGGAATACCTGTAATCTCAGCTATTGCAGTGCCATCTGCCAACTGCAGGTTTACTGATCCCATACCGTTTTCATCTAAATCCACCTGCTGATTTCCAAAAGTGAAAGATGTATTGGCAGGACCGGTAAAATGAATCGTAAAATCAAACATACGATTCTTATCACCCATATTTCCATCGACTACTTTATCCAGACTCAGTTCATAAGTAGTGTAAGCATCTGTGATGTCACTATTTTTTGCGCCGTATGTTGGCTGTCCGCTTTCTGTATCAAAGGTCGGTGTCACTGCTGTTTCTGTAAATACAGAAGCATCAATTTTGTAACCACCATTCGCATCATTTATGACATAAACATCAAGATAACGCATGTTATTGTCTACATCTGTAATGTCAGTATTCGTATTTGCGCTTTCAGTAATGATATAACGATAAATACCTGGAGCTGTGAATGTTCCTTTTGGGAATGTGATGGATGCATTTTTTGTCACTTCATTTTGAGTGATGGTATCCCCCTTTGTATAGATTACGTCTGCTATGGCCGGTGTACCGACACCTGCTTTTATTTCCGGAGATGTAGCGGTAGCACCTACTGCACTTCCTGGTGTAATGGTATAAGTATAAGTCACATTCGGCACACTTGCCCCCTGTGCATTCTGCATTTCCAGAACTTTCTGAAACTGAACCACACCATCACCACTGGCTGCATTTGCAGGAATCTGCATTCCTCCAAGCGCCATTGCTCCTGCCATTGTCATTGCTGATACACGTCCGATCATTTTCTTTGTCATACTCTTTTACCTTCCTTTTCTAATTCCATTTCATTTTCTATCAAATAAGCATGAAGTATTTCACTGCACTTTCTATTCAAGAATTTCCTCTTGTTCTATAGTGAATTTCGTCGAATCACAGTGATAATTTTTCCTTTTATCTCACGTGTATCTACCGCGCCAAAATAGCGGCTGTCCATTGCCCCTTCCCGATGATCACCCAACACAAAATATTGCTTCTCCTGCAACAAAAATGGGTATGTGACCACGCTTTCATATTGTGGCGTCTTATAAAAAATATTTTGTTCCAGCACAACACTTTCGTTAACCTTTACCGTTGCATCCTCTGTAATTTCTACTGAATCGCCCCCTCTCGCAACAATCCGCCCAACATACTGCCTGCTTTTCTTTTTATATACAATGACGTCTCCGGCAACCAGATGCTTATCCAGCCGATAATACAACACCAGATCACCAGCACTCATACGGGGCTCCATATCCTCATTTTTGATTGTAGTAATTCCAAACATACATCCAAAAAGCAGATATAACATGCCTATTAATATCAATAAACGTATCAGAAACCAGCGCCATTCTTTTCGAATCATCCTATCTTGTTTTTCTATATGCTCAGTTTCTGAAGTTCCTTTTTCTGAAATCACATTCCTTTCATTCCTTCTCATATTTCTTTCCATTTTCTGCAAGACAGATATATTGCAGTAAATCCCAGCGATACCCCCATCAGGATTGCCACAGGAATGGCATGATTCTGAATTCCGGTTGGCGGTGACACGATGTCATAGACATATGTGTTTACAATATTTGCAATGGCCGTTTTCTGATCCTGGACCGTTATGGTTCCTTCCGTTCCCTCCGTGCCGTTAAACATTGCATCTACCCGATAGTTTGGAATCGCTGCCGGCAAAATTTCCTCAACACGATACATGCCTGCTGCCACATTTGTCTTCGTATAAATACAGGAATAAGAGCCATCTTCCTCTCTGGTAAACTGACTTAATGAAACTGTTTCTGATATCTGATCTGGTCCTGTGATCCTCACCTGTAGCTGGTACGATGCTGCCTGATCCTCCGTCAGCCCGCGTACTTTTTTTACAATCTGCAAATGTCCTGCATCCGGATTCGGATCCGGCAGTTTCTCGCTAAAAGAGACATTGTCCAGATGATTTCCGACAGTTCCTGATTCTATTCCACTGTTTCCACCATTTTTATCAAATGCCGTTTCCCCGGCCACAAAGAAAAATCTCGTCAAATACTGACTTTCACTGACATCATACTCACCGGTGTGACGATACCACTGCACGTTATCATCCGTAATTGTTACCACAGAGGCTCCCGGATACTTATTTGTGTCATTCCTCACATTTACGATAACATCCTGCACGGCACGTTGCGTATCGACCTTATACTGTTTTGCCAGTTTTGTTGACATGATCACCACATACATCGTATCTTTCTGGTTGCTGTCATAAGCCTTTGTTCCACGTCCACGATGATAAAGCTGCCAGTAAAGCTTTGCTCCCGGAGTCGTCAATACATCCTGATACAATGCACCCGGCTCGTTTGCATTTAATTCTGCAAACTGCGTACCACTAGCTGCCGCCTCTACATTGTGCCATGTCAGAGACTGCTGTGCATGCGTCTTTCCGGTATTTTTGTCATACTTATTTGTGGCAGCACTGACATACTCAATCTGTGCATCCTTTGCTGTCGTCTTCCAGATGAGTCCTGCAGTCCCATTGGAATAATACGGCTGATATCCGGTGCTTCGTGTCGCAATCGGTGTCTCGAAATCTCCGTTTTCCAACTGATTATAATAGCTGACCTGAAGCGTCGCAGACTCCGCCAAAAGCTGACCGGAAGCATCCTTTCCCTGAACCTTATAGTAACAGCGGGCGCCTTTGTCCAACGCCACATTCAGTGCGGTTTCATCTTCCGATATATTATAGGAATTTCCGGTTACTTTATGGCGTTCCACCCTTGTCCAGGTATTGCTCCCTTCCGCATGTTTGTACCATTCCAGTGTGATACCATTCGGTACATTACCGGACAGCTGTGCTGTCAATGTGCCACTATTCTCAATATCATCCGTAATTGTGACCGAAACAGTACCTGCTGCCAGAGGTTCCACGGCTGCTGAGGCTTCCTCTGATTCACAGACCGTTTCATTCTCCTGTTTCTCTGTACTTGTTTTTTCCTGTAAAACATTGTTTCCATCGGTCTTATCACTCTGTTCTTTCCGGGATTCTTCCTGTTGCAGCTCCTTCGAACTTATCTCTGGTATCTCCTGTTGCAGTTCCTTCGAACTTATCTCTGGTATCTCCTGTTGCACATTTTCTTCCGTGGATGCAGTTGCTCCCACATCATCTTCTTTCTGCGTACTATCCTCCTGCATCACAACCGTCTGTACCTTATCAGAACTATCTGCTTTCGCAAATTCTTCTGCCTGCACAGATGCCCCGGTCAGTGAAAAAAGGAGCAGCAACGCCAGTAAAAATGTGAGAGGTCTTTTGCATTTTCTTCGCATTTCACCATCTCCATTCCCGAAATAAAGCCGGATTCCCTGTAACCCAAAGTTCCACTTTTATTTCTAGGTAATTTATATGCGAAAAGACAAAAAAATATGACAGGAAATTTGAAAAATTTTCCTGCCATATAATATTTTATTCATTTATAATCTACGCATAGACTCGTTTTTAAATGCATCCCGCTCCCTGCTTTTCTGAATTTTCTCCAGCATCGCCGGAATGTCCCGGTTCAGATTGCCTGCCAGGGAAATATAATTGGAAGCGTGATTGGAACGAAATACGGTTCCTTCCGAATCCACATGTGTTAAAAACAGCTCCATCTCTTCCAGCACCTGTGCCGGTGTCAGAAGCTGCATCGTTCCTGCTTTTACTTCCTGCAGCATCGGTGCTCCCGGCTCCAGAAGCAGCGTCAGAAATCCCAGATAATCCGGTTTCATGGCTGTGATCAGTTTTGCCGAGGCAACCGCATGTTCTTCCAGCCTTTCCTGTCCGCCAAGACCGGAGATCAGCGTCACACTGAGCCGGATCCCGGTTCCGCGCAGCCGCTCCGCTGCCTGCACATATTCCTCCACCGTCACACCTTTGTGAATATGTTCCAGAATCTCCGGACTTCCGGATTCCGCACCCAGATAGATCATATCCAGACCAAGTTCATGTAACTTTTGAAGTTCCTCTTTTGATTTCCGTAAAATATCCTGTGCGGTTCCATAAGAAGTAATGCGCTCTGCTTTCGGAAAATACTGCCTGCACAGACGTAGGATTTTACACAGTTTTTCCTGTGACAGCACAAGTGCATCACCGTCTGCAAGAAAAATCCGCAGACTGCTGTTTCCGTAATAGCTTCGTGCTTCACTTAAATCTTCTTCCACTTCACGTAAAGGCTTTACATGAAAGCTTTTTTCTTTGTACATTGTACAAAATGTACAGCGATTGTGTGCACATCCCACCGTCACCTGCAAAATCAGGCTGTATGCCTCGCTTGGCGGACGATAAATCATTCCTTCGTAATTCATATGTCTCTTCTTTCCTTCTGCGGCACCAGGAAGATAAATACCAGTGAGCTAAACAGCAACAGAATCGGATAAAACAGCTTCGGCATGATCTGAAATGCCGACAAATCGTATCCCAGTTCATGCGCCGCTGAAATCGCCACCAACATCTGTGCACCATACGGAATAATCCCCTGGGAAACAG
>CAKREL010000012.1 GCA_934317205.1 uncultured Eubacterium sp.
ATCTTGATAGGTCAATGGAAAACTCCACTGTCCCCTCTCCTTATCTTCACTGTCCTGCAGCGTCACATTTGCAAAAGCTGCCGTGCTTTCCGCATTTTTACCTGACCATCCCGCTTTCCGCAGATCATAAGGTGATAAGACCATACTGAAGAGTTTACTGTTATCTTTCTTATTATATACAGCAATTTCATAACTGGTATCCAGGCTCTCTCCTACATTCGATGACCAGTTTAAGCTCAGTTTTTCGCTATTTTGCAGACTGATAGTGGTAATCTGCAGTTTTGTTGGCTTCAATGCAACCACATTCACTGTATCTTCCGTAGAATAGTAACCCAAAAGCCTTTTTTTTCGACTATCATAATCACGTTTCTGCATCGTCAGATAGCCATCTTTGTCCTCTGCTTCATAGGTCAGGCCATCACACTTTGAATCATAAAAAGCTGAATATACTTCTCCGGACTCCATATCAATTTCAAGTGCTACCGATGCGTTCAACATATCCTTATCATACACATAATCATCAATTAGTTGAAGCAGCAGATTGTTATCTGAATCAGCATTCTCTAGCACCTTATCCAGTCTGATCGTATAGATTCGACCATTTAACTGCAATGCATTTTCATTCTCAGAAGAAAATGCTGCCTCCTCTGCCTGTCTGTCCTGTGCATTTTTGGACTGATCACTCTTCGCCTGCTTCTGAATCTGTTTTTTAAAGCTCTCCCACTGTCCGGAAGTCCGATAATACGTCAGTTTCGATTCCGCCGCCAGATAAATTGTTTTGGCATTTTGCTCATTTTTTCGAAACTCCGCATTTCTCCAGTAATTTACAAAAAAAGGAACTGATATAGCCACGATCACAGACATAATCACCAGAACAACAATCAATTCCGTCAAAGTAAATCCCTTTTTCCAAGTCCTTTTCATATATATCACCTAAATTGCTTCTCATTTTTAATAGTTTTGTTAATTATTTCTATACAGAATTAGAATATCATATTTTGTAGTTTTTTCAAGAATATTATGAGAAAGTACAATATGAAACAAAAACTCCCCGGCAAAAATCGGGGAGTCATAGAATGCAGCCGGCGGGAATCGAACCCACATTGCAGGAGTCGGAGTCCTGTGTTCTATCCGTTAGACTACGGCTGCGAATTATAGAATTATAACGAACAAATGATATCATACCATAAACTCAATAAAAAAGCAAAGCTTTTTTCTGTAAAACAAAACCCACTTTTATGCTTCTATTATGCTCATATCGATGCGTATCCTATGGTTCTTCACATACCTCAGTGTATGCACAAGGTGCGTGAAGAATCTCAGGATACTGTCACTCTTAAGAGGTTACATTATAGATTTCCAGTCGCTTGCAAAATTTCTTTTGCAATCTCATGCGGAGTTTTTCCATCTGTCTCTACCTGGATATCACATGCCTCCTCATATACTTTGCGCCGTTTTTCCATCAGATTTGCAATATGTTCCACATTCATATTTCCATTCAATAGTGGCCGGTCCGTACTGTCTTTTACCCGTTCATAAACCGTCTTTGGTGTGGCAGTCAGCAATACAATCCTGCCACTCTCTTTCATTATATGTGTATTTTCTTCCCGCAGAACAGCTCCACCGCCACAAGAAACAATTGCCGGTGCATATCCGGCAATCTCACGGATTGCATCTGTCTCGCGGTCTCTGAAATATGCTTCTCCATATTTATCAAACATGTCATTGATAGACATTCCATTTTTTTCTACGATCCAGGCATCCATATCAACTTCTTCTGCCTGAGTCAGTTGCTGTAATTTGTGGGATATTGTAGTTTTTCCGGTTCCCATAAAACCAATCAGATAAATGTGCTGTTTCATGCCTGTTCCTCCTGGTTCATTCCCTGATGAATAATATTTAAAATTTCACCAAGCTGCTCCGCCTGGATCTGTCCCGGCGCAGAAGTCTCTCCCACTGCACCAAAAGTAATGCAGGAGCCAAAAATCTCCCCCGCCATGCGGCTCACAACGCCAAGTGCTCCCATAGACATGGTCACAATCGGCAGCGTCGGATATTTTAGTCTGATGTCATTGGTCAGTTTCAAAATACGCACCACATCATCCGCATTTTGTGGCATCACTGCAAGCTTTGCCACATCTGCTCCGCCCTGCTGCATTTGCTCCATCAGCATACGGAGAATCTGATCATCTGGCGTTCTGTCAAAATCATGATGAGATGCAATCACTTTCACGCCCATGCGTTGAAACCGTCGGATTTCTTTCTCCGGTTTTGTAGCTTCAAAAAATTCCAGATCAATAAGATCAACGCATCCGCTCTTTGCTGCGGCTTCATTTAATTTTAGGATTTTCCATTCCTCCATTCGGCGGCTGCCACCCTGTTGTTTTGTGCGAAAAGTAAATAAAAACACTGTATGGGTGACATAACTTCGTACAGCCTGCAACACCTCACTCACTGCTTGCACATCATCTGCTTCATTAAAACAGTCTACTCTCCATTCGATCATCTGAGCTTTCTGCTCTGTCAGATTTTTTATCTGCTTGATTACTGTCTCTTTTTCGTGTGCAACTACCGGAACACAGACCACTGGTCTGCCGTCTCCGATTCGAATACCTTTTATTTCAAATGCGTTCTGCATATGTACCTCCCATCCGAATTACGTTCATTGTTGCTATTGTAGCATATTTTTTTTTAATGAGAAACCGAAAGCCTGCAAGACATTGACATTTTTTTCAAAAACACCTATCATAAGACCATAAAAAGTTTAAGGTAGGAAATAGATTATGGAAATTACCGGAAAAACAACATTGACAGGATTAATTGGATCTCCTGTAAAACACAGCATTTCACCCCAAATGCATAATGAAGCATTCCGTCAGTTAAACCTTGATTATGCATATCTGGCTTTTGATCTGGCTGATTCAGACCTGGAAACCGCCGTACGGGGCTTACAGGCTCTCGGTGCAAAAGGATTTAATGTCACAATGCCATACAAAGTTCAGATCATCAAATATATGGATGAGCTGACCCCAGCTTCCCAGATAGCACAAGCCTGCAATACTGTTATTTCAAAAGATGGCAAGCTGATTGGTCATACTACAGATGGTGTCGGTTTCATGGAATCCGTTGCAGATGCCGGGCACAATATTATAGGCAAAAAAATGACTGTTCTGGGTGCTGGCGGTGCTGCTACTGCAATCTGTACACAAGCTGCTTTGGATGGAGTTTCTGACATTGATATCTTTCAGATGAAATCATTTACTGAAGAATATGAGCGTGCATTAGCCTTTGCTGACCGTGTTCGCCTTCATACTGACTGTAACATCAATGTTTATGATTTTGCAGATACCGATCAAATGAGAAAAAGTATCTCTGAAAGTGCAATTTTGACAAACGCAACAAATGTAGGTATGGCACCGCACGAAGATCAGTGTCCGATTCCGGACGCATCCATGCTGTTCCCAGAACTGATCGTATGCGATATTATCTACAATCCTATGAAAACAAAATTATATCAGATGGCAGAATCTGCAGGCTGTCAGGTATTCAACGGTACATACATGCTTCTTTTCCAGGGTGCTGCATCCTTTGAATGCTGGACCGGAAAGAAAATGCCTGTTGAAATCATCCGAAAAAAATATTTTCAGAAATAAATAATATCTCTAAAATATCAAAATTATTTTTTAGACATATGTACAAACAGATTGGAGTATCAAATGAGTTTTTCATATTTAAAAGAATTACCGACACCGGAAGAAATAAAAAAATCTTATCCGTTAACTGAAGAATGCAAAAAAATCAAACAGGATCGTGATGAAGAAATTAGCCGTGTTCTGCGCGGAGAGTCTGATAAATTTCTTGTAATCATCGGTCCGTGTTCTGCTGACAAGGAAGAACCGGTTATGGATTACATCCATCGCCTTGCTAAAGTAAATGAGCAGACAAAAGACAAATTAATTCTGATTCCACGTATCTATACAAATAAACCGCGAACAACCGGAGAAGGATATAAAGGAATCGCCACACAGCCAGATCCGGAGGCCAAACCAGATATGATCGCCGGTCTGATTGCTGTTCGTAACCTGCATCTTCGTGCTATCAAAGAAACCGGTTTATCTGCTGCAGATGAGATGCTTTATCCGGAAAACTGGGATTACATCAATGACCTGCTCTCCTACGTAGCCATCGGTGCTCGTTCCGTTGAAGATCAGCAGCATCGTCTGACCGTCAGTGGCTTTGATGTGGCAAGCGGCATGAAAAATCCGACCAGTGGTGACTTCTCTGTTATGCTGAATTCTGTATATGCTGCACAGCATCCACATCACTTTGTACATCGCGGATGGGAAGTAGATACTACTGGTAATCCACTGGCTCACGTCATCCTGCGTGGTGCAGTAAACAAACGCGGCGTTGCTATTCCAAACTACCACTACGAAGATTTAATTCGCTTAAACGAAATGTATGAAAAAATGGATCTTGTAAATCCGTCCTGCATCGTAGATGCTAACCATTCCAACTCTAATAAAAAATATGAAGAGCAGATTCGTATTGTTAAAGAAGTAATGCACAACCGCAAAGAATCCGGCATCATCAATAACCTGGTAAAAGGTGTTATGATTGAAAGCTACATCTGCCCGGGAAACCAGAAGATTGGTGAACATATTTACGGAAAATCTATTACAGACCCATGTCTTGGATGGGAAGAATCAGAACAGTTGATTTATGCTATTGCAGATTCTGTGAAATAACACCTTTCTATATCAACATGTAAACCAATCATAAATAAATTATTCTATATCCAAAGAGAGATCTGTCTGCACTTATCTGCAAACAGATCTCTCTTATTGTCGATTGCTACGCCCCTATCGCAAGCATCCAGGGATTGACAACACATTCCAACCATATGCCAAACGTATAAATACCCGTAGCAAGCAAAACAATGCTCAGAAATAACAACCGTTCTCTGCGACTTCCTGCTGTTACTGAAATCTGATTTTTTCTACTCCAACGTATATCCCTTCTTACATCCCATAAAAGAACTAATAATATGTATGCTGTCAGATATAGAAATATTTGTGGAAAATCTGAAATAAACATATAAAAAATTCCGGAAAAACCATATCTGCACAGACAGGATGCAAAAACAAAGCCACCAGAAAATCCAAGCCATCCAACCCAGAAATCAAATAACAGATTTCCATAGGAAAAATTCCATATAACCAGAATAAGACACCACGGAATAAATCTCATCGGAAAAATCTGCGTTGCCAGTTCCTGCCAGCTCTGCCTATCATGTCCCAGATGTTCTACCTGTCTCTCAAACACAAATCCAATCCACAAAGTTTTATCACACAGCCACATATTAGCTGCGATCACACCAAAGAAGAAACAGCCCAGAAAAATAACTATGCAAATATGCAGCATAGCTATTTTCCCCGGCTGTTTTACGGTCGTTGTTATCATCTTTACCTATCTGCTGATTCGCTTTTTTCTAGCATATGCAGAATTTTCCGTAATATGCCATAATGGCGGCAGCTGTTTTAGAATCCTGGATTTTTTGTGTGAGAACCATATCTTTGAGTTCCTCAATTGTATAACTCTCTACTTCCACAAACTCATCTTCATCCAGATGCTGCTGTGTCCGCGTCAGATCTGTAGCCAGATAAACATCTATCGTTTCGTTACAAAAAGCAACTGTGGTGGACACTGTAATCAAAAGTTCCAGGTTTGCAGCTTTATACCCGGTCTCCTCTTCCAATTCACGGGCTGCGCAAACAGAAGTTGGTTCCTCAACGCTATCTCTGGAACCGGCCGGAATCTCTAATGTCTCGCGGTTTAATGCGTTTCGGTATTGGCGTACCATAAGAATTTTGCCTTCTTCCGTCACCGGAAGTACTGCTGCGGCACCTTTACGATGTGCAACGTAATCCCAGTGCGCAATTTTTCCAGTTGGAGACTGCATAACATCATCATACACATCCACAATTGCTCCTTTGTATTTTAACACACGGTCAATCCGCTTCATTTCTTCCATCTTGTGCGCCTCCTGTTTTCTTTCCATATCCTTCTCTTCCAGTTGCATCTGCTTTGTTATATGCCTTCTCCTTATTATCTGTTATCTACTTTTTCCGGATACAGATCATGATTTGCAAGGCGGCTCCATGCTACCTCTTCCCATTTTGTACCCGGTTTTCCGTAGTTACAGTATGGATCAATAGAAATGCCACCTCTCGGAGTGAACTTTCCCCATACCTCAATATATTTCGGATCCATCAGCTTAATCAGATCTTTCATGATCACATTAACGCAGTCCTCATGAAAATCTCCATGATTACGGAAACTAAACAAATACAGTTTCAGAGATTTACTCTCTACCATACGCTCACCCGGAACATAGGAAATTGTAATTGTTGCAAAATCCGGCTGTCCTGTAATTGGACACAAACTAGTAAATTCCGGACAGTTAAATTTTACAAAATAATCATTTCCCGGATGTTTGTTTACAAATGTTTCAAGTACTTCCGGTGCGTAATCATCCGGATATCGTACATTCTGATTTCCAAGCAGGGATACACCTGCAGTTTCTTCTTTGCTTCTTCCTGTCATCTTCTCACCTCACTGAGCTATTTAGTTTTTTAAAGCGGGATCTTTCACACCATTCATTTCAAACGCAGCTGCACGGTCAATACATGTGCCACATTTTCCGCATGGTTCGTCACCACCCTCATAACAACTCCAGGTCAATTCATATGGGACATTTAATTCCAGTCCTTTTTTTACCACATCCGCCTTTGTCCAGTTGACAAATGGTGCTTCAATAGTAACCTGGTTTCCACTTCCAAGATAAATTGCTTCCTTCATGGCCTGATTAAATGCATCAGAACAATCCGGATAAGCACTTCCTGCTGCATCATCGCTGTGCGCGCCATAATAAATCACACCACAGTCTTTGGACAATGCAATACTTGCCGCAGAAGATAAAAACAATCCATTTCGAAACGGCACATAAGTTGAGACTGGTTTTCCATCTGTCTTTGTCAGCTGCTCGGCATAAGCTTCCTCTGGAATCTCTTCGGTAGAATGACTCAGCAGAGAACAGTTACTGTACTGAAAGATAGCCCCCAAATCCAGATATAAATGCTCTACACCATAGTACTCTGCGATTTTTCTGGAAGCTTCAATCTCTTTTTCATGCTTCTGTCCGTAAGAAACAGACAGTGCTATCACATTTTCTTTTCCATATTTATCAATTGCAAGTCCAAGGCAGGTAGTAGAATCCACGCCGCCACTGAACAATACTAGTGCTTTTTCTGCCATTTTTCATTCTCCTCTTTTCGTTCTCTTATCTTTTTTAGCATTCCTACTGCCGGTTCAGACGCATCTGTAAAAGCATATCTGTCTGAAAACGTCCACGTAATGTTGTAGTATATGTCTTCGCTTCTGTCTTCTTGATTCCACGGGCAGTCATACAACTGTGACAGCCCTCAATCAAAACAGCAACATCCTCTGACCCCGTAATCTCCTGCATGATTTCAGCAATATCAGTGCCAATTCGTTCCTGCAGCTGAAGACGTTTGGAAACCATATCAGCAATTCTTGCGATTTTGCTCAGTCCAATGACTTTTCCATTTGGTACATAAGCCACCGTCACTTTCATATCATACATCAATGCCATATGATGTTCACAGTAGCTGAAGATATCAATGTCTTTTACAATAACAAAATCGCTGTTTTCAGATGAAAATGTCAAATCTTCCTCAAAGGTTTTATCAAACATCTGTGCAATCTCGTGATTAGTATAATTCATACCTTCAAATACTTCTTCATACATCCGCGCCACGCGATCAGGTGTATCTTTTAATCCTTCCCTGTCCGGATCATCGCCCAGAGCAATCAGAAGCCCACGCACATGCTCACGCACTGCATCTTTATCTATAGCCATCTTTCATCCTCACTTTCTTATACGCCACGCATATCGCTGTCCCAAATAATTTTGTGCATCTGTAACTGCATATTGACATCATTCATGCGGTTATCTTTCATAAAGTTTACAATATCTTCCAATACAATCTGACCATAGACCGGACTTAAGTACACATGACATTTTTCTGTCAGATTATAGGTACGAATAACATCCCGCGCCCGGCACAGATCTGTGTAACCTTTTACCACAAATTTCACGGTATCCTGCTGACGCAAAACATTGAAATTTTCGGTCAGCATAAATGCTTCCATTCCACTTTCTGGAAGCTTGTAATCCATGGTAAATGACGGACCATTCGGAATTTGTGCAAAAGGTTTCAAATCCACACTTCCGTTAGTCTCAATCTCCACGCGTAATTCATCTTCCCTGGCCAGTGCTTCCAATAATTCCTGTATATTTTCCTGAAGCAGTGGTTCGCCACCGGTTATTGTTACATTTTTAATTTCCATGCTGCGCAGCAACTCCACAATTTCTTCTGTGGAAGTCCAATTAAATATTGCATCTTCCTCATTGGCCCATTTTGTGTCGCAATATGTGCAATCCAGATTACAGCCCTGCATACGCACAAATACTGCCAGCTGCCCAGCCCGAGTTCCCTCACCATTTATACTGCTAAATATCTCAACCACTTTGTAATTTGCCATAATTTATCTCCAATTTATGAGAAATTCAGATTTCTCTGCTCTCTTTTTCTTTTTTTACTTAGATATTCTGTTATTTCATTTTATCTGTTAACCGAACACTTTTCTTTAGTTTTCAGAATACACAGCACAGTTATTTGGTGTCTCATAAACCGCCATCTCGATCACATTGTAACCCTGTGCTGTCATTTTGTCATAAAAGAATTTTGAAAAATTCTCTGCTGTCGGACGAAACGGGACTTCAATCAGGCGAAACTTTTCTTCCTGCAGTGCCTGAATCGTCAATGGTTTTAACGTACCGCTCTCATAAATCAGGGCATGATCATAATAATCTGCCAATTTCTTTAAATCTTTACGAATATCTCCAAAGTCAGTGATCATTCCACGCAGCTGACCATCTTCATGCAGCTGTTCCTCCCCTGCTTCCATCACGATTCGCCAGCGGTGGCCATGTAAATTGCTACACTTTCCAGCATATCCGGCCAAAAAATGTGCCGAATCAAAACTTTCTTCTGTTCTAATTTTATACATATCCCTATCCCTTCTCGTCTGCGCTAAACACACAAACAGACAAACAACATTTTGATTACACGGATTGTTCCGTGCTTTGGACTCCCACAATCCTATCAAACAAAAAAGCCGTGGCATTTATCACACCACGGCTAATATACACACAGATACAATTTCTTCTGATATAGCCCTGGTTTTGTTTTACGACAGGATGGTACAAACGAACTGTCTATTCTATTTTACACACAATTAGTTATTATATCAGCTATATAAAATAATTTCAAGCATTTTCCTTTAGTTCTGCTTTTCACATTTACTCTTGACTTTTCCCTAGTTCTGCTCTTCTTCCCGTTCTTCACGAACTAGTTCAAGTACTGCGGAAATCTCACTTCCAGCTGGTGGAGCAGTTTGAAGTTCTTCACGTTTTCCATCAGCATTTACATCACAAAGCACGTTGTCTTCATTCTGCATTCCCTGCTCAATAGTGAAATAACGCATCGCATTATTCTGAGGATTCCATACAATGTACATAGAATGTGCCATCTGTGGTGCCATATTCTGCTTTGGAAGCTCAACACTGGCTACACAGGTCTCATCATCGATATTTAAAATCATGACATCAAAATCTTTTTCAGAGTATGGACACGGCAGTTTGTCACCATACGGCTGACGATACAGAGATAACATAAATCTGCCCTGCTGCTCCTCCAATTTCTTCATAAACTCCGCATTTTCTTTATATACAGCATGTGGAATAATCCCCCACTCGCAGGTTCTGCGGGCATACAGTTCAAATTGCGTGCGACTCATTTTGAACTCTTTTACCTGAGGTTTTCCCTGAGATGCAGCCCCCTGTCCCTGCTGTGCCTGTGCTGCTTTCACCTTTTTCATTGCATCTATAAATTTAGGATGTAAAATCATCTTATCGGTATCAGGATTTACAATAATACCTTTCAGATCCAACTGCGGTGCAGAGCCGATGCGGAGCAGCTCATCAATAGTCACATTCAGAACCGCTGGATAATTTGCATTTTCTTTCATCTGCAGTTTCGTTGTATAAGCCGGGACAAAATGCTCCCCTTTCTGATTCTGTACGATAATGGGTAACATACGTGGTGCAGATTTTACATCAATTTTCTCACCGCGTTTTGCTTTCTCAATTACCTGCTTTTTAATCTCTGGGGGAAAATCTGCCGGAACCAGAAATCTTGCATCTTTCATCACCTGCATTAATTTTGCCATGTTTTCATTATTTTTTTCACTGAGAAATGCTTTCATTGCTGTCTCAACAGCCTCATTTGTAAATTCCGGCTCGACTGTTTTTTTCTCATTCTCCATCGTTTCTACCCTCTCAACTCTCCATCAATCCACAGATCATAGACTGATTCAGATTATAATCTTTGCTATTTTCGTGTATACGAATGATATTCTCTCCGACAAACATAATCTTTGCCCCAAAAAATCCTGGACTTGCCTCAAATAATCGTGTCTGATGAATATGAATATCACAGCGTTTGTCAAGAAAATACGTAAACGGATTTACACTCTCGTCCCACTCCTGAACGACCAGTTCCTGTTCCTTTTTCAATCTTCGCTCATTCATCCTGATTTCCACGATATGTTTGACATAAGCTTTCGCCACCAGTCCTTTTTTACCCCGGAACTGAAATAAAATATAATCTTTTCCGGATGAAATAATTCCTACTCTGGCATATCCCACATCCTGTCCTACCAAGGTAATCGTACACCACTTTCCGTGCATGGATGTGCAGTCAAAATATTTTCCCGGTTCACGCACAAGTTTATTTGTTACCATGGATAACCTCCATTATTTTTAAAATCAAGCAGACTTCTCACCATTTCTGCACACATCAGCCATGCTGACTAAAATTTAAAATTCTTCAGCAGATCTCCCATCGAAGTTCCGATTTCTTCCGCTTTTGGAATTTCCACCTTAATTTCTTCCTCTTCTTGTTTTTCCTGAAGCAATGCTTTCATACTTAAACTGATCTTGCCATCTTTATTACCAATAACTTTAACCTGAACTTCCTGCCCCTCTTTCAGTACAACGGAAGGATGTTTGATCCGATCAAGAGAAATCTGAGAAATATGTACCAGTCCGGACACACCATCACCAAGACCAACAAATGCACCATAATCTTTAATTGTCTCAACTTTTCCTGTTAAAACATCACCCTCTTTAATCTCTGCTACTTTTAATTTTTTCTCCGCATCGCGGGCTTCTTTTAAAATTTCTCTTGCTGATAATACCAGTTTATCATTTTCTGCATCTGCAGTGATGATGCGGACCTGTAATTCTCTGCCAAGCCATGGATTCAGATCATCCACATGGCTTAAGCTCAATCTGGAAGCCGGAATAAATCCTCGTACCCCCTCAACCAGTGCAATTACACCTTTGTTTACAATACCTGAAACAGTGACTGTCAGTGTCTCCTGACTTTCATATAATTCTTTAATTTTTTCCCAGGCAAGCAAAGTATCCGTATCTTTCTCGCCATCCCCCATTACTTTGTAGGATTCTTCCAATTCTTTTTCAAAGTCTTTCATTGATTCTGCCATTTTTTGTTCCTTTCTGCAACAATATGCTGTCCTGTTTTTATGATATCGAATCCCCCATTTCCACCGCTTAGTGCTCTACGCACTTGAAGCAGAGGGAATTCTTATTCTGGGGTAAAGCGGACATTCGCAATCCGCTTTTGCTACTTGCTCATGAACGCAGTCGCTTTGCGACCTGTCAGTGGGAGCTTTTAACTCCCACTGACATAAGCATCCCCCTTACCCACCGCTTAGTGCTCTACGCACTTGAAGCGGGGGAATGCTTATTCTGCGTTCAAAATAGCAAATTTTGAATAGTATTTAAAAATTGCTTTTCCTTTGATTTCATCTTTTTTTACATAACTGTATTGCTCTGCCTCTGCCGGCGTCGATGCAATCCCATACTTCAGAGCTAAACCTGACCAGAAACGGCCATCCTCGGAATCGTTTCGATTATCACCCAGTACAAAATAACAACCCTCCGGAACCACAAACGTATACCCATCGTTTTCCCAGGTCCATTCCTCCTTAAGGTAATCTTCTTTCAGAGGTTCATCGGATCCGTCAATATAAATATGACCGTCACGGATTTCTACAGTCTCACCCGGAAGTCCGATGATACGTTTGATATAAATCTGCTTTTCATCCACCGGATATTCAAACAAGATGATATCCCCTCGTTTAGGTTCCTCAAACCAGTACGAAAAACGAAATCCGATCAGTCGATCATGTGTCATAATCGTATTTTCCATGGAACCGGACGGAACTCTCGCATTGATGATAATAAAATGTGTCAGCACAAATACAACTACAATCACAGTTGCAAACATACGTATCCAGCTGAATACTTCTTTTCGTGCAGTACGCTTCTTCTCATCTTCCTTTTTTCTTCGCTCAGTCTGTCTTTCTTTTCGCATCTGTCATCCCTACCATTCCATATTAATATCCAGTTCTACTGGGCAGTGATCCGATCCAAACACTTCTGTATGGATTTTCGCATCCTGCAGCACTTCTTTTAACACTTCTGAAGTCACAAAATAATCAATTCTCCATCCGGCATTCTTCTCACGCGCCTTAAACCGGTAAGACCACCAGGAATAGATTCCAGTTTGCTCTGGATAAAAATAACGAAAAGTGTCAATCATTCCATTCGCCAGAACAGTAGAGAACTTGTCTCTCTCTTGATCTGTAAAACCAGCGTTTTTGCGGTTTGTCTTTGGATTTTTCAAATCGATTTCCTGATGAGCAACATTCAGATCTCCGGCATAAATCACCGGTTTGCTCTTCTCCAAAGTTTTAATATAAGCCAGAAAATCATCTTCCCATTTCATTCGATAATCTAAACGCGCTAACTCACTCTGCGAGTTCGGCGTATAAACTGTCACAAAGAAAAAATTTTCATATTCCAACGTAATCACACGGCCTTCATGATCATGTGCCTCAATTCCAATTCCATAGCGAACAGCTAACGGTGTCTTTTTTGTAAAAATTGCTGTCCCAGAATAGCCTTTTTTCTCCGCATAGTTCCAATATTGCTCATAGCCCTCAAGTTCAAGCTGAATTTGCCCTTCCTGGAGTTTTGTCTCCTGTACGCAAAAAATATCTGCGTCTACCTCATGAAAGAAATCCAGAAAACCTTTCTGTACACAGGCGCGCAAACCATTTACATTCCATGAAATTAATTTCATCTCTTACTTCCTTTTATTTCTTCAAGTCATCTTTTCAGGTATCGTCACATTTCTTACAATTTCCTGCAAAAACCCTTGTTTTCTTTCTTATTAATCTTGTTAAAAATCTTACTTTTTCCAACAGCCTTATTCCGTTCTAGTATATCATATTCAATCAAAGACAGCAAGAAAACATTTATAGTACAAACCCGCAACATCTAAACCGCAACAACTAGAGTTCACACGCACCATTTGCGAACCATATCACCGGTTCTGGTTTTTCCGGACGTTCACACAGGCTTTTCTCCATCCATACCATATTGTACCATCGCTCATACTTGTATGCACACTGATGAAACTCTCCAACCATTTTGTAGCCAAGGTGTGCATGAAATTCCACACTATCTTTTGTCAGATAAGCGTCATTTTCCCCATCTGGATATGCAATGCAGGCATTTACACATACGATATGCTGCTTACGCAGAACCGCTTCCAGTGCAGCATATAATTTTTTTCCAATTCCCTGCCCCTTAACATCCATTTTTACATAAATTGATGTTTCTACTGCCCAATCATAGGCGGCACGTTCATGTAACGGGCCGGCATAGGCATAACCAACGATTTGTCCATCCTTTTCTGCTACCAGATACGGATATTTCATTAGCGTACGCTCAATTCTGCGTGTAAATTCAGGCAGCGTTGGCACATCATACTCAAAAGTGATCGCTGTTTGCAAAATATAAGGTGCATAAATACTGAGGATTTCTTTTGCATCGGAAGGTGTTGCAATGCGGATTTTTATCTTCTCATTCACAACTGATGATATAGGCATATCTGTTTCATCTAATTTTTCCTCTGTCTTGCCATTTTTTTGTACTATTTCTTTCGCATCTGCAATTTTTTCAAAAGCAATCCTCGGACTTCCATCATCAGTATAAATAATTCCGCATTTTTTAAATCCATTTTTCTGGATCAGATACTGCATTACTTGATTATTTTCATGCGTATCAATCCGCAGATGCCTGATTGTATCCCATGAAAAAGCAATCACCTGATCCATAATTCCATGTTCTTCCGGTGCAGAAGCAACTCTGTGGATTGTTCCATAGGTACTGCTTTCCCGCCAGCCACCTTGTTCAATCCGTTGATACGTCGGATCTTCTCCGATAATCAGTGCAAATACACCAAGAATCTTTTCTTGTTCTTCTATCAGATATAATTGTTTTTTTTCGATATCATTTCGCAACACGTCCTCCTTCGGATGTGTCTGTCCCCACTGAGTTGGATTACCATGTTCTGCCATAAACTCTCGGGCATGGGCATATATTCCCTGTATTTTCTTCAGATCTTTTTCCTGTGCCAAACGAATCACTGTATTTTAACCTCTTTTCTGAACAATTTTTACCAAATCATATTATACACTAATTTACTAAAAAAGGATTAAATATTAACATATGCCACATATTTCACACGCATATATAAAAGAAATAAGCATCCCACACCGTCCAAAGTTTAGGATGCTTATCTCTTTATAAAAGTTTTTACTTAATGTCTGCTTTTCTCACTGGATAAATCTTTTGCCCTAAAACTGGATAAAAGTGTTTGCCCTGTGATAAAATTAATTCTCATTCATCTTTGCAAGTTTTGCAGCCTGATCTGCGGCAATCAATGCATCAATAATTTCCTGGATATCACCATTCATGATAGACTCCAAACGATACAGTGTTAATTTGATACGATGATCTGTCACACGTCCCTGCGGGAAATTATAAGTACGGATTTTTTCAGAACGATCTCCTGTTCCAACCTGGCTTCTTCTTGCCTCTGCTTCTGCATCATGTGCTTTCTGGCATTCCATATCGTACAATTTTGCACGAAGTACTTTTAATGCTTTATCCTTGTTCTTCAACTGAGATTTTTCATCCTGACAAGAAATAACAATACCAGTCGGGATATGAGTCAGACGAACAGCGGAGTCTGTTGTGTTGACACACTGTCCACCATTTCCGGACGCACGAAAGACATCAAATTTACAGTCATTCATATCAATCTGTACATCTACTTCCTCTGCCTCAGGCATGATTGCAACTGTAATCGTAGAAGTATGAATACGTCCGCCGGATTCTGTCTCTGGAACTCGTTGTACACGATGTACACCACTTTCGTATTTCAGCAGTGAATAAGCACCCTGACCGGTTACCATAAAGCTGACATACTTCATTCCTCCGATACCGATTTCTTCTACATCCATAGTTTCAACTTTCCAGCGTTTGCTCTCTGCATAATGTACATACATACGATAAACTTCTGCTGCGAACAATGCTGCCTCGTCTCCGCCGGCACCTGCACGAATCTCCACAATAACGTTTTTGTCATCATTCGGATCTTTCGGAAGCAGAAGGATTTTTAACTTCTGTTCTAATTCTTCTACTTTTTCTTTGGACTCTGACAGTTCTTCTTTTGCAAGCTCACGCAGTTCCTCATCGCTTTCTTCCTGCAACATTGCAAGACTATCCTCAATGTTCTGTTTATTTTCTTTGTATTGTTTATATGCTTCTACGATTGGAGCCAAGTCTGCCTGCTCCTTCATCAGTTTCTGAAAACGTTTCGGATCATTTGCCACATCCGGCTCACTCAGCATACTGAGCAGTTCTTCAAAACGCACCAATGTATCTTCCAGTCTGTCAAACATATTTATCTCCTTCCTCTCACAACCCGGTCAAGTCCTGCCAGATCGTGAATCACTTTTATATCTTTAAATCCATGTTTTTTCATAAATCCGCTGACTGCCTCTGCCTGATCATGACCAATCTCATATAACAGATATCCACCATCGTTCAGATGCACAACGCTCTCTTCCGTAATCTTTCTATAAAAGTAAAGCCCATCCTCTTTTCCATCCAGTGCTCCCATGGGTTCATGGTCACGCACTTCCGGCATCAGTGTATCAATCACTTTACTCGGAATATAAGGAGGATTTGATATGATCATATCAAATTTACCGGAAATTTCAGAAAACAGATCACTTTGAACAAAATTCATCGAAACCTGATTATGCAATGCATTGTTTTTTGCTACCTGCAATGCTTTCTCGGAGATATCTGCCCCGGTCACTTTGGTATCAGTACAATAAGATTGGATACTGATTCCAATACATCCGGATCCGGTACACAGATCAAGCACCCTGCTCCCTGGCCTTTCACTTTTCAAAATCTGAATAGCTTCTTCTACCAACACTTCTGTGTCCTGACGTGGAATCAGCACATCTTTGTTGACGGCAAAAGACAGGCCCATAAACTCCTGTTCTCCGGTCAGATACTGTAACGGCATTCGCTGACAACGTTTTTCTGTGAGTTCCAGATAATTGCTTACCTGCGTTGGCTCCATCTCTTCCAGTTCATGTAACAAATAAAAACTCCGACTAATCTGGCATGCGGCCTCCATAAGAAACCAGCTCTCTGCCTCTTCATTCTCCACACCGGCAGCCTTCAGCATCACAGCAGCCTGCATTCTCGCTTCACGGTATGTCATAGTTTTTTCTCCTGTGCGTACGCATCGATATCTTCTGCTTCTGAAATAATTTTTTCATTTTCAGGAACACTTTCTTCCATACGGATCTTGTCAACATAACTTTTCCAGTCAAATACAGCTTCCACTGAAGCAATACCGACCTCAATCATATCATCATCCGGCTCCTTCGTAGTAAGACCTTGCATCCAAAGTCCTGGCTTGCTGATCAGATTGATCACCGGATTGTCACTACGACCTGCCACACGCAGCAGTTCATAAGATACACCAGCGATTACCGGCACCAATACCAGACGCAGTACCAGACGCAGCACATGGGAATCCACGCGAATGAACAAAAACAAAATCACACTGATAATTATGACAAACATTAAAAAACTTGTGCCACAACGTTTGTGCTCCTTAGAACTTTTTCGTACATTTTCTACATTTAGTTCTAATCCATGCTCAATGCAATTAATGCATTTATGCTCTGCACCATGATACATGAAGACACGTTGAATCTCTTTCATCCTTGAGATCAGCAATATATATCCGATAAAAATTGCGAGACGCAGAATTCCTTCAATCACTGCCACAATCATATCGTTCTCTATAAACCTGGAACATAACACTGACAGATAATAAGGAAGAATCATAAAAATTGCCACCGCCATCACGACAGATAGTATTACCGTTCCGCCCATCATGGCATTTTCTTTGGCTTTTTTCTTTTCTGCAGTGTCTTTCCTCTTCGCAGGCTCCTCTTCCTCTTCAATAAAAGAAGCTGAATACATTAAGGTAGACATTCCTAATACCAGAGAATCAATGAAATTCAACACTCCGCGCACCAATGGAATCTTCTGCCACACCTGCGCCTTAACAATTCCTTTATATTCTTTCGTCATGACTTCGATTTCCTGATCCGGCTTACGGACTGCTACCGCATACCGTTCTTTATTTTTCATCATGACACCTTCCATGACGGCCTGACCGCCAATCCCAGAATATCGCATAAAAAATCCTCTTAACAAAACAGGTTGAGATTTTGCAACCTCAACCTGTTTTTCACACATATCTTACTATTATTTTAAGCCGTATTTCTTGTTGAACTTATCAATACGTCCACGTGCCTGAGCTGCTTTCTGCTGTCCTGTATAGAATGGATGGCATTTAGAACAAATCTCTACGTGAATATCACTTTTTGTAGAACCTGTTACGAATGTATTTCCGCAGTTACAGGTTACAGTTGCCTGATAATAATCCGGATGGATTCCTTCTCTCATTAATTTCACCTCGCATACCAAATTTCTTTGTAATTCTACTTACGTCTATGAAAAACAATAAACTTGTTAATCTTTTCGTACCGCACACTCACGGTACACAGCTTTCATATCATATCATACACTTTTTTCTATTGCAAGCAGTTTTTTAGAAAAATTTCCGTTTTTTCACAAGTTCTACAAATTCATGATTATTTTTGGTTCGAACAAACATATTCAAAATATTTTCTACTGCCTCATCAGACTTCATACTATTAAATGCTTTTCGCATGATATATGTAGCTTCCTGCTCTTCTTTATCTAAAAGCAAGTCTTCTCTACGTGTTCCAGATTTCACGATATCGATAGCCGGAAAAATTCTTTTCTCAGACAGACGGCGATCCAGCACAAGTTCCATATTGCCAGTTCCCTTGAACTCCTCGTATACAACATCATCCATCTTACTTCCTGTCTCAACCAGCGCAGTTGCAAGAATGGTCAGGCTTCCGCCCTCTCGCATATTTCGTGCTGCACCAAAAAATCGTTTCGGCATATGTAATGCCGCCGGATCCAAACCACCAGATAATGTACGACCACTTGGTGGAACAACTAAGTTGTAGGCTCTTGCCAGACGGGTAATACTGTCAAGGAGGATCATAACATCCTGCCCATGCTCTACGAGACGTTTCGCACGCTCAATTACCATCTCTGATACACGCTTATGATGTTCTGGCAGCTCATCAAATGTAGAATAAATAACTTCTACATTGTCACCTTCAATAGCTTCTTTGATATCTGTCACTTCTTCCGGACGCTCATCGATCAGCAAAATAATCATATGCATGTCAGGATTGTTTGTCTTTACAGCAGTTGCTACTTTTTTCAGCAAAGTTGTCTTTCCGGCTTTCGGTTGGGCAACAATCATACCACGTTGGCCTTTACCAACCGGAGAAATTAAATCCATGATTCTCATTGCTGTCTCATTTGGTTTTGTCTCCAGACGCAGACGCTTATTTGGAAATATCGGTGTAAGATCTTCAAATGCTTTTCGCTTCATTGCTTCATATGGTGAATAACCATTTACAGCACTGACATATAATAATGCACTGAATTTCTCTCCCTGGGATTTGATTCGTTTATTTCCACATATGATATCACCCGTTTTTAAATTAAAACGGCGGATTTGGGATGGTGCCACATATACATCATTGTCACCCGGCAGATAATTTTCACATCGGATAAATCCATATCCATCCGGCATAACTTCCAGAATGCCATCGGCATATTCCCCACTATCCAGAGAAGCCTCATCCCTGCGGATCTGCTCTAATTCTTCCTCTGCATTCTTCTCCGCTGCACTATCAGCAGTTTCTCTGTCCTCACGGCGTGTATTTGTTCTGTTGTAGCGTCCCGGTTTACGCTCAGCCCGCTCCCGAACATACATTTTACCGGCTGGTCTTCCAGCTTCCTCTGTGCTTTCGCCATCTTCTGTTTTATCTTTTGCTTTTTCTTCCTCTTTCTGTTTTTCGACTGCCGCTTTTTTTTCATCTTCCTGCAGCATACGCTCAATCAACTCCGCTTTTTTTAACGTGGAAATCTTTTTCAAGCCTCTTGTCTTTGCCAGATCCCGCAACACAGCCAGAGATAAACTTTCATATTTTTCTTTCATCTATAACCTCCGGTAAACTACCTATTTATGAACTATCTTTTTTCTAAACTATCTATTTGTAAACTATCTATCTATTTGTAAACTATCTTTTTGTGCATTAAATTCTTGGATTTTCTGTCAGAAATGACTTTGATACATATTACAACTTAGCATTATACACCAATTCCATATAAATAGGAAGTATTTTTTCGAATTCCTTGATTTGTGTTTTTTTTGATGATATGATAATCAAGAAAAATGATTGTAAAGGAGTCACAAACATGGATTTAAAAGAAAAAGCATTAGCATTACATAAACAGTGGAATGGAAAACTTTCTACAGAAGCTAAATCTCCGGTAAAAACTCGTGAAGATTTAGCAATCGCCTACACACCTGGCGTTGCAGAACCTTGTAAAGTGATTGCAGATGACCCTTCCGCAGCCTACACGTATACAATGAAAGCTAATACTGTAGCTGTCATCTCTGATGGAAGTGCCGTTCTCGGTCTTGGAAATATTGGTGCTCTGGCTGCTATGCCAGTTATGGAAGGAAAATGTGTTCTTTTCAAAGAATTTGCAAATGTAAACGCAGTTCCAATCGTTCTTGACACTCAAGATACTGATGATATCATCCGTACCGTTGCAAACCTTGCACCAACTTTTGGAGGCATCAACTTAGAAGATATCTCCGCACCAAGATGTTTTGAAATAGAGGAAAAATTAAAATCCATGCTGGATATCCCGGTATTCCACGATGATCAGCACGGAACAGCTATTGTTGTTCTTGCCGGTATTATCAATGCTCTGCGTGTTACCGGAAAGAAAAAAGAAGATTGTCGTGTCGTTGTAAACGGTGCTGGTTCTGCCGGTGTGGCAATCACAAAATTGCTGCTCACTTATGGTTTCAAGCATGTGACCATGTGTGACAGATTCGGTATCATCGGAAAAGACTACCCGGACCTGAACTGGATGCAGCAGAAAATGACAGAAGTAACAAACCTTGATAATCAGACAGGTACCCTGGCAGACGCCCTGCGTGGTGCTGATATCTTTGTCGGTGTATCTGCTCCAAATATTGTATCTGCCGAAATGGTTTCCTCCATGAATAAAGATGCAATTCTCTTTGCCATGGCAAATCCTGTTCCGGAGATCATGCCAGATGTAGCAAAGGCAGCTGGTGCAAAAGTAGTTGGAACCGGACGAAGTGATTTCCCGAACCAGGTAAATAACGTAATTGCATTTCCTGGTATTTTTAAGGGAGCTCTGGAAGGACATGCCCGACAGATTACAGAAGAAATGAAACTTGCTGCTGCAAAAGCCATCGCCGGACTTGTCAGCGATGAGGAACTGAACGAAGATTTCATTATGCCGGAACCATTTGATCCGCGTGTTGCTGATGTTGTCAGCCAGGCTGTCAAAGCTCACATTGAGGCTTAAGTATAAAAAGCAATGAATCAAAAACGCTATTATTCGCTGGACACTTATTTAAAAAAGACATTCGGTGAAAAAGTTTATCGTATTTCTCTGAATGGCGGTATGACCTGTCCAAACCGTGACGGAGCAAAAGGAAACCGTGGCTGCATTTTTTGCAGTCGCGGCGGTTCCGGTGATTTTGCTGAAGACCGTTTCTTAACCGTGACAGAACAGATTGAATCCGGCAAAAAAAAGCTGGAGAAAAAAACAAACTGTCACAAATATATTGCATATTTTCAGGCCTATACCAATACTTATGCACCAATCTCCTATCTGCAGCCGCTTTTTGAGGAAGCAATCCAGCATCCAGACATTGTTGTACTTTCCATTGCCACAAGGCCCGATTGTATTAACGAGGAAATTCTTGAGTTGCTTTCCAAACTCAACCAGATCAAACCTGTCTGGATTGAACTTGGCCTTCAGACCATCCACGATGAGAGTGCCGCTTTTATCCGCAGGGGTTTTTCTCTCTCCTGCTATGAAACAGCAGTAAACGAATTAACAGCACGCCACATCCCGGTTATCACTCATATAATCCTTGGTTTACCAGGCGAAACAATGGCAGACATGTTGCAGACAGTTGATTATGTAGCTCACTCTCCGATTTCAGGCGTAAAGTTGCAACTGCTGCATATTTTATCAGATACAGATCTGGCAGATTATTATAAACAGCACCCGTTTTCTCTGTTTTCCATGGAAGATTACTGTGAATTCATCATTGACTGTCTGGAGCATCTCCCTCCATCCATGGTTATCCACCGTATCACTGGAGACGGCCCCCGAAAACTATTAGTAGCACCACTTTGGAGCACTGACAAAAAACGGGTACTGAATACGATCCAAAAACGTCTCAAAGAACGTGAAACCTGGCAGGGAAAGGAATACTATGACTAAACTGGATACAATGTACCGTGTCATGATTCTGTACATGCTAAATATTGTAGAATATCCACTGACTAACACACAGATTACAAATTTTATCCTGGAAAAAGAATACACGAACTATTTCACCATCCAGAAAGCTATCACAGGATTGTTAGAAACAGATCTCATCATTGCGGAATCTGCCCACAACAGTACCCGCTACCATTTGACAGAATATGGCGAGCAAACACTGAGCTTTTTTCACACAAAAGTATCTGATGCCATCAAAGAAGATATTCATACTTATTTTCAGGCACATCATTTTGATTTAAAACAGGAAACCGCCGTGTTTGCTGATTATTACAAAGCTTCCGGCCAAGGATACGCTGTTCGTTGCCGCATCCAAGATCAAAGTACCGACATCGTAGATCTCACACTTCATGTTCGGAATCGTTCACAAGCGGAAGCTGTCTGTCGTAATTGGAAACTTACTAATATTGATATCTATGAAACACTGATGGATACTTTAATCAAATAAAAGACAACGTATATACAACAATCTGATTTGTATTTGCACACAATCAAACATTTTGTATACACGTTGCCTTTTTGATTCTAGAATTTCTTTTATACTACTTCTTTTTCACACTGTAGCCAAAAGAGCCGATTTTTTCACCAAGTTTGAAGTATTCACCGTGAGAATATGCGGTCAGTCCAATATCATTTAAATGGAACTTTCCTTTTTCATCCATATACTTCGGATCGACAGATACCGCTGTCACCTCTGCCAGGAACATATCATGGGAACCAAGCTCAATCACCTGTTTTACCTTACATTCCAGACTTACCGGACTTTCTGCGATTCCCGGTGCCGCAATGGTTTTAGACTCACTCGGGGTCAGTTTCATTTCTTTGAACTTGTCCACATCTCTTCCAGATTTTACACCACAATAATCTGTCGCAAACGTCAGATTGTTGGTTGTCAGATTAATTACAAATTCTCCTGTTTCTTTGATAATATCATAAGAATAACGCTCTTTTCGTACAGAAATTGATACCATTGCCGGATCAGAGCAAATAGTTCCTGCCCAGGCAATCGTAACTATATTTGGTCGTTCTCCCGGTCGCTGACAGCTTACCATCACTGCCGGCACCGGATAGAGCATATTTCCCGCTTTCCAGTATTCTCTTTCCATAGCTGTCTCTATCCTCTCTTACTGCTCCTGCATTGCTGACATAAACATTGGTATCAACTGTTTCTTTCTGGATACCACGCCTTTCAGTATATGGTAATCACCTTCCTTATGAACATGATATGCTTTTTCTACAAGTTCATCCGCATTCTCACCTTCACAGATCAAATAAGTAGTCTCCTCAATGATGTTTGTCAACATTACAAATACCATTTCAATCTTCCGCTCGGTCATAGCCTCACGCAGATATGGCAGTAATTTATCACGCACCTGATCCAATTCTTCCTGTGTCATAGCACTTAACTGACCCACGCCAAAGTCAACACTGTCCTGGCTGAATGTTTTGAAATCCTGATAAAAAATTTCTTCCGGTGTCTTACTTCCAAAATCGCTTCCTGCCTGAAACATTGCCTTCGCATGCTCCTCAGTATTGATATCAGCAATCTGAGCCAATTGCTCTGCCACTGCTTTGTCAAGTGGCGTACACGTAGGAGAACGATACATTAAGGTGTCAGACAAAATTGCGGAACAAAGTAATCCTGCCATCTCCTTGTTGATCTCCACATTCTGTTCCTGATACATCTGATAGATAATCGTTGCCGTACATCCAAGCGGCTGATTACGGAAAAACACCGGAGACATCGTCTCAAGACTTCCGATCCTGTGATGATCAATAATCTCCAGAATATCTGCACCACCAATGCCATCCACGGCCTGTGTTTTTTCATTATGATCCACCAGAATCAGCTGTTTTTTCTTCATATTCAACAAGTTTCGTCTGGAAATCATACCCAGGTATTTCCCATCTTCATCCAGAACCGGGAAATCACGATGCTTTTCCTTAGACATAATCTCACGTACTTCGTCGATATATTCCTCCGTCTCAAACGTTATCAACTGCTCTCTGCGCATAAAAAATTTGATTGGCATACTCTGGTTAATCAAACGTGCTGCCGTATACGTATCATAGTCCGTTGTAATCAATACACAATTTCTCTCTTCTGCCATTTTAACAATTGTTTTTGGAACCTGCGGACTTCCAGCAATAACAATACAGCTTGCATTAGATTCCAATGCACAGATCTGAGCATCATAACGGTTTCCCATAATGACCAGATCATCATCTTCCAGAAACTGTTCCATTGTCTCAGGATTAGCAGAACCAACCACTACTTTTCCTTTCATGAAATATGCATGCTCATTTCCACACAGCATTGTTCCATCCAATGTATCCACAATATTCTGATACTGTGTCTTTGCACGGGACAGAATGCTGTTGTCATATACATCCATATAAGATGTTGCAATATCTCCGGTAATAATGAGTCCCTCCAGATTGTTATCTGAATCAGTCACCGGAAGCGTAACAACATTTTGCTCTTTCATCATTTCCCATGCACGTTTTAAGGATATTTTTCCGCTAACGCCAGGTGTCTTGCGAATCTCAATATCTTTTACCTGTGCACCTACATCTGTAATCAGTCCCGGAGACTTCACAGAGAATGTCTTCAGTACATATTTTGTTTCTTCATTCAATTCACCCGCACGTTTTGCTTCGTAACGGTTTTCGTCTACCTGATTTTTCAGGTTTGCATAGGCAATGGCTGCACAAATAGAATCAGTATCCGGATTCTTGTGTCCCACCACCCAGACTTTTTTCTTTTTGTCTATACTCATACTTTGTTTGTACTCCTATACCATTTATTGGTTTATGTAAACGTGTAAGCACCCAGTGACTAAAAGTCACTGGGTGTTCTTTATTCTACCACGTCAGATTTTATTTGGCAACCATAGATTGTATTTCTGTGCGTACGAACCATCATTGCAATTTTAAACATCATCGCATCCTCAAAGGTACGAATATCAAGACCAAGCTTCTTTTCTATCCGCTCTAAACGATAAACCAGCGTATTTCTATGAATATAAAGCTGCCGGGCTGTCTCAGAGATATTCAGATTATTGTCAAAAAGATGCTTAATCGTAGCCTGCATCTCTTCATCTAACTCAACTTCTGCCTGTTCTCCAAGTACTTCCTGCAAAAATAGATCACAAAGATCTTTTGGTAATTGCTGAATCAGGCGACCAAGCCCCAGATGACGATAATAAAAAACTCGCTCTTCTTCATTAAACACCATTCCTACCTGAAGTGCTGTGCTCGCCTGTTGATAACATTTATGGAGTTCTGTCAGATTTTCTGCTGGATCAGTATAAGCAATCCAGGCATTTACCATAGCTTCCGACTGCAGATTGTCCATGATCCTACGTGCATAAATATCATATTCTGTATCAATTTCCAAAATATTTTTTACCAGAACCATATGTAGATCATCCATTTCAACAAGATAATCAACAGAATATACTACGAACAGGTTTTTTAAGGTTTCCAGCACAACCTGATCCTGTTCTTCAGAAAAACGGATCACATATAACATATAAGAGGCATTTTTCAAACGTACCTCATGCATCTGCTCACGTATCTGCTGCTCGCCGTATTCTCCCCTCATCAATTTGCGCAAGAAATTTGATTCACTGGCAGGTTCTCTGGCTGCCAGGTAGAGATTACGAATCTGGCAAGATGCCATACGCCCTATAACGTAAGAAGAATCATTACTTCCATTTTTATTTACCAGAAGAATCAATTCTTTACGGTCATTTATTTCAATTTTCAAAAAAATCCAATTCTGAATTGTCTGACTTTCTGCCATTGATTTCCCAAACTGCACTACAAATTCCTGAATTTTCTGTTCCGGCTCCGAACAGGTTGATGCCAGAAGTTTGCCTTTTTTCGAGTACAGAACAAATTCCATTCTTGTAATTTCCTTCATTTCCCGCAGCGCCTGCATGAGTTTTTTTCCGGATACATGTGCCTCCATAACTATCTCTGATACCTCCAATTCTCAAACATTCGCACAATCTGACAGAGAATCACATTTTTTCTATCAAGAAATCCCTGCCAAGAAAATAAACTGGGTATGAATTCCATACCCAGTTTATTTTTACAAAACAACTATCAGTTTTGATATATTTCTCTTAGTGAGAAATAATCTGCTCTGTCTCTTTATCAAAGACATGACCTTTGTTAATATCAAAAGCAACTGTTACATCATCACCATAACGGCAAGGTGTACTGGAATCAACTTTTGCAGTCATTGTAACATCATTGTATGTATAGTAAAGTAATACTTCGGAACCAAGAAGCTCATAGCCGGTACATTTTGCTTTAATCGCATATCCGGCATGTTTCTCAATGTACTCCTGATAATCATCCATATCGTCCGGACGAATACCAAATACAACTGTTTTTCCATCATATCCGCCATCTTTCAATACCTTTGCTTTGTTCTCCGGCATAACAAATGATGTATCACCAGTTGTGAGTGTAACTTTATCTCCCTCAACCTTACATACACAATCAATAAAGTTCATCTGCGGTGATCCGATAAATCCGGCAACAAACAGGTTATCTGGCTCATTATAAAGCTTCTGCGGAGAATCAACCTGCATGATCACACCGTCTTTCATAACAACGATTCTTGTACCAAGTGTCATAGCCTCAGTCTGATCATGTGTTACATAAATAATAGTTGCACCAAGTCTCTGATGTAAGGATGAAATCTCAGAACGCATCTGTACTCTTAATTTTGCATCAAGGTTGGAAAGTGGCTCATCCATCAGGAATACTTTCGGCTCTCGCACAATAGCACGTCCCATAGCAACACGCTGTCTCTGTCCACCGGAAAGAGCTTTCGGCTTACGATCCAGTAATTTTTCAAGATCAAGGATTCTAGCTGCATTACGTACTTTTTTATCGATTTCATCTTTCGGAACTTTTCTTAATTTTAACGCAAATGCCATATTGTTATATACAGTCATATGAGGATATAATGCATAGTTCTGGAATACCATGGCAATATCTCTGTCTTTTGGCTCAACATCATTCATTTTCTTTCCGTCGATGTCGAATTCACCTTCTGTAATCTCTTCCAGACCAGCGATCATACGAAGTGTTGTAGATTTACCGCATCCGGATGGTCCAACAAAGATTATAAACTCTTTATCTGCCACATCAAGGTTAAAATCCTTTACAGCCTCAAAACCGTTTGGATATCTCTTATAGATATGTTTTAATGATAATTCTGCCATTTTTAATTACCCTCCATAAAATAATTCTCCACAAAACGTCCTGCTTTGTTTATGCTATTATTTTAACAAATCTGTATCACCTTGTCATCATGTATTTTAACAAAATTACCACCAAAACCTTGGTGTTTCTGCTAGTTTTTTGTTCATCTCTTACAATTTTTCAGCATTACGCCGATGTACATCTTGATTTTTTTGACATTTTACCGAACTTTATTTACACATCTGTCCGACCGTTTTACAAAGAGTAAAGCGGACATTCGCAATCTGTTTTCACTACTTGCTCATGAACGCAGTCGCTTTGCGATCTGCAGTAAAGCGGACATTCGCAATCCGTTTTCACTACTTGCTCATGAACGCAGTCGCTTTGCGACTGCGTTCAATTTATTGTTTTCCAGTGCTTCCAAATCCACCTCGATTACTGTTTCCAAGTGATGCTACCTCTTCAAATACAATCTGTGGCTGATTTTCCACAATGCGAAACTGACAGATTCTGTCATTTAAATTGATTATCGTATCACGGGTTGCATATACTGGCATCCGCCACATATCTTCATCTCCACAATAAGAACCATCAATGATTCCACAGCTGTTCACCTGCAGCAATCCATAATTTTTAAAAGTAGAGCTGCGCGGTACCACATGTGCTTCATAGCCTTTCGGCAGTTCCATGGCAACTCCGAGAGGAATCAATCTAAACTCTCCTGCCTTCATTTCAATCGTCTCACTTGCACGCAGATCAATCCAGTCAGACTTTCCATCAATATACTCCAATTTGTCAATTTTTTCTGTAAAATATTTAATGCGAATATTTTCCACCATAATTCCTCCATTTTCTTTTTGATATACTCTACGTTTTTATAAAAAGAACCCGGCATCTGCTGCAGACACCAGGTCTTTTCTTTTATTTATTTAATCATCCAGATAGCAGCTGAATTCTTCGGTACTTCCATTCAATAGACAGGCACCATAAAGGTCTTCCAGTTCATCTGGTACTGCCACCAGTATCTCGACATAATTATCATCCATAGACTCTGTCTCCGGATGGCTGATTGTAAACAGTTTCTCCACTTCGTAATATTCATCCGGATTTCCATCCATATCTTCATCTGACCACAAACTGATCATATCCTTTGTCAGATATGACAGACTATATGTATCGGACAGATTGTTTCTAATATCCAGTGAAATCAGATAATACGTCATCTCAGATTGTGCTGTAAAACTAGAAAGATGTTCCAGCTCTCCATCTGTCGCTTCAGTAAAATAGTCATTTACATAATCATCCCAGATCACATCGTTCAGATCATCACCCAAATCATCTGCCCAGGCATAATCAACAAAAATGCGATTTTGATATTCCGGTTCAATAGACTCCTCTGCCTGATCATATCCCTGATCATTCACATCCCAGTCATCTGTAATCACGGAACTCAGATTTGTAAATAATATTATAACTCCTGTCACCACTGCCAAAACCGCTGCCGTAATGATAATAAATACTGCTAGAAAAACTGGCTTTTTTCGCCTTTGTGAATGATTGGTTCTTCCGCTTGATGTACTTCCATTTCTGGGAATCTGTTCATCACTGTCCTGATATTCATAAGACCGTCTCGCCTGATTTGCCGTATTCTTAGGTTCCTGATACCAGTCGTGCTGATGTGGATTGCTTCCCGCATCATATCTATCGTGCAGATCCTGCTCCATATCTTCCCGACTGTCCGGGCGATTATACCGAGCGCATTTTGGGCAAATACCGCTGCATTTGTCATAATCATACATTTTTCCGCATTTTCCACATCGTATCAACATACTGTCATCTCCCTTTACAGTCTCCTGGCTTTCCAGCTTTCTTTTGTCTTTGCTATCAATGCATTAACTTTAGCATCTTACCACTGAATATCCTCATGCTCTGCTTTTTTATCACGCAACATCAACTCCAGTACGGCATCTTTTGCTGTCTGTTTTTCAAACAATACTGCATTTACCTGCTCAATAATCGGCATGTCAATATCATATTTTTTTGCCAGCGCAATGGCTGCTTTCGCTGAATAAACACCTTCCACAACCATCTTTACTTCATCCATAGCTTCCTGCATCGTATATCCCTGTCCGATCAGCATACCAGCTTTACGGTTACGGCTGTGTCGGCTTGCACAGGTTACAATCAGGTCTCCGATACCAGACAACCCATTTAATGTCTCTGCATTTGCCCCCATAGCCACGCCCAGACGACAAATTTCCTTAATCCCACGTGTAATCAATGCTGCTTTTGTATTATCTCCATACCCAAGTCCATCTGCCATACCTGCTGCTAAAGCAATAACATTTTTCAAGGAAGCTCCCAGTTCAATTCCCAGCATATCCGGACTCGTGTACACACGGAACACTTCATTCATAAAGAAAGTCTGTACCTGTTCTGCAGATTTTTTTGTATGTGCACCAGCCACAACAGTTGTCGGCAATCCACGTCCCACTTCTTCTGCATGGCTTGGCCCTGACATAACTGCCACATCAGCCTGCGGAATCTCCTGCTCTACAATCTCAGACTGTATCATTAATGTGCTTTCTTCAATACCTTTAGAAACAATAACGATCAGCTGTTTCTCGGTGATAAAATCCGCAAGATTATGCGCTGTACTTCTTGTAAACGGTGAAGGCACTGCAAGTACGACCATTTCTTTTTCTGACGCTGCAGCCTTCAGATCAGTTGTAAACGAGATTGTTTCCGGTATTTTTACACCCGGAAGTTTGTCTTTGTGTTCCCGTTCTTTTGTAAGCATTTTTACTTCATCTTCCAAAATAGACCACACTGTTACATTATGTCCATTATGAGCCAGAACGATTGCTAAAGCTGTTCCCCAACTTCCGGCACCGATTACACCAATTTCTGCCATTTTTCCGCCTCCACATTTATACTCTATATTTTTATATTCTTTTGTACATCTCTGCAAATCCATACTCAGTTTCGGCTACATACCGTCTATGAGATGGACAATATCTTACTTTTTATATACTTACTTATTTTTCTTTGCCGGTCGGAATTTATTTTCTGTTCCAGTTGCCAGACGTTGTATATTCGTACGATGCTGCCAGAATGCTAATGCTGTCAATATAGCAACAATCACATACGTCTCCGGCAGAAACTGTGCGGCAACTTTCAACCATCCCATCTGACCAAATACTATCGTTTGTACAAGAAATCCACTCATGATCCCAAGGGATCCAAGAGACATAAACCCGGTAGGTACCACCGATGAAAAAAACAAGATTGCACAGATTGGAACCATTCTCCAGTCAAAAGCAAACACGATACCAATACTGCTGGCTATTCCTTTTCCACCTTTAAATTTCATATAAAATGGATAATTATGTCCCAGCACCGCACCAAATCCAGCATACAGTTCCAGCAATTTCACAGCATCCGGATAACGATTTCTTGCCACTGCCCATACAATGACCATCGCAACAACTGCTTTTAAACAATCACCAAGAAATACGACTACACCTGCTTTCCATCCGAGAACACGCAAGGAATTTGTCGTTCCGGAATTTCCACTTCCTTTGGAACGGATATCTACATTATGTATCTTTCCGTACAACACGCCAGTCGGAAACAATCCAAAAAGGTAGCCTACAAGAATACTTATGATTCGAAATACTACCATTATCTGTCTTCCTTTCTCTCACGGATAATAAACTTCAGCGCCGTTCCTTTAAATCCGAAGGTATCACGGATCCGATTTTCCAAATATCGCGTATAAGAGAAATGCATCAGTTCTTTATCATTTACAAAAATAACAAATGTCGGTGGTTTAACTGCAACCTGCGTAATATAATAGAGTCTCAGACGTTTACCTTTATCGGAAGGTGGCTGCTGCATTGCTACGGCCTCTGTCATGATCTCGTTTAAGACACCAGTCGCTACACGCATTGCATTATTCTCCAAAACCATATCAATCATTTCATACATTTTACTCAAACGCTGACCTGTTTTTGCAGAAATAAACATAATCTCTGCATAAGACATAAAGCTTAAAATCTCGCGGATTTTGTTTGTATGTTTATAAATAGTCTTATCATCTTTTTCAATAGCATCCCACTTATTTACGGCAATGATAATACCTTTTCCTCTTTCATGGGCAATTCCGGCAATTTTTGCATCCTGCTCGGTAACACCTTCTGTTGCATCGATTACGATGATGACCACATCTGCACGTTCTACAGCTGTTACTGCACGGATAATACTATAACGCTCAATTTCTTCTTTGATTTTATTTTTTCGGCGCAGACCTGCTGTATCAATAAATATATATTCTTTTCCATTATATTTTACTGCTGTATCGATAGCATCACGAGTTGTACCTGCAATATCAGAAACTATCACACGTGATTCACCTGCAAGTTTGTTTACCAGAGAAGATTTTCCAACGTTTGGTTTTCCGATAATAGCAACTTTTGGTCTTGTATCTTCCTCTTCTTCCTTGGATGCTTCCGGAAAATGCTTTACCACTTCCTCCAACATATCTCCCAGTCCCAGGCGGGAAGCAGCAGAAATTGGCATCGGATCACCAATTCCAAGATTATAAAATTCATACACATCCGCCATATATTTCTGGAAACTGTCAACTTTATTAACAACCAGAACAACTGGTTTATGGGAACGACGCAGCATATCTGCTACTTTTGAATCCGCATCAACCAATCCCTGATGTACGTCAGTCATAAACACAATGACATCTGCAGTTGCAATTGCAATTTCTGCCTGCTCACGCATCTGAGCAAGAATCACATCTTTGCTGTCCGGCTCAATACCGCCGGTATCTACCATTGTAAAAGAATGATTCAGCCATTCTACATCTGCATAAATACGGTCTCTTGTGACACCCGGAGTATCCTTGACAATGGAAATACGTTCTCCTGCCAGGGCATTGAATAACGTAGATTTTCCTACATTCGGACGTCCTACAACCGCAACAACCGGTTTTCTCATATTTAATACCTCATCTCTACTTTATTTTCAGAATCTATTCACACTTCTTACCAAGGACATTTTTGCTCTGTAATTTGTATGAATATTTTATCAAGTTACCTTTTATCTGCCCTACAAAGTATGGCCAAGCAGGCCGTCATACAGACACTGCCCGTCTGATTTTACAATATGAATCGGTACTTGTAAAGTATTTTCCAATTCTTCCAGTGTCACATCATCCAGAAATACTTCTTCTCCACTTCGCAACAGATTGCATGGAAGTAAAAGCATATCTCCCAGTTCCTGACCTGCCAGCTGTGCTTTCAGATCCTGCCCTGTCAGCAGTCCGGACACCGTTATCATCTCTCCAAAAAAATCATTCCGAATCTGATATACAATCACTTTTATATCCGGATGCTGCTTCATAAATTTTTCTGCCAGTCTGCGTATCAAGCCTGCCGCTGACTTTCCAGTAGCAATAGAAACCACCCTGTGATACGTTTTTGTTTCTGATTGCATCACTTCCAAGCTTTCACTTCCAAAAAATTCAGCTCTGTCTGCTTTTTCAGATAATCTTTCCTGTAAGGAATCTTCCTGTTCTTCCAGTTCATAAGCCAGACAGTCATCAAACTCGCTCTCCAATAATGGGATCATACCGACACCATTTTCCAATTGGATGTAACCGTCATAATTTTCTTCTGCCGGAAAAGGTTCTTCTGCCAGCAGATACCACTCATCTGAAGCCTGTACAAAATGTGTCCCGTGTTTCTCATAACAGATTTTCTGCCATTTATGAATGATTTTCAACACTTCTTTTGCATCTTCTTTTTCAAAAGGTTTCAAAGGATACAACCCGTCACGAAATTTTGTCAATCCGACTGGAACAACTGACAGGCTCTGCATATACGGAAGATACTCTGCCAGTTCCTTGATGCTTCGTTCGAGTTCCGGACCATCATTTACACCTTTACACAGAACAATCTGACCATTCATCTCAATCTCACCTTCGTAAAATCGGCGGATTTTATCCAACGCTTCTCCCGCAAAACGGTTGTGTAGCATCTCACAACGCAATTCCGGATTCATTGTATGCACAGATACATTGATCGGTGCCAGTTTATATGTGACAATTCGTTCCACATCTTCTTCTTTCATATTTGTCAGAGTAACATAATTTCCCTGAAGAAATGATAATCGTGAGTCATCATCCTTAAAATATAAAGTTTCCCGCATATTTGGCGGCATTTGGTCAATAAAGCAAAAAATACATTTATTGTAACAAGATTTATAATCATCCATCAGACCGTTTTCAAAAACGATTCCCGGATCTTCATAATAATCTTTTTCAATTTCAAGTTCCCATTCTTCTCCGTTTTGTTTCCGGATCAGTAAAGTCAACAGCACATCGTTAATCAGAAAATGATAATCAAAAACATCCTGAATCGGCTTTCCATTTACTTCCAACAGAACATCGCCCGCTTCAATTCCCATCTCTTCCGCGATACTTCCCGGTTCAACGCTGTCGATCTTATGTTCTTTTAATTTCATCTATTTCATCCTTTCATTCTGTACCATTGTAACCAATTTATGAGGCAACATCAACCTTTTTTATTTTTCTGTGTCCTTAACTTATGATAATGTCGCATTTTCTTTTCGTGCGAGTGTGTATCGTTTGCACGAAGTACTTTTGTTTGATAGGAAATTCAACACAATTTCCTGGCAAACAAAAGAGGTATGCCACCAAAGTGACATACCTCTTATAACTATTCATAGTATTTACAAAGACAGAATATCTTACTCCTCTGTACCGTAAAGTTTTACGAGTTTGTTCAGGTAAGCATATCTTGCTTTTGCATTTTCCTCAGATTTCTCGAAGAGACGATCTGCTTTCTCCGGATCCTGTCTTACAAGAGCATTGTAACGAACTTCACCATTCAGGAATGCTTTGTAATCTCCACTTGGAGCTTTGCTGTCAAGAGTGAATGCATTCTTGCCTTCAGCAGCCAGAGCAGGATTGAAACGGAAGTTGTTCCAGTAACCTACTGCTACAGCATTCTTCTCTTCTGTCTGAGCTTTGCTCATACCAATCTTGATACCATGGTTGATACATGGAGCGTATGCGATGATCAGAGATGGTCCCGGATATGCCTCAGCCTCAGCGATTGCTTTAACACACTGATTCATATCAGCACCCATAGCGATCTGTGCAACATATACATAACCATAGCTCATTGCGATGGAAGCAAGGTCTTTCTTCTTAACATCTTTACCGCCTGCTGCGAACTGAGCGATTGCACCGATGTTTGTAGATTTAGAAGACTGTCCACCTGTATTGGAATATACCTCAGTATCAAATACCATTACATTGATATCTTTACCACTTGCAAGGATATGGTCTACACCACCGAATCCGATATCGTAAGCCCATCCGTCACCACCGAATACCCACTGGGATTTCTTTCCAAGGAAGTCTTTCTGTGCAAGAATTTCCTGTGCTTTATCACATCCACATGCCTCTAAAGCTTTGATAAGCTTATCTGTAGCAGGTCCGTTTGTAACGCCGCATCCGTAAGTATCTAACCATTCCTGGCCGGCAGCTTTTACATCTTCATTTGTTCCGTTAGCAACAACATCTTCTACTTTCTCTTTTAATGCACCTCTTAATGCATTGTTTGCGAGAAGCATACCATAACCAAACTCTGCAGCATCCTCAAACAGGGAGTTTGACCAAGCCGGTCCTTTTCCTTCCGGAGTTACTGTGTATGGTGTGGACGGTGAAGAGTTACCCCAGATAGAGGAGCATCCTGTTGCATTTGCAATATACATTCTGTCACCAAATAACTGAGTGATCAGTTTTGCATATGGTGTCTCACCACAACCAGCACAAGCGCCTGAGAACTCAAGCAGCGGCTGTTTGAACTGAGATCCTTTTACAGTATTCTCTTTAAATTTAGCAAT
>CAKREL010000013.1 GCA_934317205.1 uncultured Eubacterium sp.
ATCTCATATTTGCCGTAATCTGCTACTTTTACAAGGTGTGTATGACCGCCTGACACCACAAGGCATAAAAACGGTGGCTCAAGGTCTTTATTTTCAATATAGTTGGCGCTGATATGTCCTTCAATATGATGTACGCCTACCAACGGAATCTTTTTCGCATAACTGATAGCTTTTGCTGCTGCTACGCCTACCAGCAGGGCTCCTACTAACCCGGGACCATAAGTCACACCAATCGCATCAATGTCATCTAATGTTACATGTGCTTCGTCCAATGCTTCCTGAATAACCTGATTGATCTTCTCAATATGTTTTCTGGAAGCGATTTCAGGCACAACGCCTCCATATAATGTATGCAATGCAATCTGTGATGAAATCACATTGGATAATACTTCTCTGCCATTTTTTACGACAGCCGCTGCTGTCTCATCACAGGAGCTTTCAATTGCAAGAATCAATACATCTTTCTCTTCCATAATTTTTTCTCCCTCTGCCGCATTTAACACGACATTCATTCATCTATTATTCTTCTTCAAATTCAAGTTCTACACTGCGTCCATCTTTGCCTAGAGAAGCTGCCGGAAAAATTTTGTGTACCTCATCCATATAATTCTCAGCTCTGGTTAAGGATGGACTATAGTGCGTCAACCACATTTCTGCTACTTCTGCCCTTTTTGCGAGATCTGCTGCTTCATAAAAGGTCATATGTTTATACTGACGTGCTTTTGTTAGTTTTTCTTTTTCCGCATACATACCCTCACAAATAAACAGATCCGCATGTTTTGCACATTCTGCAATAATCGGAACCGGGCGTGTATCTGTGCAGTACGTCAGTTTAATACCCTTTCGCTGCGGACCAAGCACCATTTCCGGTGTCAGCTTACGGTCTCCATCTTCAATAATTTCACCTTTTTGCAGACGACTCCAGAATTTCTGTGGTATTTCCTGTCGGCGGGCACGCTCAACATCAAATCTACCCTGACGCTTAATCTCAAGTGTATATCCATAGCAGGTCACATTGTGATTTACGCGAAAAGCATGGATACAATATCCATTCATCTCAAATTCCTGCTCTTTTTCCGTTATTTCATGATATTCAATCGAAAATGGCAGTTCTGGTGCAATGGTACGCAAAGCATTTACCACACGTTCCAATCCTTTCGGTCCGATCATATGCACCGTTTTTGTGCGATCTGCGTTTCCAAGAGTCAGTAGAAGTCCAGGAAGTCCACTGATATGATCTGCATGATAATGGGTAAAACAGATCACATCGAGATCATGCACACTCCATCCTTTTTCCCGGATAGCAACCTGCGTCCCTTCACCACAGTCAATGAGCAGATTACTCCCGTTGTATCGCGTCATTAACGCAGTCAATTTTCGATACGGCAGAGGCATCATACCTCCCGTACCAAGTAAACATACATCTAACATTCAAATATTTCCGTCCTTTCCACGGTCTGCGGTGGAATCTGAAACTGTGACATCCACTGTTCTAAGCAAGATTCACAAATGTCTGCAATCTCATTAATACCATCTTTTTTTGAAAAATAACCCCATGATTTTTCAAAATGGAAAAAATCTTCCCGCCTGTCATCGCAGCTCTCAGAAATCTTTTTTCCACAACAATTACAAAATAATTCTCCTGCTTTTCTCACTCGTTTATCCTCCGTGTCAGATCACTGCACATTACAATGGCATGCTCCGTCGGCTTTCGATAAAAATTCTTTCTTATGCCACAGGATACAAAGCCATGCTTTTCGTACAATTTTTGTGCAGAAATGTTACTTTCCCTCACTTCCAGATAAACCGTCTGAGTACCACGTTTCTGAGCCTTTGCAAACACTGCTGTCAGAATTGCATCAGCAATGCCTCGTTTTCTGTAGTCTGGACACACTGCTACATTTGTAATCTCACCCTCATCCGCAGATAAATAGATTCCACAGTAACCCAACGGCTTATCATCCATGCCGACAGCAACCAATAACAACGCTTCCGTTTGTTTCAGTGCATCTAAGAAGGCCTGTTCGCTCCATGGTTCCGAAAAACACATGGCTTCCAATACTGCTACTGCGGAAACATCTTTCACCTGCATTTCACGAATGACAATCGTTTGCTTTTTTCCATTTGTATTTTGGAAAATACACTCCTTCTTGTCAGACAAATCCGCACTTTTTTCTTTTTTCACCACATTTTCCAAAGGATGACTCACACTATTTCCCGACATTCTGCTTCTCCAACATTTCCTGACGCTCACGTTCGGCCTGTGACAAACGCAAGTAATCCGGGCAATGCTCTGCTGCTGTCTCTAATTTTCCTTCTTTTGCATACTGAAGTCCAAGCCATGCTACTGCTCCTGCCCTCTGCTTGTTCATATGCGCCGGTGCATAATCATGAAGCACCGTACAATTTTCTTCTATATAATCACGAAATACAGCCACGCCATCTCCAAGGAATGTCACTGCTCTGCCAATTTCATTGATCTGCGCAATGATTTCATTGATTCCAACAGCGCACTGTTGCTGCAAAATATGAAGTGCACCGTCTCTGAATTCATAAATACCGGTATAAGTCTGCTGCCGTCTTGCATCCATCAACGGACAGATCAGTGACTGATGTCCCCAGAGATTGCAGGCCAGTGCATCTACTGTCGGAATGTGGATCAACGGTTTGTCCAGAGCCAGTCCAAGTCCTTTTGCGGTAGCAGAACCTATGCGGAGTCCGGTAAAAGAACCCGGTCCTGCCGCAACGGCAATGGCATCAATGGTATTCAGATCCAGATCGATCATTTTTGCAACTTCATCCAGCATCGGAAGTAGTGTCTGTGAATGCGTCTTTTTATAATTTACAGTATATTCTCCCAGCATATTGTCATCTTCCACGATGGCTACGCTGGCTACAAGCCCTGAACTGTCTAAGGCTAAAAGTTTCATGCGTGATGCACCTCCCTGATAGTTATTGTACGATAATCAAATCCTTTTTCCAGATTTTTTTCAATCTGAACTTCCCGGTATTTCTCCGGTAAGATCTCCTCGATCAGGTTTGCCCACTCGATCATGGTCACACCGTTTCCATAAAAATAATCCTCATAACCAATCTCATCCATTTCTTCAATATCACCAATGCGATATACATCAAAATGATAAAATGGCAGTCTGCCTTCTTCGTATACTTGTACTATAGTAAATGTCGGGCTGCTGATCGGCTCTGTGATTCCAAGCCCATCTGCAAATCCCTGGGTAAATACGGTTTTTCCAACACCGAGGTCACCAACCAGAGTCAGCACGTCTCCCGGATTGGCTTCACTTCCCAGTTTTTTTCCTAATGCATAGGTTTCTTCTGCTGAAAATGTCTCTATCTTCATACTTTGTTTCCTCAATCAATTTGTCAGTCTGCGTGTTACATTTCCATGAAAAACGCAGGTTATTTTTTCTTCTTCTGCATATTTTTGTGCTGGTTTTCTGCGGATGCATTCTGTTCCTGAATCTTCATCGTCAGCGCAATTCGCTTTTTTGTCACATCAACACTAAGTACCTGCACATCTACAATATCTCCTACGGATACTGCCTCCAGCGGATGTTTGATAAAACGGTCACAAATCTGTGAAATGTGTACCAGTCCGTCCTGATGTACGCCAATATCCACGAAAGCACCAAAATCAATGACATTTCGAACCGTTCCTTTCAGAATCATGCCCGGCTTTAAGTCTTTCATTTCAAGTACATCGGTACGCAAAATCGGTTTCGGCATATCTTCACGGGGATCTCTGCCCGGTTTTTCCAGCTCGCTTACAATATCATGCAATGTCAGTTCACCGGTTCCAAGTTCTTCTGCCATTTTTTTATAATCACTGATTTTTTTATGCAGTCCTGGAATGGCACCTTTTTTCAATTCATCTTCAGAATACCCCAGACGTTTCAATAAGGCTTCTGCCACTCCGTAGCTTTCTGGATGTACACCAGTAGCATCCAATGGCTGCGTACCGTTACTGATGCGCAGAAAACCGGCACACTGTTCGAATGCTTTTGGTCCAAGTTTTGCTACCTTTAATAAATCTTTTCGATTCTTAAATATACCATTATCTTCCCGATATGCAACAATATTTTTTGCAATCGTTTTATTAATGCCGGATACATGTTCCAACAACGGAACAGAAGCAGTATTTAAATCTACTCCGACTTTGTTTACACAGTCCTCTACCACGCCTTCCAACGCCTCTCCGAGACGTTTCTGATTCATATCATGCTGATACTGACCAACACCGATGGATTTTGGATCGATCTTCACCAATTCTGCCAGTGGATCCTGTAAACGCCTTGCAATAGAAGCGGCACTTCGCTGTCCTACATCAAAATTCGGGAATTCTTCTGTAGCCAGTTTACTTGCAGAATACACACTGGCTCCGGCTTCATTCACGATTACGTACTGTACCGAAACTGGAAGTTCTTTTAACAATTCTACAATTACCTGCTCCGACTCTCTAGAAGCAGTTCCGTTTCCAACTGATATCAGCGTGATATGATATTTTGCGATCAGCTTCTTCAAAATTGCTTTCGCTTCTGCTACCTTTTTTTGCGGTTCTGTTGGAAAAATCACCACCGTATCCAGAACTTTACCCGTGGCATCCACCACTGCCAGTTTACATCCCGTGCGGAACGCAGGATCCCAGCCAAGTACTACCTGTCCACGGATTGGCGGCTGCATCAAAAGCTGCTCCAGGTTTTTTCCAAAGACACGGATTGCCCCTTCCTGAGCCTCCTCCGTCAGACTATTTCGAATTTCACGTTCTATAGCTGGTGCAATCAGACGCTGATAGCTGTCTGCAACCACCTCTTTTAAATACGGTGTTGTATACGGATTGTCTCTGCGTATTGTCTTTTTTTCCAGATAACGAATAATATCTTCCTCCGGTGCTTCCAGCTTCAACGTTAAGACCTTTTCCTTTTCTCCACGATTTAATGCCAGAATCCGATGTCCTGCCAGCTTTGGTACAGCTTCTTCAAAATTATAATACATTTCATATACAGATTCCGCATTTTCATCCTTCGCAGTGGAAGTCAATCTTCCCTTTTGCATTGTTTTTTCTCTGATATAAGTTCTGTAATCTGCTTCATCTGCAATAGCTTCTGCCACAATATCCATAGCGCCTTGCAAGGCTTCTTCGACTGTCAGCACACCTTTTTCCTCAGAAATATAGGCCGCTGCCTCTTTCTCTGCCGAATGAGCCAACTGCTGCAAAGATAACACATTTGCCAGCGGTTCCAGACCTTTTTCCTTTGCGATTGTCGCGCGGGTACGACGTTTTGGACGGTACGGGCGGTATAAATCGTCTACTGCCACCAACGTATCTGCTGCCTGAATCTGTTTTTTCAGTTCTTCCGTCAACTTTCCCTGTTCTTCGATCGTCGAAAGCACCTGTTCCTTTTTTTCTTCCAGATTACGCAGATAATTTAAACGTTCATACAGATTTCTGAGCACTTCATCGTTCAGTGCACCGGTAGCTTCCTTACGGTAACGGGAAATAAATGGAATTGTATTTCCCTCATCTATCAGTTTAACCGCTGCCTGTGCCTGCCCCGGGCGAATTTGTAATTCTTCTGCAATTTTTTTTATGATATCCATATTTGGTAATCCTTTCTGTACTTCTGTTTTCCGTTCATACGCTATATCGTATCATATCATACATTCTTCCGGTTGTCATTTTCTGATGCACATGTTAGAATCATGTTTTAAAGGAGGCAAATTATAATATGTACGAACAAAATAATAATTCATGGAACGATTCCTGGGAACAGCCGAATCAGCAGGATCCGAATTACCGTAATCCCGCTCCTGGAAATGCATCCAACGGCCTGGCTGTCGCTGCTCTGATCTGTTCCATTCTCAGTATTGTATCTGTTTGTTGTCTTTACGGTGCATTCATTTTTGGTGGTCTGGCAATCATTTTTGCTCTGCTCTCCAGAGGCAAACGTAAAAAGACTATTGGAGCCGCACGCACCGCTCTGTTCCTTGGCACTGCCGGTTTATTGATCAGTCTGGTCATCACCATTGGCAGCTTTATCACAGTCAGTCGTCAATACGGCGGATTTGACAAGTTTCTGGAGCGTTATACATACACTTTAGAACATAATTTCGGCATTGACCTGAACCCAGGCAGCGACGATTCCAGTACTGGTGACGATTTTGGAAGTGATTCTATCCTGAATGACAACGGTACCGGAGATTATTTATAAAAACGGTTCCATTCCGGTTTTTATATAAAACAGATTTTTCACTATAAAATGAATGATTACAATAACAAGAGAAGCATACACCCATGCGTGGCGATATTTCATTCCAATTGGGATCCGATGTCTGCTGATTCTGTCTATCGTCTGGCTGATCATAAACCAGGCGTATATCACAGCTGCATACATAATCATCGGAAAATCCACCACACAGACAAGAAATTGTCCGGATAATAAAGCTTTCAGGCTTCTGGTTCCACCGCATCCCGGGCAAAAATAACCGGTCAGCGTATGGAATACACACGAAGGCATCCGACCGCCTGAAAACAGATCCGTGAAAAAGAATCTTTTTAGGATTATCCCTGCAACGAGTATCATAAAAATTACCCAGCCGCAACGATATAATCCATTTTCTAACGTATCCTTTGATTCTTTCATCTATGCTTCCTCCTTGTTCTCACACTATTTTAACAGATTGGAGTATGATATCAATATGAAATCTTTTGCAGATTTAAAAGCAAATGCCAGAAGCGCTTTGCTTGGACGTTACAGTGTGCTCATCGGTACCGGCATTCTTGCCTGGCTCATTTCCACACTGATTGAGCTCCCATTTTCCCGCATGTTGGAACAGGGCTTTTATTATATCCACATAGGACGTATTATCTGGGCTTACACCGGTATGCTTTTTGTCGGCCTGATCGGATCACTTTTTAACATCGGCATCACCTTTATGCATATGCAGGCAGCAAAAGATGTACGCCCACAATTTTCAGACCTTTTATATCCTTTCCGAAATCGCCCGGACAAATTTATCGGCTGTGAGCTTATCCTCATTCTGATTTCCTTTGTCTGCACATTACCTGGAGCTGCCGTTACTGTAATTGCTGCATTTCAGGAAGATACCATCGATTCTCTTCAGTTTAACCCATTGTTGCTTGTTGGTATTGTTCTACTGACTATCGGCTTTATCATTCAGATTGTTCTTGGCTTTGCATTTTCCCAGGCATCCTACCTGCTTATCGATCACCCTGATTACCTGGTAAAAGAAGCACTTCTTGAAAGCCTCCACCTGATGAAAGGTCGTAAAATGCGTTATTTTCTTCTGCAACTATCCTTTATCGGTTTTGGGTTACTTGGCTGTCTGACACTTGGTATTGGTTTTTTGTGGATCATTCCTTACGTTGCTCAGACAAATACACAGTTTTACCTGAACTTAAAAGAAGTTTAATGTATCTAAAAAAGCAGGATCCTTCTCATTGGAGGAATCCTGCTTTTTTTATTCTGCTTTCACTTATTACTCTTCGATAAATCTGTCATGAGCTGCACGCATTGCTTTATCTGCATCTTTCTCATCTACCAGAACTGTGACACGAATCTCAGATGTTCCGATCATACGGATATTTACACCGATGTTATAAAGTGCCTCAAACATACCTGCGGCTACGCCTGGATGTGTCTGCATTCCTGCACCAACGATAGATAATTTTGCAACATTCGGATCAGTCTCAATTTTCTGGGCTTTGACACGTGCATGGTTCTCTTCCAGAACTTTTACTGCCTCGTCCATCTGATCACGGGATACTGTAAAGGAAATGTCCTTTGTACCATCACGTCCGATAGACTGCAAAATAATATCTACATTAATATTCTTCTTTGCCAGAAGATCAAAAATCTTAAATGCCATTCCAGGCTCATCTTTAATACCAATTACTGCGATTCTCGCTGCATTTTTATCTACTGCTACACCACTAACAAGCATGCCTTCCATTTCTGTTTCCTCCTTAACAATTGTTCCTTCTGCTCTGTTTAAACTTGAACGTACAACTAACTGCACACCATATTTTTTAGCAAGCTCAACAGAACGGTTATGAAGAACTTTTGCTCCAAGTGTTGCCAGTTCAAGCATCTCATCATATGTGATCTCTTTCAGTTTCTTTGCGTTTGGAACCACACGCGGATCTGCGGTATATACGCCTTCTACATCAGTATAGATTTCACAGGCATCTGCATGCAGTGCTGCCGCCAATGCTACTGCTGTCGTATCAGAACCACCACGTCCTAATGTTGTAATATCATCGTATTTGTTTACACCCTGGAAACCAGTAACAATAACGATTCTTCTCTGCTCAAGTTCATTAAAAATACGCTCGGTATCAATGCGTTTAAATTTTGCATTGCTATATGCCGATGTTGTATGCATAACTACCTGAAATGCATTCAGAGATACTGCAGAAACACCAAGAGACTGCATCGCCATAGACATTAAAGCAACAGATGTCTGCTCACCAGTTGCCAGAAGCATATCCATCTCTCTTTTTGAAGCTTTCGGATTGATGTCACGTGCCATCTCAATAAGATGGTCAGTTGTCTTTCCCATTGCAGACAGAACAACAACTACATCATTTCCTGCTTCATAATCTTCGATACATCTCTTTGCTACATTAAAAATTCTTTCTTTATCAGCCACAGAACTGCCGCCGAATTTTTTTACAATTAGCATGTCTTCCTCCCAAATAAGTAATCTATGATTTCATGGCCACACGCCACGTAGTTTCCACTGGCCTCGCCCTCAGTTTCATTGTATTTCCAGTCGTGCTTCTGAAGGTTTGTGCTGTCATATAAGAGATATGGCACACTGTCAGATGAATGCGTCCGCATGCAGATTGGCGTCGGATGGTCCGGAAGAACCAACATTCGGAAATCCTCTCCTGCTGCTTCAAGTCCTTCCTTCACTAGCTTGATAATCCGTGAATCCAGATATTCAATTGCCTTCACCTTACGCTCAACACTGCCCTGATGACCCATCTCATCCGGAGCCTCAACGTGGATATATGCAAAATCATATCCATCTTTGGTCAATACTTCAATTGCTGCCTGTGCTTTTCCTTCATAATTGGTATTCAAACCGCCATTGGCACCTTCTACTTCAATTACTTTCATGGATGCACCTACAGCTATTCCTTTTAACAGATCCACTGCAGAAATCATCGCACCTTTCAGATGTGTTTTCTCTTCAAAGGAAGAAAGAGCTGGTTTTGTACCTGCGCCCCAAAACCAGCAGGAGTTTGCCGGATTGAGTCCCTGTCTCTTTCGTTCCACATTGATCGGATGGTTTACCAGAATGTCATAGCTTTTCTTCATCATGTCACGAAGCACAACATCCTCAGGAAGATACTGACCGATTGTCTGTCCCAACACATCATGAGGCTGTGTCAGTTCCACCACTTCTCCGCGATCCCAGATCAGCAGATGACGGTAACTGGTTCCGACATAAAATTTGTATCTTTCATTTTCCAGTCCTTCTCTGACTGCATCCAGCAAGACTGCTGCATCCGCAGTACTGATTTCACCTGAACTGTGATCAATAATTGTACGATCCTCATAATTCTCTTCTTCTTCAGACAATGTAACCAGATTGCAGCGAAGTGCAATATCTGTATCTTTCATATCCACGCCAATACTTAATGCCTCCAATGGAGATCGGCCGGAATAATAAATCCTCGGATTGTAGCCAAGGACAGACAGGTTCGCAGTATCACTTCCCGGTTTCATTCCATCAGGAATCGTGTGTACCATTCCAATTTCTGATACTGCTGCCAGTTGATCCATCTCCGGCGTATCTGCATAAGCAAGCGGGGTCTGATTGCCAAGTTCTGCAATCGGACGGTCTGCCATTCCATCTCCTAAAACCACCACGTATTTCATCACTTTTTACCTCTGTCTACTTTTTTACTTTTTTCTCACAAACACAAACTCTGTGGCATTCACTTTACTTTTTATTTCACGCGAATGCACTGAATTACTTCACCAATCTGGCTCTCTGCTTTATCATATGCAAATCCATCCATTTCGGCTGTTACAAATGCAGTCTCGCCGGATACGCCTTCTGCCTGTACATAAGCAACCTCTCCAAACGCCTGCTCGATGGTTGCTTTGTCTGCTGATGTACGAACAAAATATTTATTTTTCAGTTGCTTATAATCAGCCAGCTCCAGCTTTTCTTCCTTCCACTCTACCGGAATGTTTTCATCCAGATGTCTTGCAATTTCAATGATATCGCCAACAACTGCACTTGCTGTCGGAAGTTTACCTGCTCCACTTCCATAAAACATCGCATCGCCAAGCACATTTCCGTGTACAAATACTGCGTTAAATACATCGTTTACATTGTACAATGGATGTGTAGACTCTAACATAAACGGTGCCACCAGTGCACAGTAACTGTCGCCAGTCTTGTAACTGGAAGCCAGAAGCTTGATGCTTCTTCCAAGTGCCTTTGCGTATTTAATATCTGTCGCAGAAATCTTTGTAATTCCTTCTGTATGGATATCTTTGAAATCAACCTGCTGTCCACATACAAGAGAAGTCAGGATTGCAATTTTTCTGCAGGCATCATGGCCTTCAATATCAGCTGTCGGGTCTGCCTCGGCATATCCTTTCTGCTGCGCATCTTTTAATACATCAGAAAATTCAGATCCTTCCTCAGACATTTTTGTCATCATGTAGTTGGTTGTTCCGTTTAAGATACCGGATACCTCCTCGATCACATCTGCAGTCAGGCAGGAATTTAATGGACGGATAATTGGGATTCCACCACCTACACTTGCTTCAAACATACAGTTTACATTTTTCTCTTTTGCAATTCGGATGAGCTCTGCGCCTTTTTCCGCGATCAGTGCTTTATTAGATGTTGCAAAGTGCTTACCACTCTCCAGTGCCTGCTTTGCAAATGTATATGCCGGTTCAACACCGCCCATAGCCTCAACCACGATTGCGATTTCCGGATCATTCTTGATAATTGCATAATCATGAACGATCTTATCCTCCATCGGATCTCCCGGAAAATCACGCAGATCCAGGATATATTTGATAGCAATTTCATCTCCTACACGCTTTGTGATACTTTCTTTGTTCACTTTTAATACTTCTGCCACACCGGAACCGATCGTTCCGTAACCTAATACTGCAATCTGAATCATCGTTTGTCACTCCCTTGCTAATATTTTTAAATAATGAATGCCCTGCTGCTGTTCAATGGTATCTACCATCTGGGAAATATCCCCGGTTTCATTCAACACATCCACACTCAGTGTCAATGAAGCAATTCCGTTAACTGGAATACTTTGATGAATTGTCAGGATATTCGCATGATAGTCTGCTACGATTCGCAAGACCACAGACAACAGTCCTGGTTCATCATCGAGCTGAACGACCATAGTAATCGTCTTTCCTTTTGCATTATCATGGAATGGGAAAATATCATCTTTGTATTTATAAAAAGAACTCCGACTGATTCCTACTTTCTCTGCCGCCTCCTGAACAGAAGCAGCTTTTCCAGAATCCAGCAAGCGTTTCGCTTCTACCACCTTCAGTAAAACCTCCGGTACTGCTTTTTGTTTTAAGACAAAATATTTTGTTTTTTCTGCCATTATGCTCCCCCTCTGTGTTTTTCTGAGAAACACATCTGTTTTCACAGTAAAGATATAGTATCATAATCAAAACATTGATGCAACCCTGTTTTTGTGTTTTTATAGATACCAAAAAACCGGGGATTATTAAAATCCCCGGCCACCACCGCCAAAAGAGCGTCCATCAGCACCCTGATGTACGGAACTTGTTCCACCACCATTTGATGGCGGATCATTTTTCGGAATCTTTCTGCGTGTAATAAACTGACGCACAAAATGATCTTCCTTTCTGTGAAGATCCACGGTTCCATGTTCTCTGGCACTATAATGATATCTGCCAAATTTTAATCTGTATTTTCCAGTAATGAAGAGGCAAAATCCTAAGCAGACTGCAGCACCAATCAATGCCGCAACCAAAAATTCCACTCCACTAAGATACGGTTCGCTGCTACTTTCTCCAGCATTGTAATAGATGCCATTCTCCTCGTCATAAATTGTCAGATTATCCGGTTTTCCTTCCTGATAGTAAGTAACCGTATCTTTCAACATAGACATCATTGCCTGATCATAATTTCCTGATTTGGCATACTCAGTTGCCTGATCCAGCATTTTATTCAAATGAGTGTCCACAATATATTCATAAGTTTCCCCTGCTGTGGCAATATAAAAAATCCGTGCATTCATATCAAGTACAAATGCAATTCCATCATCACTTTGGGCATATTCGTTAAATTTCTCTTCTGCATAATCCTGCGTAGACACTACAGATGCATCATTCACGGTCAGAAGCATCAGATCCCATCCGGTCTTATCTTCCGCTTCATCTACTGCCGCTGTCAGTTCTGTCACCTCGTCATCAGAAAACAGTCCCGCTTCATCATACACCTGACATCCCATCGCATAAGCTGAGAAACTACTCGCTATAAATATCACGATTCCCAGAAAGGCACCCACAAACCAGAGCATAATATTTGTTTTTCGCTGTATCAACCTCATTTTGTTCTCCCTAAAACATAAAGTAGCCAAGCAGCAGCATGATTGCAAAAGCAATGCCGCCTATCAGAATTCCACACAGGAAAACTTTTTTCCGATCAATTGGAAGTTCTCCATAGGTCTTTCCGTTTTGTCCATTCATGGAATAATAATATATTTTTCCATTCAATCCTTTATACGTCACTGTCCATACCGGAAGTAATGTATAATTCCATTCTTCCTGGATTGGTCGGATATTGTCAGATAGAATATGTACACCTGTATATCCCTGAATAGTATCTTCTAACAAATCTCTGGTATAGTTTTCCACCTCACTGCGTACTTCCGGCTCTAGCTCTGCTTTTTCAATATCACGTTTCTGTGCATAAAAACCAGACAGATATCCCATATGAAATGGTTCTGCCTTAGAAAAGTCATAGGGCAGCACACCTTCCGCCAATAAACGGTCCGATTTTTTAAGTGCATGCTTTGTAATCTCACGCAGGGAAATCTTTCCTTGTCGTTCCATGCGATAAATACGTGTCTCAGTTATTTCCTCATCTCCGGACATGAACACACGGATTTTGCTTCCCTCTGCTGTCACTGCGCCATCCACATCAACATCATATACCCAGTACGGATAGTAAATACCACTCAGCTTTTCAATCTGATTCTTCTGAAAAAATGCATTCGGTACAAATTTTTTCTTATGCACAAAATTCAGGAAATGCTGTTCTGCCTGCTTCCGGTCAATCTCAAATGGAATGATCTGATCCGGGTGAAAATCTCCGGTCAGCTGCTCAGAGAGAAGCACCGGATTGTGGCAATAATAACAGAACGTCGCTGCCGTAGTCTGATCTGTCACAATCTGTGCGCCACAACTTGGACAAGTATATACAACCGCAGATGACTCTCCCTCTATCTCTTCTGCCTCAGCTGATGCGTCTGTTTTCTCTGATGTATCTGTATCAGTTCCAAATCCTGCCTTCTGTACAGAATCGGAAGTCTCCTGTGTCTTGGTATCATCAGTTCCAATCTCATCTAATGCAAAATCAGAACCACAATATTCACATTTATATTTCTGACTTTTCGGGTCAAAAATCAACTCGCCACCACAATTGGGGCATTTTATACTGATTGTTGACATATGTCTCCTCTTATGCTTTTGGTTTACCACATTCGGAACAGAATTTTCCAGTATTTACTGCGCCACAACTACAGGTCCACGGTGCTTCTGGTGCTGCTTTTCCACACTGAGTACAGAATTTTCCACTGTTTACTGCGCCGCAGCTGCAGGTCCATGTGGTCGGTACCGGTTTGCCACATTCGGAACAGAATTTTCCGGTATTTGCTGCTCCACAGCTGCAGATCCATCCATTTACTGTTCCATTCTGCTGTACTGCCTGTGCCTGCTGACGGTTCATCTCCATCTGTCGGATATTTGCCTCAGATGCAGTACCCATAACGCTTCCTCCGGCCTGCATTCCCATACCCATACCCATAAATCCGGATACGGAACCTGCCGCATTCGAACCAGCTGCTTCCATTCCGCGGGCTACAGAACCCTGTACATAACCCTCACGGACAGACGGATCTGAGAGCATTGCGCCCTGGTTTCGCATGTTGATCAGTTTCGTTGACTCATCATTATAAGAAATGCTTGCAATGCCAACGGACGCAATCTCCACACCACGCTCCTGTTTCCAGTCCTCGTCCAGAATATTGGACATGTATTTGCCAAGTTCCCGTCCTTTGGATGTCACAAAAGAAATTCTAGTGCCATCCGCTGACATCTGGTTAATTGCAGACTGCAATGCCTCTAAAAATTCATCCAGAAACTGTTCGTTAACATCAGATACTTCCACCTGTGTCATATTCCGTGGAATTACTTCCGCATAAAATTTCAGCGGATCGCTGATGCGGATGGAATAAGTTCCATGTGTCCGCAAAAACAGTTCTGCATTATAAAAGTTATCAAAATAATTAATTGGATTTCTTGTTCCAAACTTGATGCCCTTAATTTCCTGCAGATTCAGATAATATACTTTCTGCTCTGTCGGAGACTGCCCACCATATTTAATACGTTCAAAAGTAGACTCCATCGCACTGGAGAAATCTCCATTAAACAAAGACGGCTCCATATCGTTTTTCACTTCAAAATAGCCAGGTTCTGCCGTATAATCAATGATCTTTCCTCCATCCGTCAGGATCATAAATTGATTGTCATACACATGGATGACAGAACCATCGGAAATCACATTTCTGCTGCCTTTCCGGTTCTGAGATTTTTTATTCATCAAGATTCCCGGTGTCATCAGTGTCTGCGCTCCCATATCTGACGGTTCAATTACTTCAATCCACTGATCGGCAAAACCTGAATTGATACTTTTTACTGCTGCTCGAATGATTCCCATGGTAATTTCTCCTTTTTGCTCTTATGCACACTCAGAAACTTTTTCATCAAGAATGTCTTCCTCTTTCCTTGTGAAAAATACAGATCTATATACGTCTAAGCTTCCTGGTCGTTTTTGGACAATGTGATCCATTTGAGATATGCATTGATAAACAAATCAATATTTCCATCCATAACACTGTCCACGTTTCCGGTTTCTGCATTGGTGCGATGATCTTTTACCATCGTGTACGGTTGCATAACATAGGAACGAATCTGATTTCCCCATCCAATCTCGGTCACATCACCGCGGATGTCTGCCGCTTTTTCTGCATTTTCCTGCTGTTTCAATAAATACAGTTTCGCTTTCAGCATCTGCATTGCTTTATCTTTATTCATATGCTGAGAACGCTCGTTCTGGCACTGTACCACGATACCGGTCGGTAAATGCGTAATACGGATTGCTGAAGATGTCTTATTGATATGCTGACCACCGGCTCCGCTGGAACGATAGGTGTCGATACGCAGATCATCATCATTGATTTCAATTTCCACATCTTCTTCAATATCTGGCATAACATCACAGGATACAAAAGAAGTCTGACGTTTTCCTGCCGCATTAAACGGAGAAATACGAACCAGCCTGTGAACACCTTTTTCCGATTTCAGATAACCGTAAGCATTTTCTCCATGCACCTGGAATGTCACTGACTTAATACCTGCTTCCTCACCATCCAGATAATCCAGCACCTCCACTTCAAATCCTTTTGCAGATGCCCATCTGGTATACATGCGGTACAACATACTTGCCCAGTCACAAGACTCTGTGCCTCCGGCTCCTGCATGCAACGTTACAATTGCATCGTCTCTGTCATACTCACCAGAAAGCAATGTCTTCATCCTGATATTTTCAAAACTTGTTTCAAATTCATTCAGTAATTCCTGAATTTCCGGAATAACTTCCGGATCATTTTCCTCATATCCCATCTCTATCATGAGTTCCATGTCTTCCATCTGGGATGTCAGTTGATGATATACTTCCACATCATCTTTTTTACTTTTGAGCTCTTTCATAAGCTCCTGGGAACGCTCCGGATCATTCCAGAAATCCGGTTCCTCCATCTTCCGCTCTAACTCCTGAATCCTCTGCTCTTTGTTAGCGAGGTCAAAGTGAATCCCTTACTTCCTGGAGCGGGTGTTTGTATGCGTTCAACGTTGTTTTGAACTGGTCTAATTCAACCACCGAAATCACCTCTTTCTCTTGATCAGGATTTTTCATCCTGTCTATAAATCTATAGAAATGAACCAAAACTGTGTCCGCTTCATTTCTACTTGATTTTAGCATATCTATTTATGCGGTATGTCCTTTTGCTTTGATTACTTCAATCACCTGGTCCACATATTTCTCACAGAGGCTTTCTGTCTCTGCTTCTACCATAACACGGATCACTGGCTCAGTTCCGCTCTCACGAACGAGAATACGTCCTGTATCACCCAAAGTTTCTGCAACCTTTGCCACTGCCTGCTGTACATCCGCATCATTCTGTGCTTCTGGTTTGCTTTTTACTCTTACATTTTTTAATACTTGCGGATAGATGGTAACCGGCTCAGCCAGTTTGCTTAATGGCAGTTTCTTTGCCAGCATAACTTCCATCATTTTCATAGATGTCAAGATACCATCACCTGTAGTTGCATACTTGCTGAAAATAATGTGACCGGACTGTTCACCACCAATGCGATGGCCATTCTGCACCATATTTTCATATACATATTTATCTCCAACGGCAGTCTTTTCATAATTAATACCAGCTTCATCAAAGGCTTTGTACAAACCAAAATTGGACATAATGGTTGTTACAACGGTATTGTTCATGAGTTTTCCTCGTTCTTTCATATATTTACCGTAAATATATAAAATCAGATCTCCATTGATGACGTTTCCTTTCTCATCTACTGCGATACAACGGTCTGCATCTCCGTCATAAGCAAATCCAACATCCAGATTATTGTCTTTTACGAATTTCTGAAGTACTTCAATGTGTGTGGAACCTGCATGATTATTGATATTTGTTCCATCAGGCTCTGCATTGATGACATATGTCTTGGCACCAAGTGCATCAAATACACTCTTTGCGATCATCCAGGAACTTCCGTTTGCACAGTCAAGTCCAACACGTACATTTTTGTAAGAAAAAGTAGCCAGTGAGATCAGATATCCAACATAACGATTTCTTCCTGCTGCATAGTCCACAGTACGTCCAATTTCTTCTCGAACAGCAAACGGTACATCTTCCATTTCTTCCCCGAAGAGGTTCAGTTTTCCATCAATATAATCCTCGATATAAGAAATGGTTTTCTCATCCATTTTTTCACCATTACCATTAATTAATTTGATACCATTATCATAATACGGATTATGGCTTGCTGAGATCATGATACCACAGTCAAAATCCTCGGTTCTTGTCACATATGATACAGACGGAGTTGTAGTTACATGAAGCAAATATGCATCTGCGCCTGAAGCTGTCAGACCTGCAACCAGCGAATACTCAAACATATAGCTGGAACGTCTTGTATCTTTTCCTATTACAACCTTGCATTTTTTTCCGGTAATCTGATGATAATACCATCCGATAAAACGTCCTACTTTATAGGCATGCTCCACTGTTAATGTTTTGTTGGCCTCTCCGCGGAAGCCGTCTGTTCCAAAATATCTTCCCATTTTGAATCCTTTCCATTTGTTTTATTACTAACTTTATGATTATATATATAACTGATCTTTTAGTTGTTCTAAGATCAGATCCACACACTCTTCCAAGCTGTATTCTGCTGTATTAATTACAGCATCCGGATGTTTGGGCACTTCATATGGACTGGTAACACCGGTAAAATGATCTAGTTTTCCTTCGCGCGCCATCTTGTACAGACCTTTGACATCTCTGCGCTCACACTCTTCGATTGGAGTACTTACATATATTTCCATAAAAGCATCTCCGATGATTTCGCGGGCATTTTGCCGGTCCTGTTCAAATGGGGAAATAAACGATGTCAGTACAATCAGCCCCGCATCATTCATCAACTTAGATACTTCCGCAATTCTTCGGATATTTTCAATCCGATCAACCTCTCGGAAGCCAAGATTCTTATTCAGCCCCATACGGACATTGTCTCCATCCAGCAACATGGTATGTTTCCCCATTGCAACCAGACGTTTCTCCAGCTCATTTGCCAGTGTCGATTTTCCTGAACCAGAAAGCCCTGTAAACCATATGGTCTTTGCACTCTGACCAAGCTGCTTCTCACGAAATTCACGTGTGATATCCATATTGTGCCAGGTCAACTGATTTTCTCTGTTCAACGCATACTCTACCACACCGCAGGCTGATGTCATGTGAGACACACGGTCGATGAGGATCAAAGATCCTAATGCATTGTTTTTTTCAAATTTGTCAAATACTATTTTGGAAGCCGTTGAAATTTCGCAGCGTACAATCTCATTTTTATAAATCGCATCTGCATATACTTCCTCCCCGGAATTAACATCAATTTTATACTTAATGTTCATGACGGTTGCCGGAATGCTCTGTGTACCAAGTTTCAACAGAAAGTTTCTTCCTGCAACGAGTTTTGTATCATCCATCCAGAGCAGTGTGGCAGAAAACATGGAACTTACGTTCAATGAGGTATCTTCCACCAATACACAGCCTCTGGAAATATCAATCTCTGTGTCCAGCTGAATCGTCACTGCATGGCCTACGGAACTGGTCTGTACTTCTTTATCCCCTTCATAAATCAGTTTTACATCAGCCCTCTCACCACTTGGCAAAACCTGGATAGTATCTCCCACGGACACACTGCCGCTTTCAATCTGTCCCTGAAATCCACGGAACGTATGATCCGGTCTGCAGACACGCTGTATCGGCATGGTAAATCCCGTCTCTGCAGGGTTTTCCTTTACATCGATAGTTTCCAGATAATCCAACAATGTCTTTCCTGTATACCACGGCATATGAGAGGATCGTTTTGTAATATTGTCTCCTTCTGTGGCAGATACCGGTATCATCTGGACAGTACTGTATTGGAATTCTGCCAACAGAATTTTGATATCTTTCTGGATTTTCTTGAATTTCTCCTGTTCAAAATCAATCAGATCCATCTTATTAATGGCAAATACAAAATGCTTGATTCCCATAAGTGAACAAATCCGGGTATGGCGTCTGGTCTGCGTCAGCACACCCTGACTTGCGTCCACCAAGATGACTGCCAAATCTGCAAAAGAGGCTCCTACTGCCATGTTTCTTGTATATTCTTCATGCCCAGGTGTATCCGCTACAATAAAAGAACGCTGCTCTGTTGTAAAATAACGGTAAGCAACGTCAATTGTAATTCCCTGCTCACGCTCTGCCATCAAGCCATCGAGGAGTAGACTGTAATCGATTTTCCCTCCTCTGGAACCAACTTTGGAATCCAGTTCCAGCGCACGTTTCTGATCTGCAAATAACAATTTTGCATCATAAAGCATATGCCCGATCAGTGTAGATTTTCCATCATCCACACTTCCACATGTAATAAATTTCAATAACGCATTCATCTAGAAGTAGCCCTCCCTTTTCCGTTTCTCCATGCTGGCTGCACCGCCATCCTTGTCGATCACACGGCTGGTACGCTCAGAAGATACTGCACTCAGGGTCTCCTGAATGATTGCATCCAACGTATCTGCATCAGACTCTACACCGCCTGAAAGCGGATAGCATCCAAGGGTACGGAAACGTACTTTTTTCATCATAGGCTTTTCTCCCGGAAGCAGACGCATACGATCATCATCAACCATGATCAGATTGCCGTCACGTTCCACTACCGGTCTGACTGCGGCAAAATACAGTGGCACAATTTCTATTTTTTCACGTTTAATATACTGCCAGATATCCTTTTCTGTCCAGTTTGAAATTGGAAATACACGGATGCTCTCACCTTTGTTAATTTCCGTATTAAACAATTTCCACATCTCCGGACGCTGATTTTTGGGATCCCAGGCATGCTCCGCATTACGAAAAGAAAAGATTCTTTCTTTTGCCCGGCTTTTCTCTTCATCGCGTCTTCCACCTCCGAAAGCAGCTGTAAATCCATATTTGTTTAACGCCTGCTTCAGTGCCTGTGTCTTCATAATATCAGTATAAGCAGCTCCGTGATCAAAGGGATTGATTCCCTGACGAACACCTTCCTCATTGATATACTCCAACATCTCTATTCCATATTTTTTAGCCACTTTGTCACGGAATTCAATCATTTCTTTGAATTTCCATGTAGTATTTACATGTAAAAATGGAAATGGTGGTTTCTCCGGATAGAATGCTTTTAATGCAAGATGCAACATTACTGAGGAATCTTTTCCGATTGAATAAAGCATTACCGGTTTTTCACACTGTGCTGCAACTTCACGCATAATGTATATTGCTTCCGCTTCCAGTTCATCCAAATGATCCATACTTTTTTGTCCTCTTTTCCTGTTATTCCCCCAAACCATCTTGTATCACTGATACAATTCCAGCCAGTGCTTCTTCTTCATCTTCTCCCTCACATACAAATTCAATCTCATCATTGTATTTGATGCTCGCAGCCAACACACTTAAAAGGCTCTTTACATTTGTCGTCATATTTCCTCTCTGGAAATAAATTTTTGACTTATATTTAATCGCTTCATCGCATAATTTGCCTGCAGGGCGCAGATGCAGCCCTGCAAGATTTTTGATTTTTACTTTCTGACAAACCATTTTGTATCCCCTCCAAATACATTCTTGGTACCTTTTACCTTCTTATTGTCCGGAACTGTCTGTTCCTGTTCCGCCTGGATTTTCTGTATTACCAGTATTATCTGATTTCTCTGTTACCGTCACAGAAGCATATGGTATTTCACTGACTGAATAATCTCCGTTAACAGAAACCTGTGCAGCCAAAACCCCTGGATTAAAAGAAGATGCATCAATTGTTCCTGTAATATCCTCTGGATTGATATCTGCCAAACCTTCTGCAAATCCAAGTAAATTTACTGTCACAGTATCTGAATTAAATTCCATCTGATAATTAGATGGCAGATTTTTTACTGTAATATTCTTCACTGGCACTGCAAAAGATTTCGACGTCCTTCCTTCAATCACCAGCGTAACGCTGATCTGTTTAGGTTGATCAGATGCCAATGCCACCCCTTCTGGAAGGAATTTTGACAGATCCACGCTTGCCAAAACATTAGATGATGCTCCCGAAATGTTCATCTGGGAACCGCTGACTTCCAGTTCACTGATAGTTGCCAGTACTTCACTGCTCCCCACAAGATTTACGCTGGAAATACTGCTTTCAGCTTCTTTGAAACGATACCCTTCTGCCGGTGTACCATTTGTCACAAATTTTAGTGGTACAGACTTACCCATCGTAACAGTCACATCTATAGCCACAGACGTACGGTTCAATGTCAATCTGTCCTGTGAAATTTCATTTCCCTCTTTGTCCAACAACACAATTTTACTGTTTGTTGCAATATTTTCCTCTGCACCGCTGACATCTACTTCAGCCTGTACCGTAGCAATCTGATTCAATACAGATTCCGGTCCGGTAATTGTTATCTTCTTCGGATCTGCCACAGCTGATTCAACATAACAGTACGCTGTCGGCGTACCTTTTGTTTTAACCTGAACTGTATAACGTGCTGTCTTCAAATTTTCCACACTTATTTTCAGCGTCGCATCCCGTTTATTAATTTCAATCTGATTTGCATATCTGGACGCAGTAACGCTGACCGGAATCGTCGTCATTTCATCGTTAATATTTTCCATATTGGCAACTGCTGTAAAATCTGACTCAGATAATTCCTCAATAATAGAACGCTTTCCGGTAACAGTAAAAGAAATCTTATCTGAATTATTTAGGATATCATACGTTTTCCCCATATCAGTCAGATAGTCACTGTTTTCAATTGTTACAGGGATCACAAATCCTTTGGTTTTTTCTGGATCTTCGATATTGACAACCACCAGCCAGATGATAATTGCAAAAACTGCAGCCAGTACTTTGAGGCCAAAATTATTTGTTATCCGCTTTGTTACTTTGCGCAGCATTCTTCAGCCTCCTTTTCAGTTTTTCAAAATAGTTTTCTGTCTCATCTGACAGTTTTGCAGCAAATTTTAACTTGCTTCGCAGAAAATCTGCATCGACATTGCGATACAGAGTACCTTCCACCGCCAGAGATACTGCTCCGGTTTCTTCTGAAACCACAATGGTCATAGAATCACTGACTTCACTGATACCGACAGCAGCACGATGTCTTGTTCCAAGTTCTTTACTTAATTCCATATTATCAGATAGCGGAAGATAGCAGGTTGCTGATACAATTCTGTCTCCGCGCACAATAATTGCTCCATCATGTAAAGGTGTATTATGTTCAAAAATATTGATCAGCAGCTGACTTGATACAATAGAATCTAGTGAAATCCCTGTCCTGATATATTCATTCAGCATTACATCCCGTTCTACTACAATCAGTGCACCTGTTTTTACTTTCCCCATCTCATAGCAGGCTTTTACAATCTCATTGATTGTTTTCTCCGAAAAACGAACAGCGTTTGCCTTTTGAAAATCAAAGCTAAAAAATGCCGTAAGGAAATTCTTTCTTCCTAAGCGTTCCAGTGCGTTACGCAGCTCTGGCTGAAAAATAATAACCAATGCGATTGCCGCTACATTTACTACTTTTCCCGACAACCACAAAATCGTATTCATCTGAAAAAGTGCTGCGATCAAAAGGAAGATCAATATCACAATGATACCTTTAAACAACATCCATGCTCGGGTATTTTTAACCCATACCATGACCTGGTATAATACAAAGGCAATAATGATAATCTCTATGATATCGGTTGGCCCGATTTTTGGTTTGTCTATCCAGGAAAGATATTTATCCATAAAAGCATATAATGCTGCTCCTATTTCCCGCATTGTTTCACTTCCTCTCTGATTTTCCTGTTTCTTATTTTATTTATCATGTAACTCTTTCATCACCTGTTCTTCCAAATCATCTTTCGTATGATTGAGATGAACCGAATTTACTTTTTTTCCACGCGTGGATTTTCTCTTCTTGGAGCGATTAGCGTTAATGTGTTTTACCTGTTTGTCTTCCACAGAAACGAATGCTTTCGGCACAGCTTTGACATAATAATAGTATTCATCATCCTCAAACTGAGTATGTTCCACTCTGCTGTAATCCACAGTCAAAGACATAAAATCAAGTATCAGTACGATCACAAGTGAAATCACACATCCCACAATAACTTTTATAATGCGTCCGATCTCGCCAAGGTAAATCTCTCCGCTGCAGATCACACCCATCTGCAGTGCCATCCCAAGTACAATTGCAATAATCCGTGCATGATCCACACTCAGCTTTCTCACACAACATACGACAATAGATGCCGCTGCAAATGCACCGAGATAAAAATACATTTCCTTATCTGTAAAAATCTCTGTGACAGCAAGTGTTACCACGCTCTTTTTTGTGATGGATTCCTTTGCCGAAAAAAGCGCTGCATTTTCAGTAATATTTTTGAGTAAAAAATAGATAAATTCTCCACATACAACTGCAATAGCTGTATAGATTCTGCTCAATAAGCCGGCACATACCGGCATAACAAACGGAATTCCAAGCACATTCAACACCGGTGTCAGCACTGTATATAGGCCTTTTCGGTTCGTAAAACGAAAATAGAGGCAAAAAAGTATAACAAATACCAGTGCAACAATTCCACACAATTCCAGCGACAATGCATAACAGTTCAGTAAAATAAGCAATGCACCAAAAAACAGCATAACTCCGGATGGCAGAAACGAGCAAAGCAGTGCACACAGCAATGCAATGGGATATTCCCTCAGCACATCCATATATCCAATTTTATGCTCAATCAGCGTAAATGCAAAAAACGCCACCAGGAACCGCAAAACTGCCACAGCGTAAATCTCATATTTTCCAATAAACCGGTAAATATATTCCTTAATTTTTAATAGCTGAACCATACGTTACCTCCTGCTCCACCTTTCAGAATTTTATTCTTCCTGTGTGTTTATTTTTTCCTCAGCAGCATAAGATTTGTTCAGCCGATGAAGATAATGCAAGTACAAATCTCTTCTGTCCCGGCACTGCTTATGCCTGCGAACTGCAGCCAATGCACAGATAAGCAGATAACAAGCCAGAAATATCAGATAGATTGCAATAACTTCTTTGATCCGTACCCCATAATTTATATTAGAAAAGTATTGATTGAAATCATCCCATTTAGAACAGACCCACAACATCAGGACAGCCAAAAAGCAGATCGTTCCAAGGACAAATCCTTTTACCATCTGCAAAATCACATAATCACTTCTACGATATGTGCTGATCTTCAGTTCTCTCTCTCCTAATCCATTTTCCAGCATAGCCATTCTGGCCATTACACGGACTCTGTCCTGATTAATCATACTTTCACCTTTTTTGTTTATACAATATAAAGAGTATATCATAAATTATTATACAAGAAAAGATTTTTATCCCCCGATTGCAATCACCGCCACATATACCTGACAACCGAGTGTTCTCTGCAGGCACTCGGCCGCAGCATCCACGGTACTGCCAGTCGTATAGATATCATCAACAAGCAAAATCCGTTCGCTTTTATCAATCTTTTTTTTCACTTCAAATGCATTTTTCAGATTCTGCTTTCGTTGCTGGTCATTTAGCTTTTTCTGTGGTTTTGTCCTGCGGACACGGTACAAAAGTCTTGTATCCACCGGTAATTGCAGTTCTTTTCCAAGTCCCCGCGCGATCAACTCTGCCTGATTGTAACCACGCTTTCTTTTTCGCGATATGTGCAGTGGAACTGGCACGATTCTGGTAATTCCTGAATGATGAATCCATATTCCCAGCATTTTAGCCATTTCCTGTCCATATGTTACCGCATATTCCCGTCTGTTCCCATATTTCATCTGATAAAGTGACAGTTTCACCGGCCCCCGGTAAGATAAAAGTGCGCGGTTTCTGACAAACATATGCCGTCTGCGCCTGCAGTCCCTGCAATACTCCTCCTGCGCATCTTCCAATGGTTTTCCACACTTCATACAATAATCTTTCAAAATAAAGTGTACCTTTTTTCTACACTCTGGGCAAATTCCTGCTGTACTTATTTTTTCACAGACCGGGCATCTGGGCGGATATAAATAATCCAGCCATTTTAAGATATTCAAATATTATAATTCCTCCAATCGGTCCTTCAGACCACTATAGCGTTTCTGCTCGTTTACATTTGCTTCCATATTGTAAAAAGCTCTCTCATCTCCTACCAAAGTCACGCATTTTCGTGCTCTGGTTACTGCAGTATATAAAAGATTACGGTTCATCAGCATACGCGGACCATTTAAAAGCGGAATGATTACCGCCGGATATTCACTTCCCTGGGATTTATGTATGGTGATAGCATAAGCCAGCTCCAACTGATCCAATTCCTTAAAAGGATATTCCACCATGCGCCCTTCCTCATACTCTACCGTCAGTGTCTCGGAAAATCCATTGATTTCCCGGACAATTCCCATGTCTCCGTTGAATACTCCAAGCCCCTTCTCAATCGGGATATTATATCTGCTGCGGATCTCCCATTCTGCCTGATAATTATTTTTAATCTGCATAACCTTATCACCCTCACGGAACACCATCTGGCCATGTTCGCGCTCCGCTTTCTTCGAATCTGGTGGATTCAGATATTGTTGCAAGATTGTATTCAGCCGTTCCACTCCGAGCAGTCCCTTTCGCATTGGCGTAAGTACCTGTATGTCCGCCGGTGATGCATTGACATATCTGGGAAGCTTCTGCTGTATCAGTTGAATACAAATGCTGATGATCACATTTGCATCATAACGTTTTAGGAAAAAGAAATCCCGGCTCTTATTATCCAGCAGTACTTCCTCCCCACGATTGATCTTATGCGCATTTACAATAATATCACTTTCAGACGCCTGTCGAAAAATACGGTTCAAACGAACCACGTTACATGCATGAGAATCAATGATATCCTTCAACACGCATCCCGGGCCAACACTCGGCAACTGATTGACATCTCCAACTAAGATCAGGCGTGTTCCTGCTACTACAGCTTTCAGAAGATTGTGCATCAGGCTGATATCTACCATGGACATCTCATCTATAATAATAACATCTGTCTCCAGAGGATTCTGCTCATTTCGTTCAAATCCAACGCGTTCTTCCATCCCCCCTGACAGTTCCAACATACGATGAATGGTTTTTGCTTCATAACCGGTAGTCTCACTCATACGTTTTGCTGCTCGCCCTGTAGGCGCTGCCAGAGATATGTCCATTCCCTCAGACTCAAAATACTGTATGATCGTATTAATCGTTGTCGTCTTTCCGGTGCCTGGTCCACCAGTGATAACGAGCAGACCGCTGCGTACCGCTTCCTTTACAGCAATCCGCTGCATTTCATCCAGTTCCAGTTCTGACAGTGCTTCTATCTTTCGGATTCGCTGTTCTACTGCAATTTCCGAAAAATCGTATTTCACATTTAACTCTCGCAGCATAACCGCCACATTCAGTTCCATATAATAAAATGTGGACGCATAAACCCGTACCTGATCCTCCGACTGTTTCAAAACTAATTTACGGTCAATAGCCATATCCATATAGTGTTTTTCTATTGCAATGGCATCCACGCCTAATAACTCGCAAGCTCTGCTGGTCAGAACATCCTCCGGCAGATACGTATGTCCCTCCAGGGAAGCTTGTTGCAACACATACAAAATACCACTTCGGATACGAAAATCAGAATCCATATGAATTCCCACTTTATGAGCGATTTCATCTGCGATCTTAAATCCCACACCATTTACATCTTCTGCCAGTTTATACGGATTTTCCTGAATGATCCGATACATATCCATTTGATATGTCTGGTAAATTTTCACTGCCAGTGTAAGTGAAATTCCGTAATTCTGCAAAAAAATCATTGCTTGACGAAGTTCTCTTTTTTCTTCCGTCTGCTGTGCAATCTCCCGTGCTTTTCGTTCACTGATTCCTTTAATCTCTACCAGACGTTCCGGTTCCTCTTCAATAATTCGAAAAGTATCTTCCTTAAATCTACGTACAATGCGTGCTGCAAGCGCTGCTCCCACACCTTTGATCGCGCCAGAGCCAAGATAACGTTCAATAGAAGCTACATCCTCCGGTGCTTTAATCGTATAGCTTTCCACTTTAAACTGTGGTCCATACGATGGATGTACCGTATATTCCCCTGTTGCTTCCAGGCATTCTCCTTCACTGATAATCTGAAATACACCTACGCAGGTGATTTCGTCCTCATCTTGTGAGACCAGATTCAAAACTGTATAGCCATTCTCTTCATTTCGATATACAATATGCTCTACAAATCCGGTAATTATCTCCATAGTTCTCCTTTGTATAAAAAGAGACAGCCTGGTGACTGTCTCTCTCATTCTTACTGTTCGTCTCTTTTTCCGGAAAGAAACTCTACATATTTTCCGGTTCCGATTGCAACACAGGTCATTGGATCCTCTGCTGTCATTGTATTGATTCCGGTATGTGACTCAATCAGCTCTTCCAGTCCCCGGAGCAATGCTCCACCTCCGGTAAGAACAATTCCGCGGTCAGCTACATCAGCTGCTAACTCTGGCGGAGTCTTCTCCAGTACACTGTGTACTGCATCTACAATCTGCATAGTTGCCTCTCGTAATGCTTCCTCTGTCTCTTCGGAAGAAACAGTTACTGTCTTCGGCAAACCTGTTACCAGATTTCGTCCTCTGACATCTAATGTCATCGGTTCCGGCAACGGATAGCATGTACCAATCTTGATTTTGATATCTTCTGCGGTACGCTCACCAATCAGAAGATTATGTTTCTTTCTCATATAACGCACTAGTGCTTCATCAAAATCATCTCCAGCGATTTTGATGGATGTACTTACCACGGTACCTCCCAGGGAAATTACCGCAATGTCAGCTGTTCCGCCACCGATATCTACAATCATATTTCCACATGGTCTGGAAATATCAATACCGGCTCCGATTGCTGCTGCAATCGGTTCCTCAATAATTTTCACATCTCTTGCACCAGCCTGAAATGTCGCATCTTCTACTGCTTTCTTCTCAACCTCTGTAACACCACTTGGTACACAAACGCTGATCAGCGGTTTACGGAAACTCTTTTTACCAACTGCTTTCTGAATGAAATATTTCATCATTTTTTCTGTAACTGTATAATCAGAAATAACACCCTGACGAAGTGGTCTGACTGCTACGATGTTTCCCGGAGTTCTTCCGAGCATCAGTCTGGCCTCCTCACCAATTGCTTTTATTTTATTTGTATCACGGTCAAATGCTACAACTGACGGCTCTTTTAATACAACGCCTTTGCCTTTGACGTAAACAAGAATACTTGCTGTTCCTAAGTCAATTCCAATATCTGTTGAAATCATCACATTTTCTCCTTTCCCTCTTCATGCACTTTTCATATGTCTATTCTAAAATTATGTTTGTCTTACTCGTTCTCGAAATCTCAATTCAGACTGAGATAAACTCGCATACGTGTACTTATTATATACAAATAATTGCATTTTTCAAAGACTTTTTTTCCTTTTCAGAGAATTCGACGATGATTTAACCATTTCTTAATATTTTTTTAGGAAAAGTAATTCTTTTTTTCCAAAATGTTCGCAATTTAATCACAAAATGGACACAATCTCTTTCTATACTAACATTCGTAATCGATTATAAAAGGCTTACGCTTTTTATAATAAATTTTTCATAACTCAAGCTTCCCGGATCCCCCAAGTCCGGGAAGTACTCCCCGAAAATTCAGGCACCGCAGTTGCGGTGCCTTTTATAGTTTATCGAAGATATTTCTTCACATATTTACCCGTATAGGAAATCGGATTTTGTGCTACCTGCTCCGGTGTACCTTCCGCAATGACGGTTCCACCGCCATCACCACCTTCCGGACCCATGTCTATAATATAATCTGCTGTCTTGATCACATCCAGATTATGTTCAATGACAACCACTGTATTGCCACCTTCTGCCAGACGATGCAGAATCTCAATCAGTTTGTGTACATCTGCAAAATGCAATCCTGTGGTTGGCTCATCCAAAATATAAATTGTCTTTCCTGTGCTGCGTTTGCTCAATTCTGTAGCTAATTTGATTCGTTGCGCTTCGCCACCGGATAATGTCGTTGATGGTTGTCCCAGACGAACATAGGAAAGTCCTACATCATACAACGTCTGAATTTTTCTGTGAATGGAAGGCACATTTTCAAAAAATTTCAATGCTTCCTCCACTGTCATATCCAGCACATCATAAATACTTTTTCCTTTGTATTTAATTTCCAGTGTCTCGCGGTTATAACGTTTGCCCTGGCACACTTCACAGGGCACATACACATCTGGTAAAAAATGCATTTCAATCTTCAAAATCCCATCACCGGAACAAGCCTCGCAGCGTCCGCCTTTAACATTAAAGCTAAACCTTCCTTTTTTATATCCTCTTGCTTTTGCATCTGGCGTTGCTGCAAAAAGATCACGGATCTGATCAAACACACCGGTATAAGTTGCCGGATTAGAACGTGGAGTTCTTCCTATTGGAGACTGATCAATACAGATTACTTTGTCAAGTTGCTCTAATCCGTCGATACCTTTATGCTTTCCGGGAATGCATCGCGCACGGTTCAGACTTCTTGCCAGATGCTTATATAAAATCTCATTGACCAGAGAGCTTTTACCGGAACCAGACACACCTGTCACACAGGTCATAATTCCCAACGGTACTTTTACATCGATATTTTTCAAATTGTTTTCCCGGGCTCCACGTATGGTAACAAAACCCGTCGGCTGTTTGCGTTCCTTCGGCACTGGGATCACCAGCCGGCCACTTAAATACGCTCCTGTCAAAGATTTTTCACATGCCATGATATCATCTACTGTACCGGCTGCCACCACTTCGCCACCGTGTTCCCCGGCTCCCGGACCGATATCTACGATGTAATCTGCTGCACGCATAGTATCTTCATCATGTTCTACTACGATTAATGTATTTCCAAGTTCTTTCAGATTTTTTAAAGCAGCCAGCAATTTATCGTTATCACGCTGATGCAGACCGATACTTGGCTCATCCAAAATATAAGCCACACCTACCAATCCGGAACCAATCTGGGTTGCCAGGCGGATTCGCTGAGCCTCGCCACCTGACAAACTTCCGGTTGCTCTCGAAAGTGTCAGATATTCCAATCCTACTTCCTTCAAAAAGCCAACACGCGCACGGATTTCCTTTAAAATCTGATCACCAATCAAATGCTGCTGCTCTGTCAGTTCCAGATTTTCCAAAAATGTACATAAGTCCTTTACAGACATAGATGTAATCTCATGAATATTTTTATCCGCAATCGTTACTGCCAGTGATTCCTTCTTCAAACGCTGACCATGGCAGGCTTTACACGGTGTGATCCGCATAAATGTCTCATATTCCTGCTTTGTCAGATCAGATCCTGTCTCACGATAACGACGTTCTACATTCCGGATCAGTCCCTCAAATGCCACATCATAAACACCGACGCCACGCTGTCCACGGTAATGCACTACCACTTTCTTACCCTCAGTTCCGTGCAAGATCACGTTGCGTGCTGTCTCAGGCAGGTTCTCATACGGTGTATCCAAATCAAAATCATACTCCTCTGACAGAGCTTTCAAAATCGCATAGGTATAACTGGATGGATCATTGGAGGACTGCCACCCCATCACCTGAATGGCGCCTTCTGCCAATGACAGATGCTTGTCCGGAATCATCAGATCCTCGTCAAACTCCATCTTGTAACCGAGTCCGAAACACTCCGGACAAGCACCGAATGGATTATTAAAAGAAAAACTCCTCGGTTCTATCTCATCAATACTGATACCGCAGTCCGGACATGAAAAACTCTGGGAAAATTGTATCTGCTCTCCACCGATCACATCTACCGTCATCAGTCCATCTGCCAGTTCCAGTACATTTTCTATAGAATCCACCAGACGCTTTTCAATACCTTCCTTTACAACCAGTCTGTCTACTACAACCTCGATATTATGCTTTTTATTCTTATCCAGACCGATTTCTTCTGTCAGTTCATAGACACTTCCGTCAATTTGTACACGAACATAACCACTGCGTTTTATGCTATCCAACAACTTCTGATGTGTACCCTTACGCCCGCGTACCACTGGCGCCAAAAGTTGGATTTTTGTTCGTTCCGGAAGCTGCATGATTTGATCTGCCATCTGATCCACAGTCTGCTTTCTAATCTCTTTTCCACATTTTGGGCAATGCGGAATACCAATTCTCGCATATAGTAATCGAAAATAATCATATATTTCCGTCACCGTGCCAACAGTAGAACGCGGATTTCGATTTGTTGATTTCTGATCAATGGAGATTGCCGGAGACAAGCCTTCTATTTTCTCCACATTTGGTTTTTCCATCTGCCCAAGGAACTGGCGGGCGTAAGAGGATAACGACTCCATATAACGTCGCTGACCCTCCGCATAGATAGTGTCAAAAGCCAGAGAAGATTTACCTGAACCGGACAGACCGGTCAATACGATAAACTTGTCGCGTGGCAATGTGAGATCAATATTTTTGAGGTTATGCTCATTTGCTCCTTTGATTTTAATATATTGTTGTGCCATAGTTGTTACTCTCTTTTCTTTCGCTTTCTAATATTCACTTTTTCTTGCTGATTTATGGCTTGTAAAATACTTTCTACAGCAATACTCTCTGCTCTTTATTGAAGTATTATTCAATATTGTGAGTGGCAAAAGCAATTTTCTTCAAATCTGTCATCTGATCACGTAGCTGCGCTGCTGCCTCAAAATTCAACTCTGCTGCTGCTTTCTTCATCTTCTTCTCCACATCTTTGATCAGTTTTTCCAGTTCTTTCCGGCTCATGGATTCTGGATCTTTCTTGAACTGCATCTCTTCCTGAGCCACCTTCTTTGAAATACTGATCAGATCGCGAACAGATTTCTGAATTGTCTTCGGCGTAATGCCATGTTCTTCATTATATGCCATCTGGATCGCACGTCGGCGCTCTGTCTCATCCAATGCCTGACGCATAGAATCTGTGATCGTATCCGCATACATAATAACGTGCCCTTCGCTATTTCGTGCAGCACGTCCAATTGTCTGGATCAAAGATGTCTCAGAACGCAGAAATCCTTCTTTATCAGCGTCCAAAATTGCTACCAACGTAATCTCCGGAATGTCCAGTCCTTCTCGCAGAAGATTGATTCCAACCAGCACATCAAACACATCCAGGCGCAGGTCACGAATAATCTCTGCACGTTCCAACGTATCAATATCAGAATGCAGATATTTGACTCGGATTCCAATCTCACGCATATAATCTGTCAGATCTTCTGCCATCTTTTTTGTTAATGTCGTAATCAACACTTTATGACCTGCAGAAGTTTCCTTATTTACTTCGCCAATCAGATCGTCAATCTGACCTTCCACCGGGCGAACTTCCACATACGGATCCAGCAGACCAGTGGGGCGGATAATCTGTTCCGCGCGAAGCAATTCATGCTCTTTCTCATATATATTCGGAGTTGCTGAGACAAATAACATCTGATCAATCTTGCCCTCAAATTCTTCAAAATTCAACGGACGGTTATCCTTTGCTGACGGCAAACGGAAACCATAATCAACAAGTGTTGATTTTCTTGACTGATCTCCTGCATACATGCCACGTACCTGCGGGATCGTGATATGGGACTCATCCACAATAATTAAAAACTCATCAGGGAAATAGTCCATAAGTGTATACGGTGGAACTCCTGGCTTTAATCCGGACAGATGCCGCGAATAATTTTCAATGCCACTGCAAAAACCCGTCTCACGCAACATTTCAATATCAAAATTTGTACGCTCTGCAATACGCTGTGCTTCAATCAGCTTATCTTCACCTTTAAAATAACGTACCCTCTCTTCCATCTCTTTTTCAATTTCAACAGTCGCCTGATTGATTTTTTCCTGCGGAACAACATAATGTGACGCCGGGAAAATTGCGCAGTGCTCCAGTCGGCTCTTAATCTCACCAGTAAGCACATCTATTTCTGTAATCCTGTCAATTTCATCTCCAAAAAACTCTACCCGCACTGCCGTATCTGTATTATTTGCCGGAAAAATCTCAAGCACATCACCACGCACCCGGAATGTACCACGATGAAAATCCATATCATTTCTCATATACTGGATATCAATTAACTGCCGGATCACATCATCCCTGTCACGCTCCATACCTGGTCTCAGAGAAACCATCATATTCTGATAATCCACCGGACTTCCAAGACCATAAATACAGGAAACACTAGATACAATAATGACATCATTGCGCTCTGTCAGTGCTGCGGTGGCAGACAGACGCAATTTATCAATTTCTTCATTTACTGCAGAATCTTTTGCAATGTATGTGTCCGTAGACGGAACATAAGCTTCCGGTTGATAATAATCATAATAGGAGACAAAATATTCCACTGCGTTATCGGGAAACATCTCCTTGAACTCTCCGTACAACTGAGCTGCTAACGTCTTATTATGAGCGATGACAAGTGTCGGCTTCTGTAATTGCTGAATCACATTTGCCATCGT